>CAJCCF010000428.1 GCA_903960845.1 uncultured Verrucomicrobiota bacterium | reverse complement strand
GCCCAGTTGATGAAATCCCAAACGATGAGGAAGTAGCTGGTGAAGTTTTTTTCACCGAGCAACGCCAGCTCATAGTCCATGCGTTTGCGCAGGACCTCGTCATTCAGCGCGCGGTCGCGACCATAACGACGGATCAGTCCCTCCTCGCAGAGAAAGCGCAGATAGTCATTTCGATCCTCACCACCGGGCGGCTTGTATTGCGGGTAACGCTCAATGCTTGTGGCATCGAGCTTGATGCTGATGTCGCAGCGCTCCGCGATCTCCAGGGTGTTGTCGCAGGCCTCGGGGATCTCGCGGAACAGGGCGCGCATTTCCTCCGCCGTTTTGAAGTAAACCTCGGGCGAGTAGGTGACGCGGTTCACGTCATGCACGTTGGCGCCTGAACCAATGCAGATCATGACGTCATGACTCTCATGGTCGCCACGATCCATGAAATGCACGTCATTGGTGGCCACGGTTTTGAGACCGTATTTGGGTGCCCATTCGAGGAGTTGCCGCGTCACGGTGCGCTGCTGCTCCATGCCGTGATCCATGAGCTCGAGGTAGAAATTTTCCGGCCCGAAGATGTCACGAAATTCCACGAGGCTTCGTTCCGCCTCGTCTTTGCGATCGCTGAGAAGGAGTTCGTTAATCTCGCCTTTGAGGCAGCCGCTCAGGCAGATGAGGCCTTTGCTGTGCTTGCGCAGCAGTTCCCTGTCGAGGCGCGGATTGTCCCACTTGCCGTAGAGGTGTGATTCAGTGACCAGGCGTGAGAGGTTTTCGTAACCTTCATTGCTGGAGGCTAACAGCGTCAGGTGGGACTCGCGTTTTCTCCCCTGGATGTCCTTCTTTTCATGCATCGAGCCGGGAGCCAGATAGACCTCGCAGCCGAGGATGGCCTTCAGCTTGGCCTTCTTTGCCGCCATGTAGAAGTCGATGCTGCCGTAAAGATTGCCGTGGTCTGTCAATGCCACCGCCGGCATCTCCAACTTCTTCGTGCGCGCGACGAGGTCGTCGAGACGCACGGCTCCGTCGAGGAGCGAATACTCGGAGTGCAGGTGGAGATGGACAAAGGAGTCTGCCATTGGGGAGGCTCAGAGTAGACGGTTGTCAGGTCGGAGCAAGACCGTGTCACCCCCACCATTCAAATCGGGTTCATGAAGGCACCGGGACGGGCCGGGCGACCCTCCGGATTACGCGGAATCTCCAGCGATTTTTCGGCGTCGGTCACCCCACCAATTCAGCCCGCGTGTAAGCGGCGACGACGGGGTAGCCTTTGCTTTCGATGTTTTCGCGGCCGCCTTCCTGGCGGTCGACCAGAATGAGAGCAAAGGCGACCTTGCCGCCTTCCTCCTCGATGGCCTGGATGGCCTTCAGGGTGGAGTCACCTGTGGTGATGACGTCATCGACGACCACCACTGGCTGGCCGGGAGTGAAATTTCCCTCAATGCGTTTGCCCCGGCCATGGCCCTTGGGTTCTTTCCGGACAACAAAGGCCTGCACGGGCGTGGCCTCACCAGCGAGACTGGAACTGATCGCCACGGCGAGGGTGATGGGATCTGCCCCCATGGTCAGACCGCCGAGTGACCCGATATTCAGGCCGCGGGCGGCTTCCTCCTTCCGCAACAGGTCAAGCAGAACGCGCCCCACAAGAACGGCACCGCGGGCATCCAGAGTGGTGACGCGGCAGTCGACATAGAGATCGCTCTCTTTGCCCGAGGCGAGGGTGAATTTGCCAGTCTTGACAGATTTGGCACGGAGGATCTGGGCGAGTTCGGCGCGGTCGGATTCGAGGGACATGCTCTGGCTTTAGCGGAAGCCGGCGTGGACGCAAGGAGAGGCTTTCGACAAGTGCGTCAGGATCAGGACTTGAGCAAAGCTCAGATTCCGGGACAGTCAGCCCCCTTTGCCGCCTATGTCCTTCCGAACTGTCATGCTCAATCTCTCGATCACTGCCGCGCTTGTGCTGGTGATCGTTCTGGGTGGTATCCTGCTGCGGGAGAACCAGTCGAAGGCGGTGTCTGCTGCCGGTGCACATGGAAAATCAACCCCCGCTGCCGGCACCGCACCAAAGGACTCGGTGGAGCACTTTCAGATTTTGCCCTCCCCTGCGCTGGTGGAGAGCCGCGCGAATGAGGGAGACACGCTGCGCATCCGCTATGGCAACGAGGAGCACATTTTTGTGCTGTATTTTGCGGACGCCCTGGAGACGACGATGAATCATCCGCAACTGGTGGCCGAGCAGGGGCGCTATTTCGGCAAGGCGGCGGACAAGGTGATCCTTGAGACGGGCAATGAGGCGGCGGCCTATGTGGCGCAGTTGCTGAAGGAGCGGCCTTTCGACGTGCTGACCAAATGGGAGCGTGTGCCCAACACCGTGCGCTACTACGCGATCATCAAAGTTCACCTGCCCGAAGGCCCCGTGTATCTGGCGGATCTTCTGATCAGCAAAGGCTTTGCCTGGGTTCATGGGATCCCCACCGACCTGCCTGATGATAAGCGTGATCTGCCGACCTATGTGGTGGAACTCAGCACCCTGGCACGCAAGGCACGCGAGTCGCAGGCCGGGATCTGGGAACACCTCGCGAAGTGAGGACAGACCTTACTGCTGGGGCTGGTTGCCGTCGATGACCTTGCCCTGCTTCAAGCGCGCACGGAGCTTGGACCAGAAGTCCTCGTCATCATCAGCCGGGCCTGCCGCAGGCAATGCGGAGTCCGGCTTGATGGAGGGCAGCACCGGCACCTGCACGGCATTTCCGGTGTCGATACGGGCATCCGCAAGGGAGCGGCCGTAAGGGGCAAAGAGCCCGGTCGGAATCGGGTATTTTTGAGGACTGCTTTGCAGGACGCGATGCTTGTTGATGAAGGCCGTGGGGCTGTAGTAGTTCGTGTCGTCGCGGGCAAACTGGCTCCGGTTCATGCCGATGTGGAGATTCTTGCGCATCTCGAAGTGCAGATGGACAGCATACATGCCGTTGTTACTGCCCATCGCCCCGATGAGCTGGCCTTTTTCAACGATCTGCCCGACCCGGCCAATGCGCTGATGCAGGTGTCCGTATTGGCTGTCCACCATGGCGATCTTGCCCGTCTCATCACGATAGGCGTGCCTGACCACGATGCAGTTTCCCCAGCCCGCCCCGATGTTTTCGGAGATGACCACGACACCGCGCGCCGTGGCATAAATGGGAGCCCCCAAATCGCTGTCGCCACCACCGCGCCCGTTCCAGTCTTCGCCCATGTGGCCATTCGCATGGTAGCCGCGGAACTTGTAATAGTTGTCGCCGTTGGGCTTTCCGACCGGGAAATCAAAACCGTCTGCGAGCTGACAACGAATGGTGTCGATCGCCACCAGCCTTCCCCCGATGAGGAAGATCAGCAACCAAACAAGGGTCTTCAGGCAGTGAGCCGACCGGATGATTGATTTGCCGCCTTTCATGACTGGAGGCTATGCAGAAAGTGGTAAACGTCTATAGCCTGGATTGATCAGGGTTTGGTCGGAGCGGCAGGCTGTGCTGCAGCTGGAGCGGCAGGCGCTGGAGCGGCAGGCGCTGGAGCGGCAGGCGCTGGAGCGGTGACGGGGGTCTTGGCTGCGGCAGGAGCGGCAGGAGCTGGAGCAACTGGTGCAGGTTTCACGGCTGGCGCAGGTGCTGGTGCGGCAGCTTTCGGGGCTTCAACAGGCTTCGGAGCCGGTGTGGCAGCAGCGGCTGGCGCAGTTGACTTTGCGGCGGCTGGAGCAGGAGTCACGGCTGGTGCGGCGGGCTTTGTGGCGGCTGGCGCAGCTGGCTTTGCCTCGCCGGGCTCTTTCATGGCCGGAGTTGCGGCTGGAGCGGTGGATGGCTTGACTTCAACAGCCGGTGCCGCTGGTTTGGCAGGAGCTGCGGGGGCAGGCGGCTCAGCGAAGACTTTCTTGCTGGTGTTGCCCGCCTGGCGCTTGGTCGTGAGCACGGCCAGGGAAATGGTGAGGACGAAAAGAAGCACGGCCAGGTAGACGGTGCCTTTTTGCAACACATTGGTGGTCTGCGCGCCCACCAGCTGGGTCATGGCGCCGTCACCAAAGGACGCGCCGAGGCCTTCCTGCCGCGGGCGCTGCATGAGAACGATAAGAATCATGAGGAGGCAGACGAGAACTTCGACCACCGTGAGTATGCCAATCAAAATGTCCATAGGGGGCGCGAATATGGGGGCAGACCTTCTTTTGGCAAGCGGCATCTCATCTCCACTCCTGAGGGCGGATTTCTCCCGCATTTAAAGCGCGCCGATTACCGGAAACACACGCCATCGGCCATGGAAACGCGGTGGGATGCTCCAAAACGCTGCCTCCCGGCCGAAAAACGCCAAGAGCCGCACGGTCCATACGAACCGGGCGGCTCCTGCTGCTCAAATCAACGTTAGTGTTTCATGCAATGGAAGAGTGAACCGCCGCAGGACTTGCAGGTGTGGGTGGTCTTATCCAAACCCTTGAACATTGACTCAACTTTGTTCGTGCAGTCCGGACAGGCCATGTGAGCCGAGGATGTGAGAGTCACGAATTGTCCCTTGGAAGCACCACCCCCGGGGTAGTTGCTGTGTTGATGCTTGACCCAAACGGTCTTGCATTTGCTGCAGGCAACGGCCGCGTGAGGCGCGGAACCACCGTTTTGACATGAAGCGAGGGCGAGCGTGCCGAGGATCGACAGACTCATTAGGGCTGAGCGGATGAGTTTCGTTTTCATGGTCTATTTTTGGTTGGGTGTTGTGTGGCAGATGAACTGCTTGCACGCGGTTAGACTCCGCAATGTCTTAAAACTCTCAAGCCTAACAAAAACCGCGTCACACTGCGCAAAATAGGCTCAGGTTAAAACCGGTAAGTCACGCGCATTCGAAACATGCGCGGTTCGACCGCATGGACGTGCGTGTCATTCGCCGCCGGCCGACCGGGGGCCTGGCTTTGGTAATAATAGGAGATGTCGTTGTCGTTGCGGTTGAGGAGGTTCATGCAGTCCAGCGCGACTTCCCAATTCTTCCACCGGCGACCCGCCGTGGCATTCACCTGGACACTATCGCGGCCGCGATAGGTATCCGTCGCCTCCAGCGGACTGTTGGCGAACATGCGCAGGCGCGAGCCGGCAAACCATCCTGGCGCATTGCCCTGGGCGCCGAGATTGAAACCGCCGCTGAACATGATGGGGATGCTGTTTGGAATGTGGTTGGCGCCGGCCGGTGCCGTCATGAACCGGGCATGCGTCAGCGCCAGCTCCGCATCCGCAGTGAACCAGGTTTTGGGCCGCCAGTAGTTGGCGATTTCGATGCCGTAACGCTCCGATCCGTCGCCCGGCTTGTTGGTGCCCGAATCGCCCGCATAGACGAGCTCGCTGTCACTCTGCAGCCAGAACAGGGCCAGCGTCGTGGTCATGTCCCGGATGGCCTGGGTCCGCAGACCGATTTCACCGCCCATGGTGCGCACCAGGGCATCGGCAGAGTTCACGCCTGCGGTCACTCCGCGCGCATCATTGCTGTGAAAACCGGTGCCGAAGTTCAGATACAACTCGTTCTTCTTCCAGGGGCCAAAGATGGCGCTGAACTTCGGACTCACTATCCCAGCCGTTTCGGCATCCAGTCCGGCGACGGTGCTCTTCACCGGATCGAAATAATACAGGTCACCACGCAGCCCGATCACGGTCCTGAACCACGGTGCCCAGCGTGTGACCGCCTCACCATACAGACCGGCACTGGACTCCATGATGTCATCCTGACGGATCATCGCGTGACGGTGCCGCTGCTGTGTCTGCCAGAGGCCGATGCCACCAATCAAATCCGAGCGTGTCTGCAAACCAAACGTGAGGTCTGACTCAATGCCCATCAGCTCGCGCTTCTCCCAAGTGCGTGAAACATTGCCGCCGAGCACCCAGCGCTGCTCGGCCTGCTGAAACTGGTCACCCGTGGGCAGTCCTGGATTCAGTTGATAAGTGAAGTTTGAGTAGATATCGAGCAGGTAGTAAATGCCGAACAGGTTCGCACGCGTCGCCACGTCATCATCCCGGTGCTCAAAGGCGATGTTCAGGCTGTAGCGCTCACTTTCACCGCCGGCGGTCGGATCCAGTGAATCATAGCGGCCCAGCGTGCCTGCATTGACCAGCGCCGAAGGAATCTGATCCGTGCTGGTCCACGAGCCGCGATAGCCCATGAACGTGACCGAGAGCTTGCTGTCATCGTCCGTCTTGAACCAGCGCAGCAGGCCATTCCAGCGGCTATACTCTTCCGGCTGAGTCCACGGGCCGTCGTAATAATTGTACTCCAGCGCATACGTCAGGCCCTGCTGCACGCCTCTTTCCAAATCCGAGGGCAGGCGCTGCGTGCCCGCCACCAGCGCGCGGTAGTAATTGAATTGGCCGAACTCCGTCTTCACCAGATTTTGCGGCAACAGATCCCACATCAGAAAGTCCGCACTGCCGGCCGTGGACAGGTCACCATTCGCGGCGGTGTAGGTGCCCTTGGCATAATCCAGCGACTCCACCAGCTCAGGAATCAGCGGATTCAGATCCGTGTAGCCCTGACCGTGGGCATGCGTCCGCATGTTCAGCGGCATCCCTTCCAGACTCATGGCAAAGTCGGTGCCATGATCCAGATTGAAGCCGCGCAGGAAATACTGGTTCGCCTTGCCCCCGCCGGCATGCTGCGTGGCGATCATCCCCGGGATCGCCTCCACGATCTCCCCGCGCCGCAGCAGCGGCCGCGCCAGGAAGTCCGCCTGCGACGCATGTCCCTTGGATGCTGCATCCGTTTTCCCCAGCAGATCATCGGCCTTCCCCTCGATCACGATCTCGGGAAGCACCTCAGGTTTCGAGTTCGTGGTGGTCGGCGGTTGCTGAGCATAAAGCGCCGGGGTCAAGACCAGCGCCAGCAGGGAAAAGTGTCGGGAGTTCATCAAAAAGGGGAGCTTGTCCGTTCTTCAGACGACCTCCTGAGCCCGACCCCATAAAAGAGTTCAGCGTTCTTCATCCCACCACTGCATCAGCATCTGCCGCGCGCGGTAGAGTCGGCCCTCGACGCCGCGCACGGAACAGTTCAGCACATCGGCGCACTCTTCGTGGCTCAGGCCTTCCATCGTGGTGAGCATCAGGGCGGCGCGAAGTTTCTCCGGCAGCACAGTCAGGCCGCGTTCCAGCTTCTGCATCTCGCTCTGCCATTCGGCGTTTGCCGCAGGGCCTTGTTTCGGGCATTCGGGGGAATGCTGCACATTATCAAGGGCGATGGTGCTCTGACGCTGACGTGTTGCGCGTGTCTTGGAGCGGTCCCGGCACAGGTTCAGGGCGATCTGATACAACCACGTCGAGAGTTTCGCCCGGCCTTCAAATTCCGGCAGCGCCTGCCAAGCCTGCACAAAAGCGTCCTGGCAGACTTCACGCGCATCCTCCGTGCAATTCAGCCATCGGCGGCAGAAGCCGAAGAGCCGCTCTTCATGCTGCTGCACGATCCATTCAAACGCCGCCATGTCCCCCGCCTGCGCGGCGCGGACTTTCTGCTGTTCCACACTCTCGTGCGGCGCAGCTTCTGTCTCCACGATGTGGAGTTCAAGGCTCGCGGGCAAGGCTGTCATGCGTCCACTCCAGCAGTCGTTTCGCCTGCGCGGGTCGCAGGTGGCGTTTCATGGCAAAAAAATGCTCCAGCGTCATGCGTTGCAGATCGCCCTGGGA
Organism: uncultured Verrucomicrobiota bacterium; assembly: GCA_903960845.1. Lineage (GTDB taxonomy): Bacteria > Verrucomicrobiota > Verrucomicrobiia > Verrucomicrobiales > Verrucomicrobiaceae > Prosthecobacter. The sequence continues at coordinate 27,804 of CAJCCF010000428.1, read as the reverse complement.
TTTGTTCAGCCGTTCCAGGGCCGACTTCAGGCGCGCATCGTTCACCGTGGCTTCACCAATCGCCGCAGCCACTTCAAGACCTGCGGCACGGATTTCACCACGCAGCCTGACGCGCTGCTGCTCAAACTCGGCTTCGATCGGCTCCAGAATCTCATGCTGCTCTGGCGTGATGTCGAGATGCTCATGCATCCACGCATGGAAATCCGGCTCCGTTTGATCATGCGCATGACTTTCGCCATGGCGATGCAAAACCCAGTCCGTGACAAACCACGCTGTCCCGCCCGCCAGCACGGCGGAGAAGACCGCGGAGATGAGCAGCCACTTCCCGCGCGAGGTCATTTCGGCAGCCCCTCCCGGAAAAGCTTCATCGTCGGCGGCGTGGTGTGCGTCGTGTCACGCGAGGCCATGGACCAGCACACCATGCCGGCAGTGACGACGCCAGAGGTGGCCGCCAGAATCATGAGCCATTGCACAAAAGAGCGCCAGCGTTTCGCACGTCCATCGTCCGACTTCACGCGCGCCATGATCGAGCCTTCCAGGGAAACCGGCAGGGCCCCAGGCAAGGCAGAGGCCGCGCGCTTGAGCATCTGGTTGAAGTCGTCATCGTTCATGGGTTGGATAGATGGCGGAGTTTTTGTGGGCCTTCCACTGACGATTATTTCTTCTCCGCCGCCGGCTTGCATTTGCAGAGCCACTCGGCGTTTTTGCATTCCTCACAGATGGCGGTGTTGTATTCCAGACGCGCAGTGATCGCCTTTTCACCGGAGGCGTTTTTGAACTGCAGGATCAGCCACTCTCCAGCCTTCACCAGCGGGACAAGGAAGCCTTTGGCATCTTTCTCCACCGCGAGCTTTTGCGGCGCGCTGCGGTCTCCGGTGGTGGCGGTGAGCGTCTGCTTGTCCATCGCCACGGCCTTCATGTCCTTGTCGAGAACGGCGATGTGAAACTTGTCTCCCTTCACCGTGACTTCGCCGTGCATGGTTTCGTTTTTGCTGAACTCGAGAATCCGCCCGCCATTGGGGCCGAGTTCGACGCCCTCATGGGCCAGGGAAAGCGAGGTGATGAAGCTGAGAACGAGGATGAGTTTGGTTTTCATGGGTTGGTTGGGTTGGGTTGGAGGTACTTGAGGGCGGCCTTGCGGCCAAAGAGATAAAAGACGGCGGGCGTGACCATGAGATCGAGCAGCGTGCTGCTGACGAGCCCGCCGACCATCACGACAGCCACCGGATGCAGAATTTCTTTCCCCGGCTCATGCGCGGAGAGCAGCAGCGGGATCAGGGCGATGCCGGCACTCAGCGCGGTCATCAAAACCGGCACCAGCCGCTCCAGCGTGCCGCGCAGAATCATCTGGCGTGTGAAGCCCTCGCCCTCGTGCTTCATCAGATGCAGGTAGTGGCCGATCATCATGATGCCATTGCGCGCGGCCACGCCGCCGACGGCGATGAAACCGACGATGGTGGCTATGCTGATGTTGTCGACAAGCACCCAGGTCAGCGCGAGTCCGCCCATGAGTGCGAGCGGGATGTTCAGCATGACCTGAAGCGCCAGCGAGAGGCTGCGGAAGTAGCCATAAAGCAAAACCGCCACCGCCAGCAGCACGAGGGTGAAGTAGAAAGTGATGCGTTTTGCCGCCGCTTGCTGCGCTTGAAACTCGCCTTCAAAACGGAGGAAATATACCTCCGGCAATTTCACCTTCTCCTTCACCGCCGACTCCCACTGCTTCACGAGTGATTCGAGATCGCGCACGCTGGTGTTGGCACCGATGACGATCCGGCGCTGGGTGTTTTCACGGTTGATCACGTTCGGCCCCCTGCCTTCACGGATGTCGGCGACGAGCCGCAGCGGGATGCGCTGGCCGCGATCGGTCTCGATTAGCAGCTCGCCCAGTTTCTCAGGCGAATCACGCCATGACTCGGGCAGGCGCAGCACGAGATCGACGGTGCGCTGACCTTCCCGCAGTTCGGCAAGTGTTTTGCCGCCGAGCAGCGTCGAAACCTGTTCATTGAGAGTTCCCGGCTGCACGCCGTAGGCCACCGCGCGCTCGCGGTTGACCTCGATCTTGATCTGAGGAATGGGCACCTGGGCTTCGAGATTCACATCGGTCAAACCAGGGATCATTTTGGCAAGTTCAGCCACCTGCGCGCCCTTTTCACGCAGCACGGCCAAGTCTGACCCGAAGATCTTCACCGCGATCTTGGCGGAGACACCGCTGAGCATGTGCGAGAGGCGGTGACTGATGGGCTGGCCGACATTGAGGAAGGTGCCGGGAATGGTGCCAAGCTTTTCACGAATCTCTTGGAAGACCTCGCTGCGCGGGCGTGGTTTGTCTGGGCCGTGACCGTGTGCATCCGTGTGGCCCTCTTTGCCCTCCGTCTCTCGAAACTCGACATCGAATTCATTCACGCTCACCGGCATGACGTGATCGTCCTTCTCGGCACGGCCGGCACGGCGACCCACGCTTTTCACTTCCGGAATCTCCTTCAGCAGCCGCGCTCCGATTTCGCCAATTTCGTTCGACTGAGCCAGCGAGGTGCCCGGAGCTCCGGCGAGCGAGATGGTGGCGCTGCCTTCATTGAATGCGGGCAAAAACTCTTTTCCCATCATCGGGTAAAGCATGAGCGAGGCGATGAGCAGCGTGCCGGCAAACGCGATGACAAGCATGGGTGCGCCGAGCGCCACCCGAAGGAAAGTGTGGCGGACCATGAACTTCAGAAATTTGACGACGATCGGATCATACGCGGCAGCGCCCTGGAGTGCGGTGGCAGAACCCTGAAGGGGTGGCGACACCGCTTTCCCATGCACGGTGGATGCACGAGCCTCCGCATCGACTGAATTGGAGATTTCTTCTGCGCTCGAAAGCGGTGTCGCACCTGAGCGCTTTCCACCGCACTCCAAAACGCTGCCGCGCTTCAGCAGAAGTGAGCACAGCACTGGAATCACGGTCAGGCTGACGATGAACGAGGCCGCCATGCTGGTGATCGTGGCGATGGCGATGGGCGTGAACAGGCGGCCTTCAATGCCTTCCAGGCCAAGCAGCGGCAGGAACACGAGAATGATCAGCACCGTAGCGTAAAGGATGGAGTTCCGTACTTCACCCGAGGCGCTGGCGATGACTTCGAGCAACGGCTTGCCGGGATTCTCACGCAAACGCCGCCACACGTTTTCGACATCGACAATCGCATCATCGACGACCATTCCGATGGAGACGGCGAGCCCGCCGAGCGTCATGGAATTCACGCTGACACCAAAGGCTTTGAAGATGAGGATCGTCACCGCAAACGACAGTGGCATGGCCATAAGGGTGATGGCCGTGGTGCGTAAATTAAGCAGGAACAGGAACAGAATCACCGCCACCATGATCGCGCCATCACGGATGGCTTCTTTGAGATTGCCGATGGCGTGTTCAATGAAATCGCCCTGACGGAACATGATCTCCGCCGTGACGCCTGCGGGCAGGCTGGGCCGCATTTCATCAAGAGCTGCTTCGATGCTGCGCGTGAGCTTGAGCGTGTCAAAACCGGGGGCTTTGTCGATGCTGAGCACCACTCCCATGGTTCCATTCACGCTGGCATCACCACGCATGGGTTGCACCGCATTCCTGACCTCCGCCACATCACTGATGAGCACGGGGCGGTCACCCACGGTCTTGATCACGGTGCGGGCGATGTCCTCCAGTCGTGTCGTCATGCCAAGATTGCGCACCATGATCTCGCGCGGGCCGGCTTGCAGATAGCCGCTTGTGGCATTGCCCGCGGCGCGGCTCACCGCCTTCTCGACCTCTTCAAACGTGACCCCAAATGCGGACAGCCGGTTGGGATTCGGCTGCACCTGGATCTGCTTCACACCGCCACCGATGGTCAGCACTTCCGCCACGCCGCTGATGCTCTGCAGGCGGCGGCGGATCGTCCAGTCCGCCAGCGTTCGCAGATCCACCGGTGCGATTTTTCCATCGTTGCTGCGCAGACCGACGAGCAGGATTTCACCCATCAGGGATGACACGGGCGTCATGCCGGGTTTGACGCCTTTCGGCAGCGAACCGAGCACGGACTGCATGCGCTCCTGCACAAGCTGTCGCGCCCGATAAATGTCCGTGCCCCAGCCAAACTCGGCAAACACCAGCGAGAGACCGACATCCGAATTGGAACGCAGGCGATCCAGTCCGCCGACGCCCTGCACGGCACTTTCAAGCGGCTGGGTGACCAGCGTCTCGACCTCCTCCGGCGCGAGCCCCGGTGCTTCCGTCAGAATCGTGACCGTGGGTTTCGTCATGTCCGGCAGCACTTCCACCGGCAGCTGCTTCAGTGTCTGCACGCCGAACACCAGCACGATCAGCGACGCCATCAGAACAAGCGGCCGGTGATGCAGTGAGAAGCGGATGAGGTGATTCAGCATGACGGCTCCTCCTGCGACTTTGAGGCTGCCTTCACGCTGTCACCTCCTTGCGCTTGAGAAGAGAGAGGATCAGCAGCACCAGCAGCAGGCCGCTGGTGCCTGCAAAGAAACTGGTCAGCATGGTCCAGCCCTGGCCGGCATGCGCATGATCGTGGTCGTCATGACCTTTGGCGGCGAGTTGTTCTTTGCTCATCTCACTGCCGTCTTCGTTGTGAGCATGGCCATGCGCGGCATCGAGCGCCTCCTTGAGCGAGACGCTGCCCTTGCCGGCGAAGGCCAGCGCATAAGCGCCGCGCATGACCACTTCATCACCCGGAAACAGGCCCTTCACGACCTCGACAAACTGATCGTTCTGCGCGCCGAGCACGACGCTGGTTTTCACAAAGGCGTTCTTCAGATCGTAGTCCTTGATGTACACAAAACGATCCGCCGCGTCCCCCTGCACGGCTGAGCGCGGGATGGACATCACGCCTTCACGCTGGCTGACGACGAGACTGAATTCAGCCTTCATGCCGGGGCGCACGAGCTTGTCCGGATTGGCCAGATGAAAGGCGGCTTCCAGTGTTCCAGTGTCTTCATCCGCCGTGGCGGCGATGTGCACGAGGCTGGCTTCAAAGATGCGGTCCGGCAGTGCATTGATGCGGATGTGGGCCTGGATGCCGGTCTTCAATTTTCCCGCCAGATGCTGCGGCACGTGCGCCACGGCTTCGACGGTTCCGAGGTCCATGATTTCGATCAATTCCTGATCGGGCGAGATGGGCTGACCCTGGGCGATGTTGACTCTGGAAACCATGCCGCTGATTGGCGCGGTGAGCTTGATCACCGGCGGCGGATCGCCGGGCTGGCGGCTCTCCACCCAGGCCACTTCGGCATCGGCATCGATCTCCTGATGCGGGATCACGAGCACGGAAAAGGCGCGGCCTGGAATGCGGCTGCTGACGATGGCGCGGTTGCCTGGCAGCACCTCGATGTGACCGAGGGAGAAGATCGTTTCCTCAAAGGTTGTTTCCTCAGCTTCGGCAAATTCGAGCTGAAGATTCATCACGGCGGCGGCTTCAAGAATGACCGTGTTATCCGCACGCCCCGGATCGGCGGCGTGCAGGGTGATGGCCGGCAGCAGAGCCAGCAGGGAGAGTTGTTTCAGATTCATGGGAGGAGCATCAGAGTTCCACGCCGGCGAGTTTCAGCAGGCGCATGGTGAGCGCATACAGCGCCACGGTGAGGATGATGCCGGTGATCAGTGCCGGCCAGAAACCGCCGAGTTTCCTGATCAGCAATGGCATGAGCACAAACATGGGCAGCGTGGGCAGCACGAACCAGAAAGTGCCAAAGGCGTGACGGCCAATCAGTGCCGAATCCTTCGTCTCGGTGTAAAGCCAGATGAAGGCGAGCAGTGAAGTCAGCGGCAGGGAGTGAATGATGCTGGCAGCGGCGTTGTTGCGCTTGGCGATCTCGGTGACAACAACAATGACGCCGGCGCTGAGGAAGAGTTTGATGAGGTAGTAGCTCATAAGAGTTTAAGGATGACCGATGGCGGATTCGTAGCGAATGCGAGCGAGATGAAAATCGCGCGAGGCATCCAGCGCGGCGGCTTCGAGTTGCAGGCGTTGGTCGCGAGCGCGGAGCACGGTGAGAAGATCGGTCTGGCCTGACTCATAGGCCTTCTCCAGCTTGCTGGTTTGCTCGATGACGAGAGGCAGCAGCTTGTCGCGTGTGTCTGTGACAAGTGCGGCGTTCGCTTCCATTTCGCGACGTGCCGCATCTGCTTCGCCGGTGATCTGTGCGGCCAGAGCTTCGGTTTCAAGGCGCGCTCGCTCGGACATCGCCGCCTTCTCGGCGATCTCTCCCTGATTGCGATTCCAAAACGGCAGAGGGACGGAGAAACGAAAGCCGACGAAGCCTGTGCGCTCAGTGTTACGCGGCGTCACGTCCTGCTGCTCACGCGAGGCGAAGAAGCCAGCACTGACGTCGGACATGCGCCTGGCCTTGGCGAGAGCAGAGTCGGTTTGCGCGGCTTCGACTTTGGTTTGCGCGAGCTGGTAGTCGGCGCGCTGCTGCCAGGCTCTCGATGGCGGCAGCACGAGCGATGGCAGGTCGCCGCTGAGGCTCAGCGTGTCCTGCGGTTTGAGTCCGATCATTGGTTTGAGTTCGCCGCGCAGACTGACGCTTTCGATTTCGATGCGGCGGGCTTCCAACAGCAGGCGCTGGGTGTCCACCTGGGCCTGGGCGGCATCGAGCGGTGACAACTCACCTGCTTTGGCGCGGTCTTTAGCGAAGTCGGAGAGCTTCTGAGCCAGGGCGGTCTGCTGCTGGCGCAGCGCACGTTGTTTGTCCAAGGCGAGCAGTTTCACGGAGAGGCTGCGTGCTGCGGCGATGTAGCGGCGCTCGGCGTCGCGGACCTCATGCTCGGCGGCGGTGACGAGTTGTGAGGTGAGCTTCTTTTCCAGGCTGAGGCGCTTGGTCAACGGGAAGGATTGATCAATGCCAAACACAGTGGTGCGCGGACTGACACGGCTTTCGCTTTGGAAGCTGCTCTCGAACCTGGGATTGGTGAGCCGGCCTGCACCGAGCTGCCGCCCGCGTGCTTCTTCAATGCTGAGACGCGCGGCCTTGAGCGCCGGATGATGATCCCGCACACGCGGTGCGATGTCGGAAAGAGAGAGCGTGACGGCCGAAGTCGTCAGCGGAATGAAAAGTGCGATGAAAAGATAACGAAGCATGAGCGGGCGGATTGAGAGTTCCAGGCATGCGAAAACATGTCTGTGAAGGATGCGCGAGAAGCACCGGCCACCAGCGTGGATGGCGGTGCGGCCAGGTCTCAAACCCGCAGGGCAATGGTGCGTGTCAGCAGCAGCGGCCATCGTCGGCCTCCACCATCATCCCGTGAGGGGGATGCGTGGGCGATGCCGGTTTCATTGAGCGAAACAAAGGGTGCGATCACCTCCAGCGTGGCGATCAAAGACTGCGCTGGAACTGCGGAGAGGGACATCTGACCGGCGACTTGTTCCGTCTGCACCGGCTCCGTCAACGGCGCATGCTCATGGCTGTCGGTCTCATCATCGTGATCTTCATGATCGTGAACCGGCATGACCGCATCGTGATCGTGGCAAGCGATGCCGTGCGGCCCGTGACAGTGATCCTGCGCGGTGATTTCCACCTCACCACCGCAGTCGCAGACATACCCGCGCATCATGCCAAACACCTGCGCCCAACCCAGCGCGAGAAGCGCGAGAACGGTCAGCAGGCGGGGCGGACGACGAGTCATGGTGCACAGGTGACGGCAGGACCGGATTCGTCAACGGGCAATTCAGCGCGCTGGCAGCACCCGTTCCAGGAGCGCCGCCAGGCCGGTCGTGTCCGGAAGGGTGTGGGTGGCTTTGACGTGGTGGGCGTTTTCACTCTCAATGCGGATGGTCACTGGCACGCCCGCGTTGATGCCCATCTCGATGTCGCGGTCCGCGTCACCCACGAGCAGGCTTTGATTCAAATTCAGGTCATGCTCGGCTGCGGCGCGCAGCAGCATCTCGGCACTCGGCTTGCGGCAGGTGCAGCCGGGATCGGTGCTCAAACAGGTGCATGCATAAATGGCGGCAAAGGCCGCGCCATGGCTCTGCAGATGGGCCTGCATCCGCGCGTGAATTTCATCGAGATCGGCCTGGGACATGAGCTTCCGGCCCACGCCCTGCTGGCTGGTGGCGAGAACCGTGACATAACCACGAGCATGGCAAAGCTGCAGTGCTTCGACGATGCCCGGAGAGAAATGAAAGTCCGGCCAGCGCAGCACATAACCGGCACCAGGCGACAGGTTCACCACACCATCACGATCAAAAAAAACAGCGGGGCGGCTCATGGATGGGAGGGTTGGGCGTCATGCCAGACGGGATGACCGGTGATGCAGACATTGTCACCGATGGGAAGTATCGTCACCTGCTGCAACTCGACCGAATTCGGCAGGCCCGGGCCACCGACGGAAGCCACGCCGGAGCCGCAGATGAGCGGCGCAATGTACCAGACCGCCTCATCCACGGCGCGATTTCTGAAAGCCTGGCCCATCACATCCGCCCCGCCTTCAACGAGCACGCTGACGATGCCGCGGCTGCCGAGTTCCTGCAGCACCTGCGGGAAGTCGAGATCGCGCAGCACCAGGGTGCGCGCCTTGAACTCATCCGTGAAGACGTGCGCCGTCTTCGGCAGATCGCCACTGCGGGTAAGGATCACGCGCAGCGGCTGCTCTTTGCCCGACTGACCGCCACCGCGCAGGGTTAACAGCGGATTGTCCTGACGGATGGTTTCCGCACCGACGATGATGGCATCCACCCGTGAGCGCAGCCTGAGGGAGTGAGCACGCGCCGCGCTGCTGGTGATCCACTGGCCCTCTCCCGCCGGGCGGGTGATGCGTCCATCCAGGCTCTGCCCGACTTTGGCGATGACATACGGCAGCCCTGTCGTGATCCATTTGGCAAATGGCCGGATCATCTCGCGGCACTCATCATCCAGAACCCCAGTCGTCACCGAAATGCCGGCGGCCGTGAGGATCTCCTGTGCGCGGCCCAAGTGCTTCGGGTTCGGATCCTGCGCTCCCCACACCACACGTTTGATGCCGCAGGACTTGATGGCGTCCGTGCAGGGATTGGTGCGGCCTCTGGTGCAGCAGGGCTCCAGAGTGACAAAGAGCGCGGCTCCAGGCAGCAGCTTCGGATGATCGATTTTTGCGGCCTTGATCGCCTCGATCTCGGCATGCGGCCCGCCCGCCTTCCTGTGATAGCCCTGACCGATGATCTTCCCCTGGGCCACAATGACTGCTCCCACAGGCGGGTTGGGACTGGTCAGACCGACCCCGCGCTTGGCCTGGTCCAGAGCGATGTGCATCCAGCGTGAATCAGATTCTTGAGAGTCGGCAGCCATTGATAAATTGGATTTCTAGCCTTTTGATAATCAAGGCACAAGATCACATTTGACCAGGCCTCTCCACATGGCGCGAAAGTTCTGCGCCTGCGCCACGTCTCTTCCATCCCATGAAACACCTCCTTCTTTCACTCCTCCTCGCCGCCGGCATGGCCTCGGCCGCCGACAGCAAATCCGTTCTCGACATCCCGCTGAAGGACATCGACGGCAAAGACACCAGCCTCAAGGCCTATCAGGGCAAGGTGCTGCTCGTCGTCAATGTCGCCTCCCAATGCGGCCTGACCAAGCAGTACAAAGAGCTGCAGGCCCTGCATGAAAAATTCAAGGACCAGGGTTTCAGCGTCGTCGGCTTCCCCTGCAACGACTTCGGCGCACAGGAGCCGGGCACCAATGAAGAGATCAAAACCTTCTGCTCCACCAAGTTCAAAGTGAGCTTCCCTCTCTTCGACAAACTCCATGTCAAAGGCGCGGAACAGCACCCGCTCTACTCCGCCCTCACCGGCAAGGACGGCGCCTTCCCCGGCGATGTGAAATGGAACTTCGGCAAGTTCCTCATCGGCAAGGACGGCAAGCCCCTCCAGCGCTTCGAACCCAGGACCACGCCTGACGATGCAACCGTCGTCTCTGCCATCGAGAAAGCCATCGCCGCCAAGTGATCCGGCCCTGATTCATTCAAGCCGTGGCCTCACCGCCACGGCTTTTTTGTGCCCGCGCGGGTTCTTTCGATTCAGCTTTGAGGCTGACCCCTGGTCCGTGAATGAAGCAGAAGCAGGTGGCTGCAAAAAAGGCCCACGGCACCCCAGATGCAGGCAAAGGCCACGAGCGAGATGGGACTGAGCGCCTCATGATACACAAAGGCCCCGACAATGAACTGACCTGAAGGAGCGATGAATTGCAGCAGGCCCAGCAGGCTGAACGGCAGCTTGCGGGCGGCATTGGCAAATCCAAGCAGTGGCAGTGCCGTGACCAGTCCGAGCCCCATGATCAGCAGCACGTCATGCGTGGAACCCGAGCCAAAAACAGGCTGACCCTGCGCCGAGGTGAGGCCGAGAAAGAGCAGCGCAACCGGCAGGGCGATCAGGGATTCGGTGGCCAGTCCGGCAAGCGAGCCCTGCGTGGAGCGCCGCCGCACCAGGCCATAGAAACCGAATGAGAAAGCCAGCAGCAAAGCAATCCAGGGCGGCCTGCCGACGACGATCACCTGAATGCCAACTCCCAGTCCAACGAGAGCGATGCTGGCCTTTTGCCAGCGGTTCAGCCGCTCCCCCAGCAGCACGCAGCCGATGAACACATTGAGCAGCGGATTCAAAAAATAGCCCAGGCTGCACTCCAGGATGCGGCCGTGCTGCGCACCCCAGATGAAGACGCCCCAGTTCACCCCGAGAAGGGCGGCGGAAAGCGCATGAGTTCGCAGGACCGCAGGCTGGCTCATCTCCCGCCACCAGGTGCGCGTCTGCCCCTGCCAGAGCAGCATCAGCAGCGTGGCCAGCAATGTCCAGATCACGCGATGCGCCATGGCGATGTCCCATCCGAGATTCCCGAGCTGCTTCCAATAGACCGGCACGATGCCCCACAGACCGAACGCAAAAATGGCGCTCAGGATGGCGGAGGTCGGAACTCGCTGCATGACGGCGACTTCGACCGTTCCGTGCTGAATTCCAAATCACATTCCCGCAAATCCTGAAAAATCTGGAATCTTGCCCCAACACCCGCCTTGATAGCGCACCACCATGCCACAGCCCGCCCGACGACTTGAAGTATTCACCGAATCCGTCATCCGCGAAATGACGCGTCTGTCGAACCGTCACGGCTCGATCAATCTAGCCCAGGGATTCCCTGACTTTGATCCGCCGGCCGAGTTGATCGATGCCCTTGCCGTCGCCATCCGCGGGCCGTTTCATCAATACGCGGTCACCTGGGGTGCGCCGCGTTTCAGGCAGGCGCTGGCGAAGAAGCACCAGCACTTCAGCGGCATGGAGATTGATCCCGACCGGCATCTCGTCGTCACCTGCGGCAGCACCGAAGCCATGATGGTGTCGATGATGACCGCCTGTGATCCGGGGGACAAAGTCATCGTCTTTTCACCCTTCTACGAAAACTACGCCGCGGATGCCATCCTCACCGGCGCGGTGCCCGTGCATGTGCCGCTGCGCGCACCGGACTTCAGCTTCGACCGCGATGAACTGCGCCGCGCTTTTGCGGCCGGTGCCAAGGCGATCGTGATCTGCAATCCGGCCAATCCGAGCGGCAAGGTTTTCACCCGGGAAGAGCTGCTCTTCATCGCCGGATTGGCCGAAGAGTTTGATGCGTTTGTGCTGATGGATGAGGTGTATGAGCACATCGTCTATGCACCGCATCAGCACACGTACTTTGCCACGCTGCCGGGCATGTGGGAGCGGACGCTGAGCTGCGGCTCACTATCCAAAACCTACTCGATCACCGGCTGGCGTCTGGGGCATGTGATTGCGCCGGAGTCCCTGATTTCAAGAGCGCGCAAAGTGCATGACTTCCTCACCGTGGGTGCGGCCGCGCCGCTGCAGGAGGCGGCGGTCACCGCCCTGGAATTCCCGGACAGTTATTACGCCGGCCTGCAGCGCCTCTATGACAGGAAACGCGACGTGTTTCTCGACTACCTGCGCCAGACGGGCCTGCCGTTCACCGAGCCGCAGGGCGCCTATTACATGCTGCTGGACATCTCCTGCCTCGGCTTCAAGACCGACACCGAAGCCGCTGAATGGATGACCCGCGAAATCGGCATCACCGGCGTGCCCGGCAGCAGTTTCTTCCGCGAGCCCGAACACCGCTACATCCGCTTCCACTTCGCCAAAAAAGAAGAGACCCTGCACGCCGCCGGCGAGAAGCTCGTGGCCGGCCTCAAACGCGGCCGCTGATGCCATCTATCCGGTTAGGCTTCACCGGAAGCGCTGATTTCAAACGGCAACCCATTCGACGTCCCGCGTCACTCTCACCTTGGCCTGCGGCAAGGTTTCATTGAAAGCGTATCAATCAACGCATGGCGGGCCAGAAGGCCGCTGGCGTTGGTTTATTCAAACGTTGCCATGCCAGACTTCCCTCGGCCGGAACGGCAGTGTAGCGATCGTGATAAGAAAGCCGCAGGCAATGCCGGTGGGAAAAACGACAGGCGCATAAGTCCAGATGACAATGAACGGCATCCAGAGATAAGGGATGACAAAAAGTACTGCGCCGACAATCGGACTGATAAAACCCATGGCCGGCAAAACCAGCCAGTGAAGATTCCGGCACATTCGATAGAGATAAAACCAAGTGGCTACGGAGACTACCGAAGACCAAACGGTCCATCGGACGTCATGTAACTCGATGAACTTCTGCTGGCCGCCATTGTACTCGCCCATCAACCAATAGCCGAGGATTGCCATCCCGACGGCGATCACCGCCACAATCAAATGTTCGATGATCGCCTTCATGATTCACTCACACGTGAATCGGATGCCCCTTGGCGACTTCGGTCGCTTCCTTGACCATCTCGCTGAGCGTCGGATGGGCGTGGATCGTGGCTTCAATTTCATCCCAGGTGGCTTCGAGGTTCATGGCGAGGCCGATCTCGGCGATCATCTCGGTGCTTTCGCTGCCGATGATGTGCGCGCCGATGATCTCACCATGCGGTTCGCCGTAGAGGATCTTCACAAAACCTTCGGGCTCTCCGGCGGCGAGGGCCTTGCCGCTGGCGGCGTAGGGGAACTTGCCGACTTTGAACTTGAGACCCTTTTCCTTCGCCGCGCGCTCGGTGAGGCCGATGCTGGCGACCTGCGGATGGCAGTAGGTGCAGCCGGGGAAGACGCCGACCTTCTTGGGCTTGTGCTTGGTGAAGAGTCCTTCAACGCACTGCACGGCCTCGTAGCTGGCGACGTGGGCGAGCCATGGCGGCCCGATGATGTCGCCGGCGCCATAGATGCCTTTGACACTGGTCTGGTAACGGTCGTCGGTCTGCAGCCATCCGCGATCCGTGAGCTTCAACTCAATGCCGCCGGGCAGCACGGGTTTCACCCCGATGGCGACGAGGCAGATGTCGGCCTCCAGCGTTTCATTGGCCGCACCTTCGACGGTGATTTTCACGCCCTTGCCGTCCTCGGACGTGCCGGTGACTTTGGTGTTGGTGAGGATGCGGATGCCGGACTTGGTGAGGCTCTTCTCCAGCGTCTTGCTGACTTCAGTGTCCTCCACCGGAAGCACGTCCGGCAGCATCTCGACGACGGTGACCTTGGTGCCGTAGGCATTGAAGAAATAAGCAAACTCGATGCCGATGGCACCCGCGCCGATGACGATGATGCTCTTCGGTTGTTTTTCGAGGGTCATGGCTTCCTTGCTGCCGATGACGGTCTTGCCATTGAAGGGGAAACCGGGCATGTCGCGAGTCCTGGCACCCGTGGCGATGAGGATGTTTGCGGCGTCGTGAGTGACCTTGGTGCCGTCAGCGGCGGTGACTTCGACTTTGCCTTCAGCAGGGATGCTGGCGGTGCCTTTGATGTAATCGACCTTGTTCTTTTTGAGGAGGAACTCGATGCCCTTGTTCAGCTTGTCAGACACGCCACGGCTGCGGCCGACAACCTTGGACCAGTCGTAGCTGATGCCTTCAATCTTCAAGCCAAACTCTTCGGCGCGGTGCGTGAGGGTGTGGTACAGCTCGGCGTTTTTCAGCAGGGCCTTGGTCGGGATGCAACCCCAGTTCAGGCAGGTGCCGCCGGCGCGGTCGTTTTCAACAACAGCCACTTTTTTACCAAGTTGAGCTCCGCGAATGGCTCCGACGTAGCCCGCAGGCCCGCCGCCGATGACAATAAGGTCGTAATTCATGTGTTTGATGGGGGAAAGTAACGGGCGCAGAAAAGCGCAGGCGGCGCGCCAGTTCAACCGGTGAATCCGCTGGAAGGGGGTGATCCGCCTTCAGCCCTGTTAATTTGGATACTTCTCCCGCAACCATTTCCCAGCCTCCGCCTGCTGGTCTTTGAGCGCCGCATCATCCACGCGGTTCTTCAGTTCTGCCGGGTCCTGCTCAGTGGCATACAGCTCGCGTGCGATGACTGCCCTGGTTTTCCAGTCACGCCATTCGGTGTAGCGCACGGTGCCCGTCCGCACGCTGTAACCCATGGCTTTCGGCTGCTTGTCCGGCTCGCGGTCATAATAGGCCGGGCGCGGATGCTGGGTGAAGGCCGCCGCTTTCACGGAGCGCGCCGGATCGGCCAGCACCGGCCCCAGGCTCACGCCATCCAGATTTGGCGGCACGGGCAGGTGGCAGAGGTCCACCAGCGTGGGGAAAAGATCCACCAACTCGGCCAAGGCGCTGGTTTTCTTGCCATGATTCTCCTTCCGCAGATCACTGATCATCAGCGGCACATGCGCATCAAACTCGAAATCGGAAGTCTTCCCCCACAGGCTGTGCTCGCCGATGTGGTAACCGTGATCGGCAAAGAAGACGATGATCGTGTTGCCCGCCGCGCCACTCTTGTCCAGCGCCTCCAGCACCTTGCCGATCTGCGCATCCATGTAGCTGATGTTGGCAAAGTAACCGTGCCGCATCTCCGCGGCCTGCTCAGGCGTCACCGGCGTCTGTTTGGCCGGCGGACCAAGAATCTCCGTGCTCTGATGAAAGGCGATGTCCGGCGCACCTTCAGGCCGAGCGCCATGGAGTGGCGGCAGTTTCGCGCGATCGTAGAGATCCCAATATTTCTTCGGTGCATTGAAGGGTGCATGCGGTTTCCAAAAACCAACGGCAAGAAAGAACGGCTCATCCTTCACCTCCTGCATCACCCGCCCGGCCTCCGCCGCCACACGGCCATCATAGTAGGCCCCGTCCGGCACATCACGGCTCTCACAGATCGTCGTGGCGCCATAGATCCGCGTGCTCAGCATGGCCAAGTTCGGCGGCAGCTCGCCTGTGATTTGTGGTTTGTCATCGCCATGATTCGCATAGTGCAGAAACTCATCCGCGCTCCATGAGCGGCGGTCGCCTTTCACCGCGGTGTGCCAGTTGTGGAAGATTTTCCCGACGCAGCGGGTCGTGTAGCCATGCTCCTTGAACCACAGCGGCAGCGTCGTCACATCGGGATTCAGTTCGCGGAAATGGGTGCCGTTGTTCCAGAGCCGTAAGGTGTCAGGCCGCCGCCCCGTGAGCAGCGAGGAGCGGGATGGATTGCACACGGCCTGCTGGCAGTAGGCGCGCTGAAACTGCACACTGCGCGCCGCCAGTTTGTCGAGGTTCGGCGTCAGCGCCGTGGAGCCGTATGAGCCGATCTCCGGCCGGAAATCGTCCGCCATGATGAACAGCACATTCGGCCGCGCGGCATGCAGCGAGGAGGCGAAAAAAAGGAAGATGAGTGAACGCATGACCGCTTAGAACGCGGGCCGCACCCCAAGCTTGCGCGCGGTCACTTGATCGGCACGCGCTTCACTTCCTCCACGACAGGCACGTCCCTGTTCATGACATCAAAGAGCGCCTTGAGCCGCTTCACTTCGGTCGGATGGGCTGCCGCCACATCCTGCTGCTCACCGGGATCTGCTTTTAAATCAAAGAGCTGCATCTTC
The DNA here is from genome assembly GCA_903960845.1 of uncultured Verrucomicrobiota bacterium. GTDB lineage: Bacteria > Verrucomicrobiota > Verrucomicrobiia > Verrucomicrobiales > Verrucomicrobiaceae > Prosthecobacter. The sequence goes on along the minus strand of CAJCCF010000428.1, from coordinate 11,949 downwards.
GCCGGTTCCACGCCACTCGTCAGCCCCGGAGGTGAGTCGAGATTGTATTGCTCGAAAGGTGCCAGGATCGTCACGCCATCAGGCAGCCGCGGATCCAGCCAGCGGCCATCCGCGCCGGGCTTCAGCGCCATGCCGCGCGAGGCCAGCACATGGAGCTTCCAGCGTGCGTCGCGCACGGTGACGAGATGGGTGCCCTGCTGACCATAGATCACTTCATGCGGCGATTCCGCCCCACCGGTGAGCAGCGGCATGATGTCTCGGCCATCCAGAAGCCGGTCATCAGGCATCCGGGTCTGCGTGACTTTGAGCACCGTGGTGAAAAGATCCATCATCACCGCCAGCTGATCACTCACCTGCCCGGCGGGGATTTTCCCCGGCCAGCGCGCGATCATCGGCACCCGGTACGCACCCTCCCAGTTGGTGGCTTTCATGCCGCGCAGTCCGCCCGTGCTGCCGCCGAACCACGCGCCATTGTCGCTGCTGAAAAGCACCAGCGTCCTGTCATCCACACCCGACTCCTTCAGCGCATCAAGCACACGGCCCACGCTTTCATCCAGATCCATCATCACATCTCCATACAGGCCGGCACCGCTCTTCTTGTAGTGCTTCCCGGACGCGGCCAGCGGCTTGTGCGGCATGGCTTCGGCGAAGTAGAGGAAGAAGGGCTTCGCTGAGTTGCGCTTGATGAAATCCACCGCGCGATCGGTGTAGCGCTGCGTCAGCGTGGTCTGCACCACCGGATACTCCGCGACTTTCGTGCCCTCCAGCACCTGCACCGGCCGCATGTCATTCGAATACGGGATGCCGAAGTATTCATCAAATCCACGCTCCGTCGGCAGCGATCCCGCCTGGTGGCCGAGATGCCATTTGCCCACCATGCCTGTTGCGTAACCTGCCGATTTCAAAATCTTGGCGAGCGTGACTTCACTCTTCGGCAGCACCAGCGCATCCGCCGCAGGACCGCCATCAGGCGCAGGGTTTTGCGACATGCCACAGCGGAAGGGATAACGCCCCGTCATCAGCGAAGCGCGCGTCGGCGCACAAAACGGCGCGGGGGTGTTGAACTGCGTCAGTCGCGCGCCTTCAGCAGCCATCTGATCAATGCGCGGGGTCTTGAACTTCGGGTGCCCATAGCACCCCAGATCGCCGTAGCCAAGGTCATCCGCGAGGATGATCACCACATTGGGCGGTTCCGCAGCCATCGCGGCTGTGGCGAGAAAGAGAAAGCAAAGGAGACGATGCATGGCTTGCACATCAACGAGTCACGCGAGGATCCCTTTCGCCACTTCACCACTCACATTTGTCAGACGGAAATTCCGGCCGCCGTAGTTGTAGGTGAGTTTGGTGTGATCGAGGCCGAGCAGATGAAGCATCGTGGCGTGCCAGTCGTGGATGTGCATGGGGTTCAGCGCGGCTTTGTAGCCGGTTTCATCGGTGGCGCCATACGTGAGCCCGCCTTTGACGCCGCCGCCGGCCATCCAGATCGAGTAGCCTTTGTGATTGTGATCACGGCCATCGCCGCTCTGCGCATACGGCGTGCGACCAAATTCACCCGCCCACACGACGAGCGTGTCCTTCAACATGCCGCGTGCTTTCAAATCGGTGAGCAGCGCGGCAATGGGCTGGTCCGTTGCCGCACAATTTGTTGCCAGCAGCTCGCGCAGCCGATTGTGATGATCCCAGTTGCCGGGCGACGCAATTTCGATGAAGCGCACGCCGGCTTCAGCCAGACGACGCGCCAGCAGGCACTGTCGCGCGAATTGATCCTTCCCCTGACCGATGCCGTAGAGCTTCAGGAGGTGCTCCGGCTCACTGCGCAGGTCGAGCACATCGGGCACTTCGCTCTGCATGCGAAACGCGAGTTCAAAAGACTGGATGGCACCTTCGATCTCAGGATGGAATCCATCACGCTCCAGTTTGCGCTCATTCAAGCCGCGAATGAGGTCGATCTGCGCGCGCTGGAGGTCTCGCGGCACGTTCTTGTTGTCGATGTTTTTCATCGGCGGTCCGGGAGCCACGTCCTTCTTCAACAAAGCCGCATACAGCTCCGGCAACTGACTGCCGCCGAGCTTCGTGCCCTGGCAGATCGCGGGCAGGAACGCGCTGCCGTAGTTTTGCGCTCCGCCATTGTCAGCCGGTGGATTCAGCGTGATGAAGCCCGGCAGATTCTCATTCTCGGTGCCGAGGCCATAAAGCGTCCACGCGCCAATCGAAGGCCGCACGAACTGAAAACTGCCCGTGTGCATCTGCCCGAAGGCCTGCGCATGATTCGGCAGGTCGGTGTGCATCGAGTTGATGATGCACAGGTCGTCCGCATGCTTCGCCAGCTTTGGATACAGTGTCGTCATCCACTGCCCCGACTTGCCGAACTGAGCAAACGGATGCACCGGCCCAAACAACTTCGCGCCCGATGAATCACGGCCCAAACTCGCCGTCCTGCCATTTCGGGTGATCAACTCCGGTTTGTAATCAAAGAGATCCACATGCGACGGCCCGCCGCGCATCGTGAGAAAGATCACCCGCTTCGCCCGGGGTGCGAAATGCGGCTCTTTGGCGGCCAGCCCGCTCCTTGCCTGTGCCAGCGCTGAAAACGCCAGCCAGCCAATGCCGGAAGACATCGTCGTCAGCATCGCGCGTCGTGAATGGATCGTGTTCATGGTGATTAATCAGCAAAGCGAAACCCGGCACTCGAAAGCAATGACTGACAGAACGCCGCAAGCACCTTCAAATCATCCGTGGAACGGCCGCGGAAGAAATCCTTCGCCAACTCGATCTCTTGCGCATCGGGCGGCCGGTTGAAGCATAAATCAAAGGCGCATTGAATGCGATCGGCAGAGAGTTGAACGCGTTTGGCCAACGCGCTCGCCTGATCTTGAACAAACCGACTGTTTAAAAGATACAGCGCCTGCAAGGGCACGTTCGTCACATCGCGATCACCGGTGACGAGATTCGGATTCGCCACATCGAACTGCTCCAGCACGTCGGGCAGATTGTCGCGGAGCACGGGCAGATAAATCGAGCGACGCTTCGAGCCATCGAGGTCCGGCGGCAGTTGGGTGTTGAAGCCGATGAGCGACACGGATTGACCATCCAACTCAGCAACCAGTGAACCGGGGCGGCGTGACGGATCAAGCACGCCCGCCACGGCGAGCATCGAATCGCGGATCACTTCGGCATCCAGGCGGCGCTTGTTCGCGCGCCAGAGCAGGCGGTTGTCAGGATCCTGGTCAAAAACATGGGCGCGGTGTGTTGAAGCCTGTCGATAAGTCCTGGAGAGCACGATCTCACGAATCAGCGCCTTCACGGACCATCCGCTGTCCACCAACCGGATCGCCAGATGATCAAGCAGCTCCGGATGGCTGGGACGCTCGCCGCTGAAGCCAAAATTATCGACCGTGCGCACGATTCCCGCGCCAAACAGATGCCGCCACACGCGGTTCGCCATCACCCGCGCCGTCAGCGGATGCTCGCGACTCGTGAGCCACTGCGCGAGTTCAAGCCGTCCGCTTTGTTGCTTCGGCATCTTGCCGCCGATTTCAATCACACGCGGAAAACCACGCGGCACAGCTTTCGCGGGATGGGCAATCTCGCCGCGTTCATACAACCTGGAATCCTGTGTCTTCCCCTCTTGAACGCCCATGCACAGAGGCAGCGCACGACCTTGGTCATCCACTTTTTCAAGCGCGCCATCAACGCCGCCGCGCGTCCAGATGATGCGGATCGCGTTGGAAAGCATCTTGAAGTATTCGCCGCTGATGTCGCGGCCTTCGAGCTTCGCTTTGATCGCATACTCATTCTGCGCCTTCTCCTCGGCGTCGAGCTGTGCCCGCTGTTCCTTCAACTGCTTCACACGCTCAGCCGTCAGCGGTCGGTTCGGGATCAACTGCCCGGGCAGGTCCGGCAGCCGGATCAAATGTGATCCATTGTTATTCTCCGAATCGATCCATGTGCCGTAAAAGGTCTGCGTGCTCTTGAAAATGCCGGCCAGCGAGTAGTAGTCCTCCATGCTGAAAGGCTCCGTCTTGTGATCATGACAGCGCGCGCAGGCCACTGAACTCGCCATCACCGCGCGTGTCACCGTGTCGAGCTGCTCATCGGCCAGATCGGCCGCGAACTGCTCTTTGCTCATCTCGTTCAACCCCTTCGCGCCAAAGGCGAGAAAACCTGTGGCGATGAGCAACCTTGCGCGCTCGGCGTCATCTTTGGCAGGCAAGAGGTCACCAGCGATCTGCTCGGTGATGAAGCGATCAAACGGCACGTCCGCATTCACCGCGTCGATGACATAGTCGCGGTAGCGCCACGCATGCGGGAAGGTCAGATTGGACTCGCGGCCATTGGATTCGGCGAAGCGCGCCACATCCAGCCAATGACGGCCCCAGCGCTCGCCGAACCGCGGGCTTTGCAAAAGCTCGTCCACGATTTGCTCATAGGTCTTGCAGGCCTCAGGGGACCTATCCAGAAACGCCTTCACTTCTTTCGGAGTCGGCGGCAGGCCGATCAAATCGAAGTACAATCTGCGCAGCAGCACCACCGGCTCAGCTTCAGGAGATGGAGTGAGTTTGTTCTCCTTCAGCTTCGCCTCAATGAATGAATCCACATTCCCCGCAACCTTCACCGGCCGCTGATAGCTCCAAAATTTTCTTCCGGTCTCGACATCGACCGGCGGTCGCTCCGCCAACTTTGCCGCCGATTCACGCGGATCCGCCGCACCCACTTTGATCCACGTTTCAAAATCCGCAATGACCGAGGCATCCAGCTTTGGCTTCTTGGGCGGCATTTCCAGATCAGGATCGCTGTGCTTGATCGCGCTGAGCAGCAGGCTCTTCGCCGCATCTCCAGGCACCACGGCCGGTCCTGTTTCACCGCCCCCGCGAATGCCCTGCCTGGTGTCCAGCATCAGGCCGCCCTTCGATTTGCCGGACTCCACCGAGTGGCATTCATAACAGTGCTTCACCAACACCGGACGAATCTTCGCTTCAAAGAAGGCAAATTCCTGAGCCGCTGCATTCGCCGATAGCAGCAGCGAACAAGCAATCAATGGGTTGGCTTTCATGACGACCTCCAGTGTCTCTCATGTCAAAATCGACGTCAAGACATCCCCTTCAGTATCCTCTTGCTTGCTGTCCATGAGGTGGAGGATCGTGGCGTAAGGGCATGGTCGCTGGATTCCTCTGTGCCTGACCGCACCTAGGATGGTGCGCGCCACCAACGCAGGCATGATGCACTTCGAGGTGCTTACTTTGCTGATCCGGCTGAGCGCACAAACTTCTGCACGCGCGCTCCGGTGCCTTCGGCAACATAGACGGCCCCATCGGGTCCGATGGCGATGTCGTGACCAAGCTGAAACTGGCCGGGCTGTTTGCCATACGAGCCGAAGCTATCAAGCATCTTGCCCGAGACATCGAGCTCGACGGCCTTGCCACGTTGCGCCGTTTTCACGGAGGGCACACCGCCATCAATGATGAAGAGGTGGCTGTCAGAGCCCGCCGCCACGCCGTACGGCTTGCCAATCTGCGGTCCTTTCCATTGATCAAGGTATGAACCCCTGGCGTCGAAAACCTGAAGCCGTTCGTTTTCGCGATCGCAGACGATCACTCGGCCCCGCGCATCCACGGCGATGCCATGAGGCAGATTGAACTCACCCGCTCCGGTGCCTTTCACTCCCCACTCGAATTCAAACCGGCCATCTGCGGCAAACTTCATCACGCGCGTGTTTTTGTAGCCGTCGCTGACATAAAATGAGCCGTCGTGCAGCACGGCGACATCGGTCGGCAGATTGAAATGCATGTGATCATCTCCCGGAATACTGCGCTCACCCAGCGTGAGCAGCAGCCTGCCTTCCGGAGTGAATTTGAAAACCTGATGCAGCCCCACGTCGGTAAGCCAGAGATTGCCCTCATGATCCACCGTGAGGCCATGCGGCATGATGAACAGGTTGGCGCCCCACGCGTTGATGAGCCTGCCGGTCGCCCCGTCGATCACACTCAGGGTCGGAATGGCGATCGTCTCTTTCGGAAATGGATTCGACCATTGCCGGCCGCTGCGATGAAAAACAATCACCCGGTTTTGGGCATCCACCCCAACACCGGCACACAGCCCAAGGACATGTTTTTCAGGCAGCTTTGGCCAGGAGGAAACGACCTCGTGATGCGACTGCGCGCGCGCCGCCGCAGACAAAAGACAGAGAAGAATGAAGAGGCGCATGGCGGGGTCACTTCAGTTTCCAAACCTTCACGTCATCCACCTGCGCTGACTTGTTCACGGCGAGAGTGATCATGCGTTTGGTGGGATGGGCGATGCCTTCACTCTGAAACGAGCCTGCAGGCTGACCGTCAATGACGGCGCTCATCCGGCTGGCCTCGACCGTGATGACCATGGTATGCCAGTCTTCGGGCTTGAGATCGAGCTTGAAGGTTTGGGTCTTTGTCTTGAGCAGCGCGGCGAGCTCGGGGAATTTGTCACCCTTTTCGCGGCGTTCACGGATTTTGTTATCCATGCCGCCGGTTTTTGAATCCATCAGCGTGATGCCCTTCAAGGTGACGCGCGCCATGCAGAGATGACCGGCGTGCACGGTTTTAAGTTCGCGATCCACGAAGTCGAGACCCAGATCATCGCCGGGGGCGAGTTTGAATTTCAGCGAGACGCGCCCATCCTGAAACGCGACATCGTGGAAGATGGCGACGCCGTGATCGGCTTCAGCGTGTTTGGTGACCTGCATCACGCCGTCCTTCAGATCGACCTGCTGATGGCCTTTGGCGCGCCAGGCACTGTTGCTGGTCCATCCGTTGCCGATGTCTTCCTTGCCTGCGGTGGCTTCATCACGGGCGAAGTCGTCGGAAAAAAGAAGCACCGGTTCAGCGGCGCAAAGATGGGAGCCAAAGGTCAAAAGGAAGGCGGCGTGGAGAAGGCGTGACATGTGGACAGTGAAAACGACAGGGAGCGCCAACTCTCTCAGTGGAGACGGAGATCAGCCATCCAAACACCGTCAGTCCGCCGTCCGGAGATCCGTGGGCGAGCGACCACTCCAGGCTTTGAAGGCGCGGGAAAAGTGGGCCGCGCTTTTGTAGCCGAGCTCACTGGCCACCGCCTTCACCTGCGCCTCTGGCAGGCGCAGTTTGATCACCGCCTGCGACATCTTCAGCCTTGTCAGACAAGCCAGCGGCGTCTCATGATCATAGCGTTTGAACAGCCGCGTCAGATAGGCTGCCGAGACGTGGCAGTGCTTTGCCGCCTCTTCAATGCTGCTGAGCACCGGGTAATTTCTCAGCACATGCCCGCGGCAGCGCAGATAGGTCGCATAAGCCGGATCAAACTTTGTCGCGGCTGGCTGACGGCTGCCAGCACACAGCACCAGCGCGTACTCCAAGGCCGCGCTGGCGGCACGCAGTCCGAGCGGCCCTCCGCGCAGCGCATGATCGATCACCTCCTCCAAAAGATTCACGACCCGGCTGCTGTCCAGCACACGGATCAGGTTGCCTGATTGCAGGCCCAGTTCATCAAGCAGTGCCGCGGCACGCTGGCCGGTGAAATTGAAAAAATACTTCACCATGGGCTCGGCAGCGTCCGACTGTATGAGGTGCGGAGTGACCGGATCAAAGAAGAAGGCATGACCGGCGCTAAGCTCATGCCGGCGACCGCCCAGAGTCACATGACCTGTGCCGCGCGACACAAACTCAAAGGCAAGAAAGGGAAAGCGCCGCCGGTTCACCTCAAAGTCCGGAGCGCACCATTCGCAGCCGCCTCCGACGAGACAAAATCCGGAGCGCACACGCTGGCGCTCCCTCCAATCAGGCAGGTAGAAGCGCCGTGTGCGGACGACCTGGGTGGAGAAATAGTCGGCTTGCTCAGTGGCGGACATGGGGTGCCATTCAACCCCGCAGGCTCCGCCATTCTTGCGCGAGGAGTCAAGAATCGTCATTTGTCTGCCAAAGATCAGCAGCATGCATGTCTTGCACTTTGCCCGGCTTCCCGGTCTTCTGTCGCTCATGTCCCAACCTCAGCCACTTCGCGGCATCATTCCGCCGCTCATCACTCCATTGCGCGATCGCGATACACTCGATGCGGCCGGATTGGAGCGGCTCATCGAGCACCTCGTCAGCGGCGGTGTGTCCGGCTTGTTCATCCTTGGCACCACGGGCGAAGGGCCCAGCCTGAGCTATCGGCTGCGACGCGAGTTGATCGAGCGCACCTGCAAACAAACCGCAGGGCGCATCCCGGTGCTTGTGGGCATCACTGACACTTCGTTCACCGAAAGCGTGAACCTCGCCAAATATTCCGCTGACTGCGGAGCCACGCACGTGGTCACCGCACCGCCCTATTATTTTCCCGCCGCGCCGCCGGAGCTCCAGGAATACATTCAGGATCTCGTCGCCGAAATGCCGCTTCCAATGTTTCTCTACAACATGCCCGGCCTGACGAAGGTGAGCTTCGAGATCGATCTCGTGCGCCGTGCGCTCGACATGCCGGGCATCTGCGGCGTCAAAGACAGTTCGTGCGACATGATTTATTTTCACCGGCTGCTCGAAGTCGCCAGGCAACGCGCCGACTGGAGCGTGCTTGTCGGCCCTGAAGAACTCACCGCTGAGGCCGTGCTGCTCGGCGGCCATGGCGGCATCAATGGCGGCGCCAACCTGCACCCGAAGCTCTACGTGCAGATGTATCAGGCGGCTGCAGCCCAGGATCTGCAGCGCACGCGGGAGCTTCACGCGCAGGTCATGCGTCTCGCAGGCAGCATCTACACCGTGGGCCGTCATAAATCGGCCATCATCAAAGGCATCAAATGCGGCCTCTCCCTGCTCGGCATCTGTGAAGATCACATGGCCGAGCCCTTCCACCGCTTCCACGATGCGGAGCGCAAAATGATTCGTGAAAGACTCGTCAATCTCGGCTTGATGGGATAACAACAACCACGGAAGACCCTCAATACACAGAATCAAAACACCTCCGCACCCCAGACTGATCATCATGAACCTCCGTCATCTCATCCTTCCGTGTCTTCTGTGTCTTCCGTGGTTGGCTCATGCCGATCCTGCCATCCTCAAAACGGAGTACATTTACGACACCGGTCCTTACCCGCAGATCCACGCCACCACCATCGTCGAAACGCCCACGGGGCTCGTCACGGCATGGTTCGGCGGCACGGCGGAGAGAAACCCCGATGTGTGCATCTGGGTCTCCCGCCTCGCTGATGGCCAATGGACGGAGGGCGTCGAAACAGCCAATGGCCTCCAGGCCGACGGCAAACGGCATCCCACATGGAATCCAGTGTTGTTTCAGCCGAAGGACGCGCCGCTGATGCTCTTCTACAAAGTCGGACCTTCGCCAAGCACCTGGTGGGGCGAACTCAAAACGAGCGCCGATGGCGGCAAAACATGGTCTGCAGCCAACAGGCTGCCCAAGGGCATCTTCGGCCCCATCAAGAACAAGCCCGTGCAGCTCGCGAATGGCGACATCCTCTGCCCCACGAGCAACGAGACCGACACCAAACCCAGCGCCTGGGCCATCTACTTTGAGCGCACCTCCGACCTCGGCAAAACATGGACCCGCACCGAACTGCTGCACGATGGCCTAACCATCAGCGCGATCCAGCCGAGCATTCTCTTCCTCGGCGGCGACAAACTGCAGGCGGTTGGCCGCACGCGGCAGGGCAAGGTCTTCCAGATCACCTCCGAAGATGCCGGCACGGCCTGGGGCAACATTTCGCTCACCGATCTGCCGAATCCCAACTCCGGCACCGATGCGGTCACGCTCACCGACGGTCGTCATCTGCTCATCTACAATCACACCGCCAAAGGCCGCAGCCCGCTGAACCTCGCCGTGAGCAAGGATGGCAGGACCTGGGATGCCGCGCTGGTCTTTGAAAACGAGCCGAAGAAGGAATTCAGCTATCCCGCGATCATCCAGACGAAGGACGGCCTCGTGCACATCACCTACACCTGGCAGCGCAAGAAGGTGAAACACATCGTCCTCGATCCCGCCAAACTCAGCACGAAGCCGATCGTGAACGGTCAGTGGCCTCAGTGACTCGAGACAGCCGGGTGATTCCACATGGACGAAGATTGCGGGCGGCGTTAAAAGAACAGCCCACCATGAAACTCCGTCATCTCCTCGCCTCCCTTGTCCTTGCGCTTCCGGCTTTCGCCGATACGCAACTTCCGCCCAACGCGCGCGTCGCCATCATCGGTGACTCGATCACGGAGCAGAAACTCTACTCGCGCTTCATCGAGACGTATCTGCTCGGCTGCACCGGACGAAAGGACATCAAGGTCTTCCAGTTCGGCTGGAGCGGTGAGACGGCGCAGGGATTCAGCGGCCGGCTGGAGAATGATCTCAGCGTCTTCAAGCCAACGGTCGCGACCACCTGCTACGGCATGAACGATGGCCGCTATGTGCCTTATGATCCAAGCATCGGCGCGAATTACGAGAAGTGGATGCGCCTGGTTCTTGAAGGCCTGAAGAAGGTGGGTGTCACGAACATTGTGGCAGGTTCACCGGGAGCGGTGGACACGCGTTGGTTCGTGAAGACAAGCGCCACTGCCGATCAATACAACGACAGCCTCGCCCACCTGCGTGACATCGATAAAAAGCTCGCCGCCGAGTATCACACGGCGTTCGCCAACGTGCATGACGAGATGATCGACGCCATGGCCGCAGCCAAAGCCAGGCTCGGCGCAGACTACGATGTCGGGGGTCGCGATGGCGTGCATCCTGGGCCAAACGGTCAATTGCTGATGGCGGCGGCGTTTCTCAAAGGTCTCGGTCTTGATGGCCATATCGGCGACATCACCGTGGATATGAAAGGCGCGAGCGCTGGCAGCGATGGTCACAGCGTGAAAGGCAGCAACGGCGTGGCTGAGATCGAGAGCATCAAGTGGCCGTTCTTTCTGGAGCCTGAGATGCGCAAGATCACTGCATTTTGCAAATTCAACGAAGAGTTGAATCGGTACACGCTGCGCGTGAAAAACCTCAGCACCGCCAAAGCCAAAATCACCTGGGGCACGAACTCGAAGGAGTACACTAGGGAGCAGCTTGCATCAGGCATCAATCTCGCCGCCGAGTTCGACAAGTCACCGCTCGACAACTCCTTCATCCAGCTCGTGATCGCCGTGAATGCCAAGCAAGCCTATGAAACACCGATGATCAAAGGCATGATCACCAACTTCCGCAACTTTGCCAACGACGCCAAGGCTGACCCCGAGTTCGCCGCCGCGCTGAACACCCTGAAGCAAAAGATGATCTCCAGGCAGGAGAAGCTGGATGCCGAAGCCCGTGCCAAACTGGTGCCCGTGAAGCATACGATCAAAGTTGAGCCTCTGAACTGACATCGCTACTTCGTTGCCTTGAACGGAAGCGGCGCTGTTTTCAAATACGGCCGCAGCGCCTCGAAGCGGAAGTCGATCTCGGCGATCTCGTCGGCGCTGAGTTTCAGCTCGGAGAAGATCGGTTTGTCGGGGATGGACTGCTTGGGACCGTATTGGCGGGAGATCATGTTTTTGAAGACGCCGCGCTTTTTCCACAGATGAAGCTGGAAACCGCGCAGGTCGCCGCCGGGGAGATGCTGGCCGAGATTGAAAAGCAGCATCAACCGCGCGTGGATATCGCGCACAGTGTCGGGGTCTTTGCCGCTTTGCATGAGATCCCAGACGCTTCGATTGCGATCCAAACCCCTTCGGCTGCAATCCTTGCCGCCTCGATTGCAATCCCAGTCACTTCGGAAATGGTTTCCGAGGGCAGGGATGTTCCGCCGCCTGGGCTTGAGTTGTCGCTGGGGGTGGCGTTCAGAGATGGCGGAGGGTATCTGAAAGCGCTCATTTCTGCCCGGGCCCTTGAGCGTGAATAGCCCATGGCATCTGGGGGAAAGGGGGCGGATGATTCAAATGGCGAGAGTCCAGTTTTGAGACGTTTTTGAAGCGCTGCCGAGAAAGGTTCGCCTGCAATTCCGACCCGAAG
>CAJCCF010000427.1 GCA_903960845.1 uncultured Verrucomicrobiota bacterium | reverse complement strand
GTCGAAATTGGCCGATCTGGCCGTGGAGGCAAAATCACCCGAGGCATTGCTGGAACAGCTCTTCCTCCGCTTCCTCAACCGCGAGCCGCAACCTTCCGAGCGGGACTCGTTCCTGCCGGACTTGCGCTCAGGGTTTGAAAATCGATTAACGCCCAAAGATCAAATCCTAGAGCCCACTGCACCCAAACCGCTGCGTCTCGTCACCTGGCTCAATCACGTCATTCCCGAAGCCAACACCATCCAGCAAGAGATCGAAAACCGGGTGCAAAAAGGCCCCGCGCCCGATCCGCGACTGCGATCCGAATGGCGGGAAGTTTACGAGGACATCGTCTGGAGCCTCATCACCCATCGCGACTTCGTCTGGGTGCCGTGAACCCAATGCCTTCCAACCCGCCAACACCGCTTTCATGAACCGCAGACACTTTCTCAAAGCCGGCACCTCCCTGGCCGGTGGCCTTGCCTTGCCACACTCCCTTTTCGCGGGCCAGGTTCGCGGAAAGGCCGAACACGTCATCTCCATCTGGCTTGGCGGCGGCATGGCGCAGGGAGACACCTTTGACCCCAAACGCCTGGGCGACCCGAAGACCAACAAACCCGGCTCCTACTACCCATCCATCGAGACAGCAGTGCACGGCGTGCGGGTCTGCGAGCATTTGTCGAAGCTGGCTCCGCTCATGGACCGTGTGACGGCGGTGCGCACCGTGAATCACGACGTCATCGACGAGCACGCTGCCGCAACCAACCGCATGCACACGGGGCGGCCCATCAGCGGCACGATCGGCTATCCCTCCATCGGCTCGATCATCGCCCACGAGCGCGGAGCCGCCGCCGAGGATGCCCCGCCTTATGTGCTCATCGGCTATCCCAATGTCACGCGCGGCCCGGGATTCCTCGGCGCTCAATCCAGCTACCTTTACCTGACCGACACCGCTCGCGGACCGGCGGGACTTTCTCTGCCTCCGGGCATCGAGATGAAGCGTCAGGCACGGCGCGAACGCTATCTAACCGCCCTCCAGGCCAGCGCGGGAGAGACCAACGACCGCCAGTTGCAAAGCTACGACGCCGCCATCGCGCAAAGTTTGAAGCTCAGTGGGCCGGCCTTCAATCGCGCTTTCCAGCTCGACTCAGAGCCTGCGAGTTTGCGCAACGAATACGGTGGTGAGTTTGGGCAGCGATGCCTGCTCAGCCGCCGACTGGTCGAACGCGGTGTTCGCTTCATCGAAGTCTCGCACAACCTGAACTTCATCAACGGGGCCGGTTGGGATGCTCACAAGGAGGCTATTGTGCAGCAACACGAACTGATTCGCGAACTCGACACCGCCATGGCTGCTTTGATCCGCGATCTGGAAGCCAGGAAGCTGCTCGATAAAACACTCATCATCGTCACCACCGAGTTTGGTCGGCCGCCGGAGTTCGACAGCGGCGGCGGTCGCGGTCACCAGGGCAGCGCTTTCACCTGTGTGCTTGCCGGTGGCGGTTTGAAACACTGCGGTGCCTGGGGCGAGACCGATGACCTCGGCAAAAAAATCACCGCCAATCCCGTCAGCGTCCCGGACTTCTTCGCCACCGTCTGTGCCGCGCTCAGTGTGGACTACCGCAAGAACCTCTACGACGGTGACCGCCCCGTGCCGATCACCGATCAAGGCAGCCCCATTGCGGAACTCTTTGCGTAGCCATTGGCGACAGCAAGCGTGATGGCAGCGCAAAGGTTTCGAGTGAGTGATGCTGATGCGTTAGTAACCCCAAGTTCAGCGACCTTGCCCTAGATTCGGATAACCCAGCTCAGAGGCACCCAAATAGGGGGGCATGCATGGCGATCTTGAAGGACATTCCAAGAGCGGGCTCAATGGTCCACTGCCGCACATGATTATCGCGTTAGCGGGCTTCTGAAACTGAGGCTGCCATACTGCTCAAAAAAGTTCTCCGCTACCCCCGCCAATGTCCTACCCCCTGTTGGAGGTTGTCGACATCATGACTCCACGCCCCCGCAGTTGCGCTGCGAAAACTTCAAACAATAACAAGCTCGCTTGGACAGCGATGTCTTGCCCTCGGAGACATGTGCCGCTTAAGTCAGTAAAATACCTTCATGGCACGCAAAGCATCCTCAAAGCCCGAGACCAGCAACTCCACCGCCACCATCGGCTTTGAGGCGAAGCTCTGGCTCACCGCCGACAAATTGCGGAACAACATG
>CAJCCF010000426.1 GCA_903960845.1 uncultured Verrucomicrobiota bacterium | reverse complement strand
GGAGCAGGGAGCTCTCCAGCATGAGGCGACGGATCAGATTGTAGGCGATGGCGTGCATGAGGAGTTCGCGAAGGATCATGTCTGGGCTCTGGCAGCGCAGGACGGCAAGTTCCTGGGAGGTTTTAAGATCGTCGAAATTCATCTCCACGTGCCAGCGACGCAGATAGAGGGTGGCGATTTGCGCTGCGGGCCAGGCCACGGGATCGAGCAGGGTCGTGGTCACGACGAGTTCTTCGTCGCGATGTCCCCGCTGAGTCAGGCGCAGGCGGATCTGCCGCACGATGATTTGTTGTGGAAGGCGTGACCACCAGCGGCGTTTCATGACGCGGCTGGCGTCATCAGGCTTGGACATGGTCACGAGACGGTCGTCTTTTCCAAGACGCTGACCCTGCCGCCAGTCCAAGGTGTTGGCATACTTGGCGCGCACGATCAAATCCACTCCCCTCAATGGCAGGAAAGCCAGATTGGCGAAGGACCAAAAGCCCCGGTCGGCGACAAGCACATCGCCTCGCCGCAAGGTGCCACGGAGCAAGGCAAAAAGCCGCATCTCATGATCCTTCCACGCTCCGTGGGTCGCCCGCAGGAGCGCGCCTGAACTCAGGCAAAAGAAGCCCACCAGATGGACCAGCGGGAAGCCGCATCCTGGTTGCTGCGAAGTGACCTGTGGCCATTGCGCCTGGTTGCTGGTGGTGTCCGGCGTTTGCACGGTGGTTCCATCCACCACGAGCATCCGCCGACCGTGGCAGCCGGGCAGGGAGGGAGCCTGCGCGCAAATCCGGTCCGCCAACCGCCACCATACCTTCTGCAACCAGGCCAGCGGCAGACGCGCTCGGGCCTGGCAAAAGGCATTGGTGTTCGGATTGAGCCACCGCCGCCCCTGCCGCCGCCACCATGCCTGAGTCGCCCGCTGGGCTTCCCGGCAGGAGGTGCCAGGGCAGAGCACCATCTGCAAAAACACCCAGAAAATCAGCGTCATCGGCAACCAGCGCACACGCCGCCCAGGCATTTCACCCAACTCCTGAAGCAGACCAGCGGGCAGAAATCGGGCCATCGTCTTCTCCAGACTGTGCAGCGAGCGGTGGGCCGCCACCTGCCGGCGCACCTTCTTCATCGCAGCCAACTTGGAGCGAAATTGAGGAAATTCGGGGTGACGGGCGTACTTCATACAACACACTTACCATCAACATGTTGTAAACGCAATATATAAACAGTTGATCGTTAGAGATTTATGAACTAAATGAGCGCAATTCGGCACCGACACCAAGAAGCGAAGTAATTTTTATGTCCATGATTCCGAGAAAGGGGCATTCGAGCGGCTGCATTGAGTGCAAAGTCCTCATGGAACACATTCTGAAGATCAAAGCGGAAGGAAAACAAAAGGAATTTCCTGTGGAAGTAAAGTATACCGACCCGACTACCGCAGGTAAGACAAAGGCCCCTTAATGCTAAAGAAGACCAAATGAATACAGCGCATCCGTTACATAGATTTATTCTGTCGTT
>CAJCCF010000425.1 GCA_903960845.1 uncultured Verrucomicrobiota bacterium | reverse complement strand
CATGTTGTTCCGCAATTTGTCGGCGGTGAGCCAGAGCTTCGCCTCAAAGCCGATGGTGGCGGTGGAGTTGCTGGTCTCGGGCTTTGAGGATGCTTTGCGTGCCATGAAGGTATTTTACTTACTTAAGCGGCACATGTCTCCGAGGGCAAGACATCGCTGGCCAAGCGAGCTTGTTATTGTTTGAAGTTTTCGCAGCGCAACTGCGGGGGGCCTGGAGTCATGATGTCCTCATCCGCCATACCTCATCATCTTGTTCGAGAAGGTGCTCGTCTCCGGCACAATCTTCGTGAAGCGCTGGGCATCGATGGGTAGGGCGCGTTGTCCTCAACGCGCCGTCTCCGAGCGGCGGATGAAGGATCATCCGGCCTACCCGAATAAGTCCGCGCTCCACACGGCACACGGAGTGTGCGGATCATCCGCCCTATTTGAGGGCGCTGAGGTACTCAACCAGATCCGCGGCCTCCTGAGCGGTGAAGCCCTGAAGCAAGCCTTCCGGCATCAAGGATACAGGCAGTGTTTGCTCTGTTTTCACATCGCTCTTTTTCAATGCCATGGTCTGCCCGGTGATGGTCTTGAGCAGGATGAGGTCTGCCTGGCGTTTCACCATGAAACCGGTTTGCACCGTCGCGTCATTCAGGGTGATGACGGCGGTTTGGAAACCTTGAGCGATGACCTTTGACGGGGTGAGCAGGTTCTCGATGATTTGTTCCTGATTGAGGCGCGCACCGACCTTGGAAAGGTCCGGTCCAAAATCACGACCCAGGCCGTTGATGAAATGGCAAGCCGTGCAGGCGGCGGCCTTGCCGGTGGGAGTGAAGAGTGCCGCCCCGCGTTTTTGATCACCGCGCATTTTCGTGATTTGATCTGCCTTGGCCGCAGTGCCGAGTGTTACAGCACGCTGACTGTCGGGCAGGTAGCGTTCAAATAACTCGCGAATATGGGCATTGGGCGAGGTCTTTGCGACATTGAGGGCAAGCTCAGGGGTGCCTTCACCGCGATCCAGTTGAATCGCTACATTCAAAGCGCCGCGCGCATCGCCCGTGTCATCCGGTTGTGGTTTGGATGGCGCCAGACTGCGCACCCAATTCGCGAGCAATTGCAAGCCCTGCACATCCACCTCGCGCGCGCCAATCATCGGCATGTGACCTGCGCCACTCTTCGCGATGCGGTGCAGCAGGACACTGCTGCCGGGCAGACCTGGCACGATCACCCGGGCATCACTCATGCCGAAATCACCGCGTGTGAGTTTTTCATCCAATGCCCGAATTTCGGATGTGGGCATCTCCGCATTGACCATCAGCGGCACTGAACCTCCGCCGTGTTCACGGTGACAGGACGCGCAGTTGGCGTGGAGCCAGGAGCGGGCACGGATCTCCAATTCATTCTTTTCATCATGCGGATTCACCAGTCGTGCATTCGATCCCTTCATGAATTCGGCATCAAAGCAGCCCGCAGCCATGAGTGCGGCAGGGGCCGTGAGTTGCTGTGGATTGAACGACATGGCAAAATCACCCCAGGAATTGTGACAGCGCAGGCACTCGGCGCGGCTATGGAAGCGGTAATCATAGCGGTGCCTGCCGCCGGGAAATTTGTTGCCGGCAAGGTCAAGTTTGCGCTCAGCGCCTGCGGCTATCACCAATTCGGCATCTGTGCCTGAGTCATTCCAGCGGTATGAATACGCATTCCATGCCTCGCCATCAAAATGCAGCAACTGTGTCTCAATGTTCATGACGCTTGCGGCATCACCCTGCTTCATTTCCAGGCTCAGCGTCTTTGCCAGCACGGCATTTTTTGGCCATGTCATCTTCCCCTTCGGCCTGCCAGTTTTCTTGTCGATGCTGACCTTGGTGTCGATGCCGCCACCGCCCGCCACCATGCCGATAAAACGGCGAGCGCTTGCACCGTCCGCCCACATCGGAGCTTGAATGTTGAATGGCAGAACGCCAGGCGATGGAACCTGTTTTACCACATCACTGAACAAGCCGGTCTCACTCAATTTGTGAGGAAAGGTCACTGGCCGGCCTGCTGCAGGATTGCGCACCAGGCGATGCACTGAACCAGGGCTTCCGTAGTGTGCAAAAAGGAGTTCGCCATCCTCCCCTTGGGCAAATGTCACCACGGCAAACGACGTGTCGGCGATCTCTTCATGCCGCGTGATCTGCGCGCCATCGTGCCACAGCGCCCAGATCTTGCCCGTTTCGTAGTCGGCGTAAACATAGGCACCCTGCAATTCCGGCAGCATCTTGCCGTGATAGACGAACCCGCCAGTGATCGATGCCGCTTCGGCATGACTGTGGGTGACGACAGGCGGCGTGATTGGCGAAGGTCCGCCCTTTCGTTTCATGTCGAGCACATTGATGCCCTCCATTGCGGCCCAACCATAATTGCCGCCGCGCTTGATCTGATAAATGTTCTCCCACTCCTGCCAGCCGACATCGCCACACCATAAATTCCCGTTCTTCGTATCGAAGCTGATTTTCCACGGATTTCTCAAACCATAGGCCCAAACTTCAGGACGTGCGCCAGTGGTCTGGACAAAGGGATTGTCGTGAGGCACTGCATACGGCCTTCCTGCAGATGCATGATCCACATCCAGTCGCAGGATGCTGCTGAGCAGATCACTGATGTCCTGTCCCGTGTTGCGGGGATCGGCCGGGTTTGGCACCTCGGCATCGCCGGTCGAGAGATAGAGCATCCCGTCAGGACCAAAGGCGATCGCCGCGCCGTTATGCCCGCCACTGAGCCAGGTGATCAGAATCTCCTCGCTTTTGGGATCAATCATCAGGGGCTTTTCCTGCACCACCTTGAACCGGGACAGGCGCGAGCCATCATCCTTTTTGTCACCGTTTGTGTAGGTGATAAAAATCTGTTTGTTAGCGGCAAATTGCGGATGGAAGGCGAGGCCATAGACATGGTCGCAACCGGGGTGCAATGCTTTCATGTCGATGACGACATCCGCTTTCGCGGCCTTCAGGTCATTGGGCACGCACCAGACTTTGCCGCCATTCTCGGCAATCAGCCACTGTGACAAACCCGGCGCTGGCACCATGTCGGTCACGTTGCTCAAGGCAATGTCTGCAAACACGCGCTCCGACACAAAAGCATGCGGCGGCTCGGGACTGCCCTGAATGCGGGAGGTTGTCCAGAGTTCAGCGCTGGCAAGCGCTGGCAGAAGGCTGATGAGAGTGAGGATTGGAATGAGCTTCATGAGATGAATGCGTTCTATTTCAGGCAGGCTGATGCTTTGATCAATTTTTTCAGCGTAACCAATCATCGCGATGGCTGGCAACAAACTCGTCATCGTTGAGGTGCGGGTAGGCATGATAAACGCGGTCAATTTCGGCGAGTTGACCCGGGCTGAGGGTTTCATGCTCATCGAGACACCAGACACCTTCCAGCAGGCCCTGACGGCGCAGCACTTCATGGAGCCCGGCGATGCAGCCGCGAAAACCGTTCGCAGCATCAAAGAAGGCGGCATTGCAATCCGTGATCTCAACGCCGAGTCGAAGCAACTCCGACGAGGCTTCGGCAAGGCGGCAACGTTGGTGCAATTCAACGGCACGCTTCGTCCACACCGACCAGTGCCCGAGCAATCCACCGGTAATCCGGCGCTCGCGGCCATCAAAGCGGAAGGGGGTGAGCAAATCGGTGACGATGCTGTCATCATTGCCCGTGTAGAGCGCGATGTCGTCGCGACCAGCGCTGATCACCGCACGCACGACGTCCTGCGTCTGATAGCGATTGAACGGTGCTATTTTGATGGCGACCACGTTTTCGATTTCAGCAAAGCGATGCCAAAACGAATAAGGCAACACACGCCCGCCAACGCTGGGCTGAAGGTAAAAGCCGATGACCGGAATGATCTCCGCGACTGCACGACAATGATCGATCAGCGCATCTTCAGCCGCATCACTCATGGCTCCCAGGCTTAGAAGTGCCGCATGATAACCCAGCTCACGGATGAGCGTCGCCTCAGCCACCGCTTGCGCGGTCTGGCCGCACACTCCAGCAATGCGCACCAGACGATTGGAGAATGTGGTTTCGGCTTTAGCCGAATCTGATGCGGCTAAAGCTGCAGCCACTTTCATTTCCTCGGCAGCGAGTTCCAGCACCGGTTTGAAAAGACCGACTTTCGCATCACGAATCTTAAACTGCGTGGTGTGAACCCCGACAGCCAGACCACCGACACCGGAAGCAATGTAGTAGCGTGTCAACGCACGCTGACGGCGCTCATCGAGATGACGCTCCGCATTGAGCGCAAGCGGATGCGCCGGGATCGGGAGGCCATGCAGCAGGGCGGCGTGAAAGTTAAAATTGTCCATCCTGAATCTCAAAGTGTGTGGGTTTCCCAATCGTGGCACCGCCCTGCTGCAACCAATGCACGGTGGCCTCAATCATCTCATCGAGCGACACCATGGGCGGGCCGAACAGTTCATAGGATCGGGCTGCATCCCATATCCATGCCATCGGGCTTTCCACTCCCACGATGAACGGCGGACGATCCAACAGTTCGCCAAAACGCTGCGCCAGCGAGCGAATCGACACGCGCTCCAATCCCGTGACGTTCAGCGCGACCGGTGGTGATCCAGCATGTGCAAGGCACTGAATGGCCCGTGCATTGGCATCGCCCTGCCAGATCACATTGGCTGCGCCCATCGTCACATCCACTGGCAATCCCTGCGCCACCTTTTGAGCGACATCGAGCAGGACTCCGTAACGCAGATCAATCGCGTAACACAGACGGAACAGGAGCGTGCGCGTGCCGTTTTGCTTCGCGAAATGAGTGAATACACGTTCACGCCCCACACATGAATTGGCATACTCACCCGGCGGGGTCAGCGGACTGCTCTCGGATGCCCCCGGCCCATCCGACGGCATCAGCGGATAGACGCAGCCCGTTGAGAACACCACGATGCGGGACTTGGCAAAACGCTCCGCCACGATCGCTGGCACCAGCGTGTTCATCACCCAGGTGAGTTCGGGCGCATCGCTGGTGCCAAATTTCTGCCCCGCCATGAAGATGATGTTAGGCGCATCCGGCAGCGCAGTTACCGCCGCGCGATCCAGCAGATCGCAGGCGATGGTTTCCACCCCGTGCTGTTGAAGAGCAAGTGCTGCACTGGAAGATGAGAATCGCGAGACCGCGATCACCCGGCGGTGACCATGCCCGATTTCATCCAACCCGCGCCGCACCATGCGGGCCAGCGTGGGGCCCATCTTGCCACCGGCACCAAGCACCATCACATCGCCCTCCAGCGCACGCAGTGTATCCAGCACGCCAGGTGTTGGCCGACTCAAGGCTTCATCGAGTTCTTCAACGGTGGAGATCGGGTTCATGCGTGGTGCGAGAAAGGGTAGATGCTCATCGTGTTCTGTTTTGCTCGCCGGGATCATGAGCATTTAGCGACCAAAACCAAAACAAATTTCACCCAGCCATGAATGCCGCGATTCCATGCGGGATACCCTCATGAGCACCTGCCCGGCTATGGAGTCACCGGTGCTGGGGTTTCACCAGGCGATGCCGGGCGATGACGCGGAAGTTCGGCCTTGAAGTCACCCAGACTCGACCAGTGCAAACGCTGATCAAGATTCACTTCGGTGACGACGACGGTGCCCCATTCCTTGGCTTGCGCGAGTCGCGTGCCATCCTGGCCAAAGATGGCGGAGACCATCCAGTCGCGTTTAACATCCGTGTGAGTACTGCTGATGACATAGACATGGTTTTCACAGGCCCGCGCGGCGCCGAGCAGAGGGTTGCAGCCCATCACTGGCCACGCGATCACCTCGGCACCGCGGTTGCTGAGTTCACGCGCGACCTCGGGAAAAAACCCATCATAGCAGACCATCATGCCCACCTTTCCAAACCGGGTTTGGAAAACGGGATACTCATGACCCGGGGTCACTCCGCCCTCAATCTCGGGACGTGGCAGGCAGACTTTACGATACTTGCCCGCAAGCTTGCCGTCGGGACCGATCAGAACGGCGACATTGTAGATGAGTGGGCCGTCCCGCTCGATGAGGCCGGGGACAAGGTACATGCCATGCTTCTTCGCGAGCGCGCCGAAGAATTCAGTGGAGGGACCGGGGACTGGCTCGGCAATCTCCAGATAGGTCGAACCGCTTCCGTAAGTGACCGACTCCGGCAGCACTACCAGGTCCGCCTTTTGCCGGGCCGCTTCCTCGATCATCGGCACATAAGCACGCAGACGCTCCTCCGGTGTTTTGGCATCACGCGGCACAAAATGGACCGTGGCGAGTCGTGCCATGCGTGGCGCTGGTGCCGGCACGTTGGTGAGTGAAACCTCCGCCCATTCCAGGCGGGCTCTGGGTGCCCAGCGAAACTCCAACTCAACAACCGCCTGTCTGGCTGCCGAGGGCACGTGATAGACATCGCTCAGAGTTGTCCAGCCGTGGGAGTCGGTTGCGCCATCCATGGGATACTCCGGTTCGGAAT
>CAJCCF010000424.1 GCA_903960845.1 uncultured Verrucomicrobiota bacterium | reverse complement strand
TGGGTCGCGCCCCTGCTCACCATTGATGAACTCAACTTGCGCGGTGCCATCGATGAACTCGTGGCGCACTACCAGAGGGACGGCCGTGCTTTCACCATTGTTGAGCGCCCGCATGGGTGGCGACTATGCGCCAAGGCGGAGTATTCCGAGTGGTGTCGCGCCCTTTTCCCCGGCAAGAAAGTCCAGCGCCTGAGCCAGCCGGCCCTGGAAACGCTGGCAATCATCGCCTATCGCCAACCGATCACCCGGGCGGGTATCGAAGCAGTGCGCGGAGTGAGTGTGGACACCATGGTCCAGCAGCTCACGGACCGCGGTCTGATTAAAATTGAAGGCCGCGCCGAACTTCCCGGCAAGCCCTTGCTCTACGGCACCACGGATGCCTTTTTGGACCATTTTGCCGTCAACAATCTGGATGAACTGCCAAATGCCGCCGAACTGCGCCGCGTGAAACTGCCGACCCCGGACTCTGAGCAACCCGGCGCTTCCGGCCCGAGCGAAACACAGCTTTCGCTCGAACCCGTGGCCCTACCTGATTCCCGAGGCGACGAGGAAGCAGACTCGTAACCCAAGCAACTTCTGCGCGCCCTTCATCATGTCACTGGATCAAACCCGCGCCCAGATCGACGCCATTGATCAGCAACTCATCAGGTTGCTCAATGAGCGCGCCGACTGCGTGCAGCAGATCGGAGAAATCAAAAAGAAGGACGGGCTGGACATCTATGTTCCAGGTCGTGAAGAGGCCCTGCTGAAGAAACTCTGCCAGCTCAATGCCGCGCAGAATGGCAAGCTCACCGAGAAAGCCATTCGCGCCATCTTTCGCGAGATCATGAGCGCGGCCCTGGCTCTGGAAAACAGCCTCAAAATCGCCTACCTCGGCCCGGCCGGATCATGGACGCACCAGGTGGCCATTCACAAGTTTGGCAACAGCGTCGAATACGTCGCAGAGCGCAGCACGGAGGGTGTCTTCGCTCAAGTGGCGTCACGCCAGCTCGACTACGGTGTGCTGCCCATCGAACATTCCGCGGAAGGTGCGGTGCATCACACGCTCGATCATCTGGTTGATTCGCCATTGCAAATCTATGCCGAGATTTTGTGGAAGGTTGAGACCATCGTCATGGCCCAGGGAACCGATGTGCCGTTGACCAGCATTTACGGTCATCCACAGATGCTGGCACCGTGCCGGGCCTGGCTTACGCAGAGATTCCCCGGTGTGAAATTGATCGAGAGCGCCTCGTCCAGTCTCGCTGCCACTCATGCTGAAACCGAAGCCGGAGCTGCGGCTGTTGGCACGCCGCTCAGCGCCGAATTGCATGGCTTGCGCGTCATCGCCACCACCCCGCGAGAATATGCATCACGCGCCCGGTTCATCATCCTGGGCCACCGCAGCGGAGTCCCGAGCGGTCATGACAACACCATGCTCATGGTCCATGCACGGGATCGAGTGGGCGCTCTGCTGGAAGTACTGCAGGTCTTCGCCGCGCAGAATGTGAACGTCCGCCAGATTGAAAACCGCCCTGTGCCCGGTGATGCCACCGGCACGCAGGCCCGCTTCTTTCTAGAGATCAGTGGTCATCATGAAGACGCACCCTTGCAATCCACGATCAGCGAACTCACGGCACTGGGGGCCACAGTCAAAGTACTCGGCAGCTACCCGGCTCCAAGCTGGGTGGAGGAGCGCTGAATCAGAGTTTCTTCAACAACCCCTGCAACAAGTTGCCCAGATTCTCGCCGCTAATCAGATTCTTGAGCACGCGGTCAAGCTTGGGCCGGACCTGAGGATCGGCAAGAGAGCCTTTGGATTCGATGTCAAAGGTCATGCGCCCCCGCTTGTCCAACAATGCATTGACCACGCTATGGGACAGAGCGTCGCCCAACTTGGCATTGGCTACACCTTGCTTGAGTCGTGCCTGAAGGGCACCGCCGCATGAAAGGTGCAAGTCCATTTCATGCTGGTCCTGCACGCCATTTATCCATGAGTTTTCTTCGATCAACACCTCGTATTCAGGAAAGGCGAAACGTGCAGCAGTCAGCAGAGTGAATCGATTGTTGGTGAAAAGACCTTCGATGATTGCCGGCACCATCAGTGCACCACCAATTTGTACCGGAGCCAGGTCCACACCGTATTCCTGAAGTTTTTTCATTTCCTTGCCCGCCACATCCCCCATCGTGATGTGGCCAGCCAGAACAGAATCACTGGCCAACGTCAGTTTCAATGTTGTACTCGGCTCCCAGGCGTGTGTTTTCAGATTGAAGGGAATCATGGTTCCCTGACCACTGAGTTGCAGATTCGCCAGTTCCGCAGGGCGTTTCACGCCACCGATACGCGCCAGGCCTTCGACTTGAATCCGACTGCGAATGTTGGCATGAATGCGATTATGACGCCCTGGATCAATCGCACTCACATCGATGCCATCCAGTGTAATATTCAGGTCCGTCAGATGAAC
>CAJCCF010000423.1 GCA_903960845.1 uncultured Verrucomicrobiota bacterium | reverse complement strand
TGTCCGCCTCCGGCATGCCGGGGACTTTCATGTTCGGGCCGTCCCAGTCGATGCTCTTTTGCAAACGCAGCGCCACGATGCCGGAGAGGCCGATCTCGGTGAGGTGACCGCCGAGATCAAAGTCGGCGAAGACCTTTGGTCCGCCCTGGATGGCATCGACCCACTCGTCGATGTGTCCCTTCACGCGTGGCAGCGAGATCGGGATCTGCTTGGCGGCGGGATGATTGTCCGCGCCGGTGAATTTCGCGTCGCCGTTGAGCTTCACGTAGCAATCGGAGTTCCACAGGCCGCTTTGGAGCTGGCCGTGCTCGCCGATGAGCAGGCAGCCAGTGCGCGGAAGACTGCCGAAGGTGCCGGTCAGTGCTGCGGTGACATCTGCGGGCGGCAAATCACCGCCGGTGTAGAAATGCAGCCGCACCGGGCCGCGATCACCACGCGCCGCGAAATGAAAATGCACGGTGCAGGCCGCGGCGAAGCTTTCCTTGCCCATGCCCGTGCCGCTGATCTCGATACGCGTCGGATAATCGAGATTCAAAGCACGCACAGGCATGTTGAAGCCGTGGCAGCAGAAGTCGCCGAGCGAGCCGTTGCCAAAGTCATACCAGCCGCGCCACTTCGTCGGATGGTAGATGCCAGTCTTGTAGGCACGCTCAGGCGCGGCGCCGAGCCAGAAGTCCCAATCGAGCGTGGCGGGGATGGGATCATTGCCCGCAGGGCGCTCCTCGCCGCTCGGCCAGCCGTGCGTGGGATGCCAGACGTGGATGTCGCTGATCGCGCCGAAGAATCCCGCGCCGATCAACTCCATGCTGCGGCGCAGATTGGGAGACGCGCTGCCCTGATTGCCCGTCTGCGTGATGACCTTTGCCGTGCGCGACATCTCGCGCAGCTCACGTGCCTCCGCGATGGTGTGCGTGAGCGGCTTCTCACAATACACATGCTTCCCCGCGTTCATCACCGCACGGCAGATCGGCGCATGCCAGTGGTCCGGTGTGGCAATGACGACCGCGTCCAGCGACTTCTCTTTTTCAAGCAGCACGCGGTAGTCGCGATACACCGCCGCGTCGGCCACGCCTGCGCCATGACGCTTCTTGGAGTTCTCGATTTGCGCCGAGTCAACATCGCACAGCGCGCCGACGTGATGACCGAGTTGCAGGATCTTGCTCACATGCCCCTGAATCTGCCCGCCCATGCCGATGAAGCCAATGTTCAGCTTGCGCGCCGACTGGCCGCGCACGAGGCCGGATGGAGCGAGCAATGTGGAAGCTGCCGCAGCTCCCGTGAATCGAAGAAACGAGCGGCGATTGGTGGCGGAAGATGGATTTGGATTCATGAACGTGAATTCTCTGCTGAACCAATAAGCAGGCCCGCAGCGCATTGTTGCAGCGGCTGTTCCGTCAGCGGGGCACCGCGAAAGTCACCGCGCCGCAGTGTGCCTTCCATGCCGGCTCGTTCTTGACCCGCGTGGCGTAATAAAGCGTGAGCACGCGGCCGTCTTTGAGCGCGATGCTGCTCGGGTAGCCGCAATCACGACCCAGCGCGTCATTCACGAGCGCGAACCGCTTTTCCCAATCGAACTGGCCGCGCGTGTCGCTCACCATGCCGAGCACGCCGGTGGGACCGACTCGATTGCCGACGGTCATGAGCACGCGGCCATCTGGAAGCACGCACAGATCGGCAGGATGCACGTTCACAGGCGTGAGTTGTTTCGTGGGCGACCAAGTCGAGCCATTGTCCGCGCTCTCGGAAAGCCACACCTCGCCAGCGCGTGAGCGCATCGCGGCGATGATTCGCCCATCAGGCATTCCCTCCAGCGCGGTCTCATTGAGCTGCTGTTTCCCATCGCCAATCTCCGACAGGCGCTTCCACGTCTGCCCGTCGTCCGTGGACCGGTAGACATAGCTGTGATTGCGATCGCCGGGCAACTTATCGCCCGCCGGGCGCACTTCATAGCCGTAGATCGCCATCAGCATCACCCCATCCGGCAGAGTGACCATGCGGCCGAACGGACTGCCCAGTTCAATGTCGCTCACGTCGATCCGCGTGGGCTCAGACCAAATTTGGCCGTCCTTGGATCGCGTGACCCAGGTGCTGCGTTCCTTGTCAGTGAGCTTGGGATTGTATTTGCCCGCGTCATCATACGTCGCTGTGCGCCAGAAGCCGACGACGATGCTGCCGTCCTTCGCCACACCGAGCGCCGGATTGCGATCATCGATCGGCGAATCATTCACCACCACCGGCTTCGACCACGTTTTGCCTTCATCACTGGAGAAAATCATATCGAGCCGCCCCGCGAGGCCGAGATGTCCCGCGCCACCGCGCATCACCACGGCGATGCGGCCATCGTGAAGCCGAATCGCCACCGGAAAATAGCCCTGACCGGTGATCGCGGCGTATCGTTCGACAGGAATGGTCGGCGCATCACCCGATGGAGCGGGGGCATTCGTTTGGGCAAGGGCGAAGAGCGGAAATGCCGTCAACACGGCGAGCAGGAGATGATTCATGGCTGGACAAAACATACGGACTCCGAACAGCATTCATGCTGGTGGCGCGTATCCAGATGCGGTACCGCAACATCCGCCACTTCCCTCTCATGCACGCACGTCTTCGATTCCTCGCAGCCTTCGCCACTCTCGCCACCTCGCTTCAACTTTCTGCCCACGATCTCGTGCTCAATAACGGTCGCGTGATGGATCCAGCGACGAAACTCGACGCGGTCCGCCACATCGGTATCACCGGCGGAAAAATCACCGCCATCTCGGAGACGCCGCTCACAGGCAGGGAGACGCTGGATGCCGGAGGGCTTGTTGTTTCACCCGGATTCATCGACATTCATGCGCATGGGCAAACCACTGGCGACATGCAGATCCAGGCGCGCGACGGCGTGACGACGGCGCTCGACATGGAGGTCGGGGTTTATCCTGTGGAAGGTTGGTATCACCTGATGGAAGGTCAGGCACCGCTGAATTATGGGGCTGCTGTCGGTCACATCGCCGCGCGGTTTGCGGCGTTTCATCCGGGACTCGTCATCGGTCACTGGGCGGTCAACCGCACCCGCATTTCCGGTCTCGGTGCATCACCGGCCGGTGCCAACAAGATCGCCAGCGCGGCTGAATTGAAGCTCATGGAAACAGCGATCCGGCACGGCCTCGATGAAGGCGCTCTGGGCATCGGATTCGGCATCAATTACACACCTGCGGCCGATCCGACCGAGATCGAGGCGATGTTTCGCATCGCGGCGGAGCGCAAGGTGCCCGCCTTCGTCCACACGCGCGCCTTTGGCATCGCCGCGATCCGTGAAGCCATCGACACGGCCAGGAAGACAGGCGCGGCGCTGCACATCGTGCATGTCGGCAGCAGCGCCATCGGCGACATGACGGATGTTTTGAAATTGATCGACGCCAGCAAGGCTGCGGGCATGGATCTCACCACCGAAGTCTATCCTTACACCGCTGCGTCAACCGCGCTGGAGTCGGCCATGTTCAATCCCGGCTGGCAGGACAATCTCAAAATTGGTTATGGTGACCTTGCCTGGGCCGCCACCGGCGAGCGTCTCACAAGGGAGACGTTTGAGTCGTATCGCAAGAAGGGCGGCTGGGTGATCATCCACATGATGAAGGATGCAAATGTCGAAAGAGCCATCGCGCATCCCGGTGTGATGATCGCCAGCGACGGCATTCCATTCATCGATGGGAAGGGGCATCCGCGTGGTGCGGGCACCTTTGCACGGGTGCTCGGCCATTACTCGCGTGAGAAAAAACTGCTGCCGCTCATGGAAGCGCTCGGCAAGATGACCATCCTGCCCGCCAGACGTCTCGAAGGCCATGTCCCGATGATGAAACACAAGGGCCGCATCGCGGTCGGAGCCGATGCGGACATCACCATCTTTGATCCCGCCCAAGTGAACGACCGCGCGACGTTTGAAGCGCCAACCACGCCCTCGGCAGGCATTCCGCATGTGCTCGTGAACGGTACTTTCGTCGTCCGTGATGGCGAACTTCTGAAAGATGCGAGGCCGGGGCGCGCTGTGAGAGTCACGCCATGAAACACCTCCTTTTCCCGCTCCTCCTCGCCACCACCGCTCTCGCCGCCGAAGTGCCGCAGTGGCGCGATCTCTTCAACGGCAGGGACCTCACCGGCTGGGTGGATGTCAACACCAGCAAGGACACCTGGAGCGTGAAGGACGGTCTGCTCGTGTGCAGCGGACTGCCCATCGGGGTCATGCGCAGTGAGAAGCAGTACGAAAACTTCATCCTGCACATCGAATGGAAGCACACGCAGGCCGGAGGCAACTCCGGCGTGTTCATCTGGAGTGAAGGAACCGCCGCGCCCGGCAAGCCGCTGCCCAAGGGCATGGAAGTGCAGATGCTGGAACTCGAGTGGCCCATGCTGCATCCCGGCAAGGATGGAAAACCCAATCACCCCGGCTACGTCTCAGGCGAACTTTTCGGTGCCAATGGTCTCGAGGGCATTCCCGACAATCCACGCGGACGCCGCAGCATGTCCTGGGAGTTCCGCTGCAAAGGCAAAGGCGAATGGAACACCTACGATGTCGTCTGCGTGGATGGCACGGTGAAGCTGTCGATTAACGGCAAGTTCGTCAACGGCATCAGCCAGTCCACGGTGCGCAAAGGCTACCTCTGCCTCGAATCCGAAGGCGCAGAGATCCACTTCCGCAATATCCGCATCCTGGAGCTTCCAGGCGGCCGCGTGACGCCGGAACAGACGGCGCCGCTGGTCAAAATGAAATAGTCAGGGCGCGACCAGGCGCCCGCTTCAAATGTCACGGGCAGGGCTTTGCCGCCAGACAAGAGCTAGGCCTGGAATCCTGTTTCAAGTTTCAGGTTCAAAGTTTCAAGACGTGAAAGCCAACGATTGGTGAACACTGCACACCTCACCTTTCTGAGTGTGCTGGCCGTATCTCGCAACGCCTTGATTCAGAGAACCTGAAACGTATCAACTTGGAACTTGAAACCTGCATTGAAGCTAAGGCAGCCACCGGATGCATGAGGGCATCGGCATCGAGACGGGATCACCCTCCGGTTTGATGTGGCCGCTCGTGGCGTCGATCCGGAAAACGATGACGCTGTTTCCCGGCATGTTCGCGCAAAGCAGCCAGCGGCCATCAGGCGTGATGAGCAAATTCTGCGGCCCCTTGCCCAGGCTCGGCTCGATGCCGATCAGGCTGAGTTTGCCATCCTCCGCGATGCGATACGCGGCGATGCTGTCGTGACCGCGATTGGTGCCGTAGAGGAACCTGCCGTCAGGCGTGATTTTGAGATCGGCGGTGTAACTCTTGCCGCTGAAGCCGGCAGGCAGGGTGGCCATGGTTTGGCGCTCGGTCAGGGTGCCGGCATCGGTGGCATAATCGAAGACGGTGACGGTGTTCTTCAATTCGTTGATCACATACACATGCTTGCCATCCGGATGGAAGGTGAGGTGACGCGGCCCGGAGCCGGGCTGCATTTTGGCGAAGGGTTGCGCCTCGTTCGCCGTCAATGTGGCCGTGGCCGCATCCAGCCGGTAAATCAGGATTTTGTCGATGCCCAGGTCGGCGGCGAGTGCGAAACGATTGTCCGGACTGATGACGATGCTGTGCGCATTCGGCCCCTTCTGCCGCTCAGGATCTGCGCTGGAACCGCTGTGCTGCACAAAGGATGCGGCTTCGCCCAACGAACCATCGGCCCGCACCGGAAGCGCGGCCACGCTCCCCGAAGCATAGTTCGCCACCAGCACCGATTTGCCTGTGGCATCGGCATCGAGATAACACGAGGCGGTGCCGCGTGCCGACTGCTGGTTCAGGCGCTTCAGCTGCCCGCTGCGCCCCTCCAGGGCATACGCTGCGACGAACTCATCCTCATTCCCGCCGAACTTTTCCGCATGGATCGAGTAGAGGAAGCGCTTGTCTCTCGAGATCGAGATGAAAAACGGATTCTGAAGATCCGTCGTGCGGTGCAGGGGTTTGAGCACACCGTTTTTCGTGTCGAAGGCGAACGCATGAATGCCGGCCTTGTCACCGGATGCAAAAGCAGAGATGAACACCAGCGGATCATCGGCGTGAGAGGCGGTGGCGGTCATGAGCAGGGAGCCGAGCAGGAGGGAGGTGAGGTGGCGCATGGAATGAAGAGGGAAATGAAACCGTCGGGCTTTGGATCACCCGGCCGGTCGCATCAGGAGGAACGGGCTGTCCGGCACGCGGAAGGAACGTGCGGCGGCGTGAAATTTGTTCACCGCAGAAAGCCTGATGCTTTTTCTTTTTTTCGCTTCGTGTTTGGCCATCTTGGTTTCGTTATTCTCACCAGCCATGCCAACCATCTCAGACCCTTTCCAGGAGGCCCGCAGCACCAGCGGCATTCTTCAATGCCCGTTTCACGGCGAAAACATCACGATGATTCTGCGGCATGAAGACGTGCGGAAGGCGGCGAAAGACTGGCAGACCTTCAGTTCCGACGCACCCTTCCGCGTGCCGATTCCTTCCGAGGAGGATGTGCGCTCCATGCGCCAGCTGCCCATTGAAACCAATCCGCCGGAGCACACGGACTACCGCGCGATTGTCGAGCCTTTCTTCCAGCGTGCCAAAAATCCCGAAGTGATCGCCCAGGTCGAGGCGCTGATCGAGGGCCTGCTCGCCCGGGCATTGGAAGGGGATGCCGTCGAGATCGTCAACGAGTTCGCACTGCCCGTGCAATCCCGAGCTTTGACCTACCTGCTGAACGTGCCGGAATCGGAGGGCGAAATCTGGATCGGCTGGGGCATCCATGGTTTCAAAGTCACCGGCGGCGAGTTCAACACCGGTTCGGTTCTGGAAGACTACCTGCAGCGGAAGTTCGACGAGGCGGAAGCGAATCCGGGCACGGATTTTTTCAGTGTCCTGACGCAGGCCACCTACCGCGACCGCAAGCTCACGCGGGAGGAGATGATGGGCTTTGCCAATCTTGCCTTTGCGGGCGGGCGCGACACCATCATCCACACCATCTCCTGCGCTCTCGGCTACCTTGCCGAGCACCCGGAGTCGCTGGAATATCTGCGTGAGGATCCGAAGCGGATCACGCTGGCGAGCGAGGAGTTTTTCCGCGTGTTCATGCCGCTCACCCACATCGGCCGCGTGTGCCCGGTGGACACCGGGGTCCATGGCGTCACCGTCAAAGCCGGAGAGCGCATCTCCCTCGCCTGGGCCTCCGCAAACTTCGACGAGGCCGCCTTCCCCGAACCGCTGGAAGTGCATCTCGACCGCAAGCCAAACCCCCATATCTCTTTTGGCTTCGGCACGCATCTCTGCCTCGGCGCACCACACGCACGACTCATTCTGCGCAGCCTGCTGCGGCTTTGCTGCGAGCGCGTGAAGTCCATCACCATCATTGAGGCCCGGGAGCGCGTCGAGCATGAGGCCAAATTTGATCGCACTCTCGGTTATGATTCGCTGCGGGTGAGATTGACGCCGCTCTGAGCACCATTCCAGCAGTGCCCGCCGGATGGGGCAGCACATTTGCTGAGATGTTTGCGCGGGATCGACGTTTCAAGCAGCGCCATGCACCGCCTGATTCCTGCTCTCCTCTTCGCTCTCAGCCTTCAGCTCTTCGCTGAGTCAAAGCCTAACATCATCTTCATTCTCGCCGACGATCTCGGTCAGATGGACATCGGGGCCTTCAATCCGAAAACGTTTTATGAGACGCCGAACATCGACGGTCTGGCGAAGCGCGGCATGAAGTTCACGCAGGGCTACGCAGCCTGCTGCGTGTGCTCGCCCACGCGTGGCAGCATCATGACGGGGAAGTATCCGCCACGCTTCGGCATCACCAATTTCATCGGCGGCACACGTGCCGGCAAAATGCTCCCGGCACCGAACACGAAGCAGCTGGCACTCGAAGAAGTGACCATCGCCGAATCCCTGCGCGATGCGGGATACGCGACGTTTTTCGCCGGCAAATGGCATCTGGGTGGCGAGGGATTCATGCCGCGTGACCAGGGCTTCACGAACGACGAAAGCAGCGACACCGGGCCGAAGGGCGACAAGACCAGGCGGCAGGATGACCCGAAGAACACGGATCGCATCACCGAGGCGGCGGTGAAGTTCATCGAGGCAAACAAGGCCAGGCCTTTCTACGCCTACCTGCCGTACAACTCGCCCCATGTGCCCATCGGCGCACGCGCCGACCTGGTGGCGAAATGGGAAGAAAAAGCAAAGCATGCTCCTGCCGATGCCTGGGGCCAGGAACGGGCGAATCAGGTGCGCCTCGTGCAAAACAATCCCGTTTACGCGGCGATGCTGGAGCAGTTCGACACGGCCATCGGTCGCGTGCTTGCCACATTGGACAAAAACGGGCTCACCGAGAAGACGATCATCGTTTTCATGTCCGACAACGGCGGTCTCGCGACAGCCGAAGGTCATCCTACCTCGAACCTGCCGCTTCGAGCCGGCAAAGGCTGGCCGTATGAAGGCGGCGTGCGCGAGCCGTTGATCGTCGTGGCCCCCGGCGTGACGAAAGCGGGCACGACCTGCGATTCGCCGGTCATCAGCACCGATTTTTATCCCACACTGCTGCAACTCGCCGATCTGCCTTTGAAACCCGCACAGCATCTCGACGGCGTGAGCTTTGTGCCGCTCTTCAAAGGCGAGACCACAGGGCGCGGCAAGCCTCTCTTCTGGCATTACCCGCACTATGCCAATCAAGGCGGCCCGCCCTGCACCACGATTCGCGATGGCGACTGGAAACTCATCGAGTGGCATGAAGATGGCGCGCTGGAACTCTACAACATCGCCAGCGACCTCAGCGAGAAGACCAACCTCGCCGCCGCGCAGCCGGACAAAGTGAAGGAACTCCACGCAAAGCTCATTGCCTGGCGCCAGGAAGTCGGCGCGCTCATGCCGACGCCGAATCCAAACTTTGATCCGAATGCCAAGTCCGAGGCAACGGCACCGAAGAAGGTCAGGAAGAAAAAGTGAACCCCTGCTGAATGCGCCAAAGGATTTGCTGAGATGTTCGGCGACCGCCGTCCGTTTCAGGCGTCACTTTATGTCCTGCCTCATTCTGTTCTCCTTCTTCGTTTCCACATGCGCCATCGCGCAAGACGGCTTCAAATCGCTCTTCAATGGCAAGGACCTCACAGGTGCGGACAACCGCTACACGCTGCGTGATCTTCTGGAGAACATTGTCAATCCCGGCAAGGTCACCTCCGAACAAAATGAAAGCGGCATCATCGGTGAAGAAGGCGGCATCCTTCAGGTCGCCACCAACCAGATCACCGAAGTCCGCAACCCCGACCTCATCGCCTACATTCTCTCCGGCGGGGACAAGCGTAACAAAGTGTTTAAAAAGTGAAAAAGACAGGGGAATGGAGGCAGAGGAATAAAAAGCCCCAGCCTTTGTGAATCCATTCCCTTTTCCCCAATCCCCTGTCCCCATTCCTCTGTCCCCATTCCTCTGTCTTACCCGCCCACCATGCACCGACTGATTCTTGCTTCCCTCCTGGCTCTCTGCTCTCCGCTATTCGCTGAGTCCAAGCCGAACATCATCCTCATTTACACCGACGACCACGGCCACGCTGATCTCGGCATCCACGGCGTGATGAAGGACATCAAGACGCCGAATCTCGATGCACTGGCCCGCAGCGGCGTGGTGGCGACGCATGGCTACAGCACCGCGCCGCAGTGCGTGCCTTCACGGGGCGGATTGATGACGGGGAAGTTCCAGGGACGCTTCGATCTCGACAACAACGGCTCCGCGCTTGATGGCTTCAACAAGGAGACCACCATTGCCACGCGATTGCAGAGCGCGGGCTATGTCACGGCGCAGTTCGGCAAATGGCATCTGGGACCGCAGAACGAGATCACGCGGCACGGCTTCAAGCATGTGTATTCGCAGCACGGCGGGCAGAAATTCGCCGCGAACATCAGCATCGAAGGCAAAGACCGGCCGATGAGCGATCTCGCGCCGGAGGCGTATCACCTCGACGGTTGCTCAAAGGCCGCCGCTTCGATCATCGAGCGCTACAAAGACCAACCCTTCTTTCTGTATGTCGCCTACCGCGGCCCGCACACGCCGCTGGACGCGCCGCAGAGCTACATGGACCGATTCCCAGGCCAGATGCCGGAGCGGCGCCGTGCCGCGCTGGCCATGCTCTCCGCGATCGATGACGGCGTGGGCCTGATCACAAGCACCCTGAACAAGCATGGCCTAACTAAAAAAACGCTCATCTTTTTCATCGGCGACAACGGTGCTCCGCTGAAAATTCACAAGGTCGACTCGCCCCTCAACGGAGATGCCGGCGGCTGGGACGGCAGCCTGAACACGCCGCTCAATGGTGAAAAAGGCATGCTGGCCGAAGGCGGCATGTCCACGCCCTTTCTCATCGCCTGGCCCGGCGTGATTCCCGGCGGACAGGTTTATGAGCATCCCGTGAGTGCGCTCGATTTCGCGGCGACAGCCGTCAAAGTGGCGGGAGTTTCAGTTCCAGATGTTGCGGCTAAAGCCGCAGCCACTTTGGATGGCGTGAATCTCCTCCCGCATCTCACCGGTGAAAACAAAGCCCCGCCGCACGAAGCCCTCTACTGGCGCTGGATGGCTCAGAGTGCCGTGCGCGAAGGGAACTGGAAACTCCTGCGCGGTGGCGAGCGCGAGTACCTCTACGACCTCAGCACTGACCGCGAAGAAAAACACAACCTCGCCGCACAGCATCCCGAGATCGCCACGCGACTGCGCGCGAAGCTCAAAACCTGGGCCGACGGCCTCAATCCGCCCGGCATGGCGCTTGGCCCCATGGCCGCGACCTGGAACGATTACTTCGATCATTACCTCGAAGGCAAAACAATCGCCCCGCGCGCCGAAGCACCCGCCGCCAATGCCTCGGAAACCAAAGGCTGGGAAGCCCGCAATGGCAAGCTCACCGCCAAAGACGGCCTTTTCATCCTCACACCCGACAAGGCTGACAAACCCACCTTCATCACGAAATCCAAGCTCAAGCTCGCCGGCCCCGTCACTGCCAGGATCACCCTCAAAACCGCTTCCACCGGGGAGGCCGCCATTGCGTGGCGCATCGACGGTGACAAAGATTTTCTCCCCGCCAACCGCGTTGCTTTCCCCATCCAAGGTTCCGACACTTGGCAGACTCACACTCTCCAAATCCCCGCCACCGGCCGTGTCATCCATGTGCGCGTGCATCTGCCAGCAGGCGGTGCGGAGTTTCGGGAGATTGAGTTGAAGGGCGGGAAGCGGTGATTGACCTTCCGAGGTCAGTGATGTAAATCTTCCATCATGACACGGACCCAGATTCAACTGCCCGACGAACTCTACCAGCGAGCGAAAACCTTCGCATCTCAACGGGAGATTTCCCTCGCGGAGATGACACGCCGTGGGTTGGAGTTGTTCCTTGCCCGCTTTCCAGAAGAAGCCCCGAAAAAGCGGGCCTGGAAACTGCCCAAGGTGCGCAGTGGCGGACTCAAAGTGCCTCTTGAGGATCTGCATCGGATCGCCGCTGCGGATGAGGAAATCCGGAGCCTTGGCAAGCGATGATTTCCATCGACACGAACATCCTCTTTGCCGCCCTCGACGCAGATCACGCCCTTCACAGCAAGGCAGCCACCTTCATCGACTCGCTTCAGGATCGCGATGATGTCGCCATCAGCGAGTTCATGCTGTTGGAACTGTACTGCCTGCTCCGCAATCCGGCAGCACTCACCAAGCCTCTCAGCGCTGCGGCAGCAACTGATGTCTGTGAGGCCTTCCGGCACCACCCGAGCTGGCAGGTGATCGGCTTTCCGCCGGATAGCCGCAGCTTTCACGATCAGTTCTGGCCTCGACTCAGAGGAAAAGACTTCGCCCGCCGCCGTGCCTTTGATTGGCGCGCAGGACTCAGCCTGATCCATCAGGGTGTCACCGAGTTTGCGACCGTGAACCTGAAAGACTTTCAGAATTTTGGGTTCACTCGAGTGTGGAATCCATTGCATTGACCCCCTGAATAGCTCGACACCCTGCGCAATCAACCCCACCCGCAAGGGGTCACATTTCACGGCTGACAAGCGAGCAAGCTGATGCAGGCTTTTATCAGATCCCTGTTGAGCCACGATCTGAATCCCAACCGAAATCAGCCTCATCTAACATTTGGGCCCGGCGCATTAGCTTTTGCCTCGCAGGATGATGCTGGTTTGCTTGCCTGCCTCTGGCGCTTTTAACCGCGCTCTTCGTTTTCGATTCTGGACCGCATGACTCGTTTTGCTATGTCTGGATCATGTTTGGTTTCCTGACTTTGCTCAGTGGT
>CAJCCF010000422.1 GCA_903960845.1 uncultured Verrucomicrobiota bacterium | reverse complement strand
GATAATCCGACTTCGCGAGTGTCGCGGCTTCGGTAAGAACCCGGGTGGTGTCCTGGAAAGAAGCAGCAGAGATGAACGATTCGGTTTCGAGAGAGGCTTTGGTGATGCCAAGAAGCACAGGCTCGGCTTCAGCAGGCTTGCCACCCTCTTCACTGACGCGCTCATTTTCCTTCTCGAACTCGGTGCGGTCGACTTGGTCGCCCCACAGGAATTCAGTGTCACCGGTGTCAGTAATTTTCACCTTGCGAAGCATCTGACGGATGATGATCTCCACGTGCTTGTCATTGATTTCCACGCCTTGGGCACGGTACACTTCCTGCACTTCGTTGACGAGATGTTCGCGAAGGGCCTGAGGTCCAAGGATCTCAAGAAGGTCATGCGGAACCACCGGTCCATCAGTGATCTGATCACCCTTGCCGATATGGTCACCATTGAAGACAAGGATGTGCTTGCTGCGAGGAATGAGATGCTCTTCCTGCTGACCGCTCTTCTGATCGGTGACCATGACGCGGCGCTTGCCACGGACCAGGCCGCCAATTTCGACAGTTCCATCGATACGAGCGATTTCGCAGGCATCCTTGGGCTTGCGGGCTTCAAAGAGCTCGGCCACCCGCGGCAGACCGCCGGTGATATCCTTGGTCTTGCTGGCCTTACGAGGCGTCTTCGCAAGCGTGGTGCCCGCTTCGACTTTCTCGTTATTTTTGACACTCAAGTGAGCGCCGGCAGGGATGGTGTAGCTGGCGAGAACTTCGTGTGTCTTGGCGTTGGTCACAACGATCTGCGGATGAAGATCTTCTTTGTGCTCAATGACGACGGTCTCTTCGTTGCCGGTGGACTCGTTCTTTTCCTTCGTGAAGGTGATGCCCGCGATCATGTCACGGAACTCAATCTTACCAGCCTTTTCAGTGATGATGGGCATGTTGTAAGGATCCCAGGTGACAAGCTGTTCACCCTTTTTAACCATGGCCCCTTCAGGCTTGGCAATCAGGGCGCCGATCACCAGTTTATGGCTTTCGAGTTCCTTGCCATTATCATCAACGATGGAGATGACCCCATTCTTCGTCAGGGCGATCCATTGACCTTCAGTGGTCTGCACCGTGCGCATTTCAGCAATCCTGAGTGTGCCGGTGTTCTTCACATTGATGAAGGGTTGCTTGAAGCTGCTCATGGCCGCACCACCAACGTGGAACGTTCGCATGGTGAGCTGCGTTCCAGGCTCGCCAATGGATTGAGCGGCCACAATGCCGACAGCTTCACCAATTTTCACGAGACGGCTCGTGGCAAGGCTGAGGCCGTAGCACATGGCGCAGCAACCACGCTTGCTTTCGCAAGTGAGCACTGAGCGGATCTTCAGTTTTTCGACACCAATCTTGGCGAGGTGGGCAGCTTCCTTCTCCAGCGCGAGCTGGTTGGCGGCAATGATGGTCTCCTTGGTGACTGGATCGTGAATGGTTTCACAGCTGGTGCGACCATAGATGCGCGTCTTCAGATCAACCACTTCCTCATCACCCTGATAGATGGAGGCGAGCGTGATGCCGTTGACGGTGCCGCAATCTTCTTCGGTGACAATCACATCCTGAGAGACGTCGACGAGTTTGCGGGTCATGTAGCCCGAGTCAGCAGTCTTCAGAGCCGTATCAGCCAAGCCTTTTCGAGCGCCGTGGGTCGAGATGAAATACTCAAGCACGGTCAGACCCTCACGGAAATTCGAGGTGATCGGACGCTCAATAATTTCACCGGACGGTTTGGCCATCAGGCCGCGCATACCAGCAAGCTGCTTGATCTGAGTTCGATTACCACGAGCTCCCGAGGTCACCATGACGTAGAGCGGATTGTGATGCTTCTTGCCCTCATTGTACTCGAGCGTGCGGAACACTTCATCGGAGATCTGGTCACCAACCTGGGTCCAAACGTCCACGATTTTTTGGTAGCGCTCGCCATGAGTGATGAGACCGCGACGATACAGTTTCTCGACGGCATCCACTTCCTTGTAAGCCTTCTCAAGACCAATCTTCTTCGCGTCAGGAATCACCATGTCAGTGATACCGATCGAACAACCGGAGTTGGTGGCTTCGCGGAAGCCGAGCGTCTTCAGACGGTCGAGGCAGGCAACGGTTTCCTTCTGGCCCACCGCCTGGAAGCAACGCCAGATGATGTCGGAAATCTGTTTCTTCCCAACCGTGTTGTTAACGAAACCAAGCTTTGCAGGCCAGATCTCGTTGAAGCGGACTCGACCGACTGTGGTTTCAATGAAGGATTTGGTCGGATCTCCGAAAGCGCGCTTTTCCTGCTGATAGTCAGGATTGCGATAACGGATTTTATCATTCACGCCCACGGCATGCTCGGAGAGAGCAAATTCGATTTCCGATGGGTCATTGAAAATCGGCAGGCGCTCAAAAGCATCAGCCTTTTTCCTGTCCGCTCCACCCACTTCACGCAGGTAAGTGAGGAAGTAACAGCCCAAAGGAATGTCCTGTGAAGGTGTCAAAATTGGCTTGCCGCTCGCTGGACTGAACAAATTGTTCGGCGCAAGCATGAGCAGGCGGGCCTCCAACTGAGCCTCGACGGAAAGCGGGACGTGAACAGCCATCTGGTCACCATCAAAGTCAGCATTGTAAGCACCGCAAACCAGCGGGTGAACGCGGATAGCCTCACCTTCGATGAGTTTCGGCTCGAAAGCCTGGATCGAGAGGCGATGCAGCGTCGGGGCTCGATTCAATAGAACCGGGTGACCCTTGGTGACTTCGTCGAGAATGTCCCACACTTCTGGTGTGCGGCGCTCGATCATCTTCTTGGCTGAACGGACGGTGTGAACCAGTCCCATTTCCTTCAGGCGGCGAATGATGAACGGTTCGAACAGCACAAGAGCCATCTTCTTTGGCAGACCGCACTGATTGAGTGTGAGGTCAGGACCGATGACGATGACGGAACGGCCGGAGTAGTCGACGCGCTTGCCGAGCAAATTCTGGCGGAATCGGCCCGATTTGCCCTTGAGCATGTCGGACATCGATTTGAGCGGACGATTGCCTGCACCGGTGACCGGGCGGCCGTGGCGACCGTTGTCAAACAAGGCGTCAACGGCCTCCTGAAGCATGCGCTTTTCGTTACGGATGATGACGTCCGGCGTGCGCAGTTGGAGAAGGTTCTTGAGGCGGTTGTTACGGTTAATGACTCGACGATACAGATCGTTCAAGTCAGACGTTGCAAAGCGGCCACCTTCAAGCGGCACCAATGGGCGAAGGTCTGGTGGAATAACCGGAAGCACTTCCATGATCATTGCTTCCGGACGGCTGTGGGAACCGGCGAAGCCCTGGCATAGCTTCAGTCGCTTGGCCAACTTCTTGCGGATCTGCTTGGACTTGGTCTTGGTCATCGCCTCTTCCAATTCCTTGATCGCGTCGGTCAGATTAATCTGACTGAAGATGTCGCGAATAGCCTCAGCACCCATGCCAACGCGGAAAGCATCGGCACCATACTGTTCTTCAGCCTCGCGCAACTCGACTTCCGTGAGCAACTGGCCGCGCTGGAGCGGGGTGCTGCTGGGTTCGATCACCATGTAGTCTTCATAATAGATCACGCGCTCCAGACTGCGGGCCGTCATGTCAAGCATGAGGCCGATGCGGGAAGGCATGCATTTATAGAACCAGATGTGGGTCACGGGGACAGCCAGTTCGATATGGCCCATGCGTTCACGGCGCACACGAGAAAGTGTCACCTCAACGCCGCAACGGTCGCAGATGACTCCCTTGTGCTTGATCCGCTTGTATTTGCCGCAGGCACACTCCCAGTCGCGGGTGGGTCCGAAAATACGTTCACAGAAAAGGCCGCCCTTTTCAGGTTTGAACGTACGATAATTGATCGTTTCAGGGTTCTTTACTTCACCGGAACTCCAGGAGCGGATACGATCCGCCGAGGCGATACAGATCGACACACTGTCGAATTCCTCACCAGTGGGCTTATCCCCGAAGATTTCTTTCAAGCTCGCGTCAGCATTCATAGACATAGATTGATGCGTTAAGGTTTGTTGGCTTGTATTTCAGGGTTGATCAAATTCCAGCAGCGAAGCGCTCGATAACTTCCACATCCGCATTCTGGGTGGCACGTCTGTGAACCCTCACATCGAGGCCGAGAGATTGCA
This sequence comes from uncultured Verrucomicrobiota bacterium, assembly GCA_903960845.1. Classification (GTDB taxonomy): domain Bacteria; phylum Verrucomicrobiota; class Verrucomicrobiia; order Verrucomicrobiales; family Verrucomicrobiaceae; genus Prosthecobacter. The sequence continues at coordinate 1,432 of CAJCCF010000422.1, read as the reverse complement.
TTTCTTTAATAAGCACGTTGAAGGATTCAGGCGTGCCGGCTTCCAGCGAATTATCGCCTTTCACAATCTGTTCGTAGATGCGTGTGCGACCCTGCACATCGTCCGATTTCACGGTCAGAAGCTCCTGAAGCGTGTAGGCGGCGCCATAAGCTTCAAGCGCCCACACTTCCATTTCCCCGAAGCGCTGGCCACCGTATTGGGCTTTACCACCAAGCGGTTGCTGGGTCACAAGCGAGTATGGTCCGACAGCTCGAGCGTGGATCTTGTCAGCGACAAGGTGTCCAAGTTTCAGCATGTAGATGTATCCAACCACGACATCGAGGTTGAATGACTCACCAGTGCGGCCATCAAAGAGCTTCGATTTGCCGTTGAGACCCATCCATTCGTAGCCGGGGGTTTTCTTGGCATCCTTGATGTATTCCATGATTTTGGTTTCTGGAATACCATCGAACACCGGCGTGGCGATCTTCATTCCCAGAGCCTTGCAAGCAAGACCGAGATGGGTTTCAAGCACCTGGCCCACGTTCATTCGTGAAGGCACGCCAAGCGGATTCAGGACAATGTCCACCGGAGTTCCGTTCTCGAGGAACGGCATGTCTTCTTCCGGCACGATGGTGGCGACAACGCCCTTGTTACCATGACGTCCAGCCATCTTGTCACCAACGCTGAGCTTACGCTTGCTGGCGACAAAAACGCGAACCTGCTTCACGACGCCGTCAGCGACGCCATCTTCACTGGTTTCAATGCGGTCAAGGTTGCGCTCACGATCCATGTCAGCATCGGCAAACTTTTGCTCGAAACTCTGGATGATGTCGAAGATCTTGTTACGGATCGGACTTGGGTCGATTTCGACGGAATCATAAGTCTCAGCCAGCTTGCGTAGCAGAGTCTTGGTGATCTTTTTGTTCGCGCCGACGATGATTTCACCGGTCTGACCATTCACGACATCAAGCGGGATCTTCTCATTGAGGAGGATGTCACTGAACTTCTCGGTGAGTTGCTCGGTGAGGTCTTCCTTCTTCGTGCGATAATCCTCTTCGATCTGCTTGATTTGTTTCTTGGCTTCGGCCGGAGAGAGTTTCTCCTTATCGCCGGCATTGATGCCGCCGCGCTGGGCCAGTTTGACATCCATCACGATGCCCGTGCAACCTGATGGCACACGGAGTGAAGTGTCCTTCACGTCGGCAGCCTTTTCACCAAAGATGGCGCGCAGGAGGCGCTCTTCAGGGGCAAGTTCAGTCTCGGATTTAGGAGTGATTTTCCCGACGAGAATGTCGCCAGGTTTCACTTCGGCACCGACGCGGACAACACCGTCCTGATCAAGGTTCTTGAGCGCCTCATCTCCGACGTTCGGAATATCACGGGTGATTTCCTCAGGCCCAAGTTTTGTATCGCGGGCGATGACATCAAAGTCTTCAATGTGGATGGAGGT
>CAJCCF010000421.1 GCA_903960845.1 uncultured Verrucomicrobiota bacterium | reverse complement strand
CGTCGTGGTATTCGCGGGCGGTGACGGGGTCGAGGCTGAGATTGAACTGGTCTTCCCAGCGGAACTCGAAGCGGGCTTTGGAGAGGGCGTTGTCGCGGTATTGGGCACCGGGGTGGCCTTTGGCGAGGTCGGCGGCGTGGGCGGCGAGTTTGTAGGTGATGACGCCGGCTTTGACGTCTTCTTTGTTAGGAAGGCCGAGGTGTTCCTTCGGCGTGACGTAGCAGAGCATGGCGCAGCCATACCAGCCGATCATGGCGGCGCCGATGCCGCTGGTGATGTGGTCGTAGCCGGGGGCGATGTCCGTGGTGAGTGGCCCGAGAGTGTAGAAGGGGGCCTCGTGGCACCATTCGAGCTGCTTGGCCATGTTCTCCTCGATCATGTGCATGGGGACGTGGCCGGGGCCTTCGTTCATGACCTGGACGCCTTTGGCCCAGGCGCGTTTGGTGAGCTCGCCTTGCACTTCCAGTTCGCCAAATTGCGCTTTGTCATTGGCGTCGGCGATGGAGCCGGGGCGCAGGCCGTCGCCGATGGAGAAGGAGACATCGTAGGCGGCCATGATGTCGCAGATGTCGTCCCAGTGGGTGTAGAGGAAGTTTTCCTTGTGATGGGCGAGGCACCACTTGGCCATGATGCTGCCGCCGCGGCTGACGATGCCGGTCATGCGGGAGGCGGTCATGGGGACGAAGCGCAGCAACACACCGGCGTGGATGGTGAAATAATCGACGCCCTGCTCGGCCTGCTCGATGAGCGTGTCGCGGAACAACTCCCAGGTGAGGTCTTCGGCCTTGCCATTCACTTTTTCGAGCGCCTGGTAGATGGGCACGGTGCCGATGGGCACGGGCGAGTTGCGCAGGATCCATTCACGGGTGGCGTGGATGTTCTTGCCGGTGGAGAGGTCCATGACGGTGTCCGCACCCCACTTGGTGGCCCAGCGCATCTTTTCGACCTCTTCCTCGATGCTGGAGGCGACGGCGCTGTTGCCGATGTTGGCGTTGATTTTGACGAGGAAGTTCCGGCCGATGATCATCGGCTCGAGCTCGGGGTGGTTGATGTTCGCGGGGATGATGGCGCGGCCGGCGGCGACTTCGGAGCGGACGAACTCGGGGGTGATTTCGTTCGGGATGCGCTGGGGGAAGCGGGCAAAGATGGATGGAGTGTAGGAGTTCTGGAGTGTTGCGGAACCAGCGTGTTGTTTGTCGAGATCATTGCGGACGATGTCGTCCTTGAGGTCTGAAGCTTGAAGATTTGAACTTGAAACCTGGTGTCTTTTCAAGTTTTCGCGGATGGCGATGAATTCCATCTCGGGGGTGATGATGCCCTGTTTGGCATACCAAAGCTGAGTGACAGGATGGCCTGTGGCCTTGAGCGGGCGGCGGCGTTCGCCATTGAGGCCGGGGAATTCGACGAGACGATTGCGCTCAGCGTTGCTGGCAAATTCGGCGTGCTTGCCGCTGAGGTAGCCGTTGTCCTGCGGTTTTACTTCGCGGCCGTCGTAGGCGGCGACGTCGTTGCGTGCAGCGATCCATTTTTCACGAACAGCAGGCAGGCCTTCCGAGGAGTCGCCTTTGAAGGTGGGATCGCCCCAAGGGCCGGAGCAGTCGTAAACGCGGACGGGTTCGTTGATCTCGATGCGGCCATTGAAGGCCTTGGTCGGTGAGAGCGTGATCTCACGCATCGGCACACGGATTTCAGAATGGATGACACCGGGCAGATAGACGCGACTGCTGGCGGGGAGTTGCTCGCTGGAATGAGCTTCGAAGGAATCTTTGCTGGCGATCATGGGAGGGGCGGTTATTTGGATTAAAGTTTCATGTCGGGGCGGCATAGGCCGATGAAACTGAGATACCCTCCGAGCGAACTCCCTTCGGCGGCATGACCCGCATCAGGTTCGGAGGGTTCCTGCCGGGAATGGCAAGTCTCAGTCCCTGCTCGGGACGCCCCTGTCGTAACGGGTTGAGTGTGGGTAACGCACGGCAGATCGTCAAAGTGTATTTCCGAACAGTTCAGGAAGGTTTGTCGGAACCGCCACGCACGGCCCGGACTGCCGGCGGGGCCGGTTTTCAGCCGGTCGGGGGCATATTCTCTGCAAATGAACTGCCTGCCTTCTTGACGCTGCGAAGGTCACTCCTATGATGGCGGGCCTTCACTGGCAGACTTCGTTTCCGAATCCCCCTCCTACTCATCACTCATGGCCATCCTCGTTGACATCAACACACGCATCCTCGTCCAAGGCATCACGGGCGATTTCGGTTCACGCCACGCCAAGGCCTCTCTCGACTATGGCACGCAACTTGTGGCGGGCGTCACGCCGGGGAAGGGTGGGCAATTCTTTGAGCATGGTGCGCACAAGGTCCCTGTGTTTGACACGGTCTCCCAGGCTGCCAAGGAATCGGGTGCCACCGTCAGTGTGATCTTCGTGCCGCCGCCATTTGCCGCTGATGCCATCCTCGAAGCCGTGGATGCCGGATTGGAACTCGTGGTGGCCATCACGGAAGGCATCCCGGTCAATGACATGATCCGCGTGAAGGCCGCCATGAAGGGCAGCGCCACGCGCCTGATCGGCCCGAACTGCCCCGGCCTGGTCACTCCCGGCCGAGGTGAAAAATCACACGGCGGCTGCCGCATCGGCATCGCCCCCGGGTATATCCATAAGCGTGGCAACGTGGGCGTGGTCAGCCGCTCCGGCACCTTGACGTATGAGGCTGTCTGGCAGCTCACGACACGTGGTTACGGCCAGAGCACCTGCGTCGGCATCGGTGGTGATCCGGTCAATGGCACCAACCATCTGGACGTGCTGAAAATGTTCAACGAAGATCCCGAGACCGAAGCCATCATCATGATCGGTGAAATCGGTGGCAATGCCGAAGTCGAGGCCGCCCGCTGGGCCAAGGACAACTGCAAGAAACCCATCGCCGCCTTCATCGCCGGTGCCACGGCTCCTCCGGGACGCCGCATGGGTCATGCAGGCGCCATCATTGGCGGGGAGGACGACACCGCCGCTGCCAAGAAACGCATCCTGGCCGAGTGTGGCATCTCGGTGGCTGATTCTCCGGCTGACATGGCTTCCGCGCTGCTCAAAGTCTGGGGCAAGTAAGCACCGGACTGCTGATTCATTGAGTTATCGTTGGTTAATCCAGCGATAACTTTTGCGCGTGAAATCAAGGGGCAGGTACCTGATTTCAGGAGCGCATCTTCATAATCGCGTCCTGAGATCCCGATCATTCCAGACCAATCGCTTTCAAGCCGGATGGTCCGGATGCCAAACAAAAAACGCGGGCAAAAATGCCCGCGTCTTCTGGAATTTTCTGAATGACTGGTTATGCAGCCTCGATCTCAGCATTCGACTTCTTCTTCTCGCGCTGACGTTGAGCGGAGTCGAGGGTGCGCTTGCGGAGGCGGAGGTTCTTCGGAGTGCACTCCACAAGTTCATCCGGGGCGATGTACTCGATGGCACGCTCAAGGCTGAACTTCATCGGCGGGGTGAGTTGGATACCCTTGTCACCACCGGCGGCGCGGAAGTTGGTGAGGTTCTTGGCACGTGTGGGGTTCACGGGCAGGTCGTCGGTGCGGGGGTTTTCACCGATGATCATGCCATCATAGACGAGATCACCAGCGGTGACGAAGAGCTTGCCACGGACCTGGATGGTATCGAGTGAGTAAGAGGTGGCTTCGCCGCCTTCGGTGCTGACCAGCGTGCCGGTGTTGCGCGTCTGCATGTGTCCGGCGTGCGGGGCGTATTCGCGGAAGAGATGGCTGTGAATGCCGTGACCGCTCGTGAGATTCATCAGTTCGAACTCGAAGCCGATGAGACCACGTGTCGGGATGTAAGCCTGAACGGTGGTGCGACCGTTGTGGGCGGCCATGTCCTCGATGCGTCCTTTGCGCTCGGAGATGCTCTTCATGACCGGGCCGAGATAATCATCCGGCACGTCCAGATAAAGGGTCTCGTAGGGCTCACAAGTGACATCGTTGATGCGCTTGGTGATGACCATTGGGCGGGAGACAAGAACTTCAAAACCTTCGCGGCGCATCTGCTCCACGAGGACGGCGATCTGCATGGCTCCACGGGCGCTGACGTCAAAGATACCGGCGGTGTCTGTGTCCTTGAATGAAAGCGTGACATTCATCTTTTGTTCGCGGTCCAGGCGGTCGCGAATCTTGCGGGAGGTGACGTGGGTGCCTTCGCGTCCAGCCAGCGGGCCGTCATTCACGGCAAATTGCATGACGATGGTCGGAGGATCGATGGCCACGAATGGCAGGGCTGGAGCGTCTGCGGCACCGGCGACGGTCTGGCCGATGTCCACGTCTTCAAAGCCGCTGATGCCGACGATGTCACCTGCGCCGCCTTCGACGGAGTCGCTGGTGGTGAGGGTGGTGTATTGGAAGACCTTGGTGACCTTCACCGGGATGGGTTTGTCCTCGGGTGTCTTGCCCAGCAGGAAAACGCGATCGCCCAGCTTGACGGTGCCGCGTGTGACTTTTCCGATGGCGACACGGCCAACGAAATTGTCCCAATCAATGTTCGAGACGAGCATCTCGAAGCTGCCTTCAAGTTCCGCTTTCGGAGCCGGGATGTGTTTAACGATCTGTTCGAGGAGGAAGGTCATGTCCTTCTGCTCGCCGTCCG
>CAJCCF010000420.1 GCA_903960845.1 uncultured Verrucomicrobiota bacterium | reverse complement strand
CTTCAGGCGGCAGAGTGTAGTCTGAACAGCCGCTGGCGCCTGCGCTGGCGGGCATGCCGTTGTATCTGGCCGAATCCTCGTTTTGCACAAAAGTGATGCCGCCTGCGGCCTTGATCTCTTCCAACCCTTGGGTGCCGTCCGTGCCAGTGCCGGAGAGTACAATGCCGACGGACTGCGCCCCCTGATCCGCGGCCAGTGTGTTGAAAAAATAATCCACCGGTGCGTGCAGATCTCCAACTTTCTCGCGCGGCAGGAGCCGCAGTGTGCGGTTTATGATACCCAACTTCTTGTTCGGCGGGATCACATAAACATGATCCGGCTGCACCAGGGTGCCGTCCTGCGCCTCACTTACCGACATGAGAGTGACGCGTGACAGTAGCACGGTGAGAGCACTCTCATGCGTCGGGTCCAGATGCTGCACCAGCACGAAAGCCATGCCCGTGTCCAGCGGGAGATGCTTAAGCAATCGGGTCACAGCCTCCAGACCGCCTGCCGAGGCGCCAATGCCAACGATGGGGAACACCACGGCTGAAGCGCGGCTTATTTTTGCAGCAGGTGCCCGCTTGCTGGTCTTAGTCCTTAGGTTTTTATTCTTCATGCTACGCATCGCTAAGGGCGGTTAGCGACTTTGCAAAAGTCAAAAATCACGCATTTTCAAAAACCGGCGGGCAGGCAGGGACCCGGTTCTGCAGCAGCAGTGTGGTCTGGGGGCGCTTTGTGCCGAGTTTCCGGGTCAATATCATTTAGGCAGTCCTAGACTCACGCTTGACGACGCACAAAGGGCAAACAAGTCCATCAGGACTCAGCCGAATGCTGAGTCCTGATGCGAGAATTCTCTGAGATCTGAAATTCAGGCAGTGAGCCCGAAGCGGTGTTTGACCTCCACATTATCAATCCCAAGCGCTCCTCCAAGCAGGCGGGAAGCCAGACGTTCAGCAGCCACGCGCAGCATTTGATCACTCTGGACTTTGTTGAGCTCGACCCCTTCATGCCGGATCGAGTGGATGCGCGCACTGCTGGCAAGCAGGTTCATGAGAAAGTCCTCGGCCTCCACCGGGTCATCCGTGCGGTGGGTATCAACGCGCTTGTTGTGATGGGGATGAATCACGTAGTCGATGTCGTATTTGGCTAACATGGTTTTGGTAGGTTGGTGTTGTGCTGCTGGCGGATTGCTGTTGGAAGCAGCTTGCAAATGTTGCCACGGCCTGTGCTTGGGTGCTCGGCATCCGGTGTCATCTATGAACCCGATCTTGTCGTCGCTGCACCGGGCGGTCCGGGACCGCTCAAGGGGATGAAACACTTTTTGTTGGACATCTGTCGGGTCGGGCAGGCAGGGCCTGGATCAGGATTGCCTGTTTTTCCACTCCTGCGGCGGAACGAGATGAACGCCCTCCGGCCATTTGGCACCCTGCTGAATCCAATCGTGCAGCAGATGGGCGTGCTCGCGCTCAAGGCGCTCGGGAGTGGGCGGCATGGCCACGGGATTTTCATGTCCCAGATGCAGCACCTTGTAGAGCAGGCTTTGATCCGGCGCTCCGGGCAGGATCACCGCGCCGCTGCGGCCGCCCTTCATGGCGGTTTTTTGGGTCTCAAGATTCAAGCCTGCAAAACTGTAGTGCCGGTTGTGGCACTCCAGGCAGCGCAACTCCAGGATGGGCCTCACCTCGCTCACGAAATCCACCTCGTGATGCGGTGAAAGTTTCGGCATCAACTGGCTGCATGCAGCCAGGCATGCCGTCGTCACGGCGGTCGCGAGTGAGTTGATTTTCATGGGGTGATGGAAGGTGATGGATGACGCGCATGCGCGGCATGCCGGGGGTATTTTGTTCGGTTGGGTGACTTGAGTGTGGTCGTCGATCCATCAGGAATGCGTGCCGGCATCATCCTGGTCCGGCACGGTGGATGCGCGCTCCTTGCGCAATTTACGCAAGTGCCTGAAGCTCACGAGTTTTCCCAATTTTTCATCCCAAAGGCGCAGCCGGAGAGTTTTCAAACTGGAGAGAAGGGTGATTGGCTTGACCTCCTGAAACAGCGGGTCCGCCTTGTGACAGCGCTCAAGGTTGTAGTTGGGAATGCGCGGGCTGAGATGGTGGATGTGATGGAATCCGATATTGCCTGAAAACCACTGCAGCACCTTGGGTAGCTTGTAGAAGGAACTGCCCTGAAGCGCCGCTGCCGTGAAGTCCCAGTTTTCATCACGCTCCCAATACGCGTCCTCGAACTGGTGCTGCACATAGAACATCCAGATCCCCAGGCCACCGCCAACCATCTCGATGGTTAGGTGAATCAGCAGGTAGGCGGTGATTCCGAACACCCGGCTGAGCGCGACCGCCACTCCAAGAACCGCGAGGTTCATCCAGAGCACCGACTGGCGCTCGCGTGGACTGGCATCAGGAGAGACGAAACGCTGTGAGATCACGAACAGGTAAAGCGGGGCAATGCCAAAGAGCACCAGCGGATTGCGCGCCAGACGGTAGGCGAAACGTTTCAAGCGGGAAGACTTCAGGTATTCCTCCACCGTCATGGTCCAGACATCACCCGTGCCCCGGCGATCCAGGGCGCCTGCGCTTGAGTGGTGAATGGAATGCTCCCAGCGCCACTGGTAATAGGGGGTGAGAGTCAGCAGACCGGTGATGAAACCCACCGCATCATTGGCCAGTTTTGATTTGAAAAAAGAGCCGTGTCCGCAGTCATGGAAGATGATGAAAATCCGGACAAGAAACAGACCCGCAATGACCGCGAGGAGAAAGGTGAGCAGGTAGGAATAGGCCAGCGTGTG
>CAJCCF010000419.1 GCA_903960845.1 uncultured Verrucomicrobiota bacterium | reverse complement strand
GGGCATACCGCCCGCGCATCACGCGGGTGTAGTCTTCAAGGCTTTCTTTCATCAAGCATGGCTCCATTGGCCATGGTGTCGCCTTTTGTGAGGCATCGACTTGATCCTACTGCCCCGGTCTCTCCCCCTACGGTGTCCTTTTCAATGAGGCACTGCGTGCTGTAAAAATAGTTCAAAATAGTTTGACGTAATTCGTAACATGAGTATAGGTAAAGCACTTGCACAACCTAACACAAAATGAATCCTCCACAGATCATTGAGGCTAAATCAAATTTAACCCTGATGCTTTCCGCTTTGATGATCTCCTTGGCCGTGGCCAAATGGAGTCGTCTCCCTGGGATTGATAAGGTGCCTGTGAATATGAGCCTGGCATCCGCAAAGGCCGAAGTTAGCGAGGTTCACGGCATCAGTGATTCAGATAATTTCATTCAAGGTGATCCACTCCGCCCGATTAAAATCGCAGCTGGTAAAAGTGACGCTGTGATCAAGTTCATCAAGCAGTCGGTGGTGAACCGTGCTTCATTTGTAAGCGATGGACTTGAAGGCAAGGTGGAGGCCTCAATCAGCGCTGATGGCAAGGCTTGGAACAGTCTGGTGAGTGTGGTTTTTTCCCCTTCGGATCGTTTGGTGAATCTTGCCACGGGTGCAGCTCAGGGCCGCTACCTGCGCCTCCAGTTCGAAATCGTTCGTGGTGGCTCGATCCGCGGGTTTCAAGTCTTCGGCTCCGATTCGGCTTCAGACTACACCTTCAAACAGAATGCCGACAATTCTGGAACCATGGTCAATCTGGCGAGCGGCATCGGTGGCGGACGCCTGATCTACATCAGTCCTGAAACGCTTGCTGCACGCAATGAAGCTCTCAAAGGTGGTAGCATCAATTTTCCTGAGAGTAACGAAAAGTATCGCACTGTTGTTTATGATCTGGGGCAGGTCCGCTCGCTGGAAGAATTTGGTTCCACCCATTCGGCGCGTCCTGTTCGGCTGTTGGTTTACACCTTTGAAGTCCTCCCCGAAAAAGAAGACTGGCGCGGTCGCCTTAGCTTTGACTCGACGGTGTTTGACACCATGGAACCGACGGCCAAAGCCGAGGACGCAAATGGTGAGGGCGTGATCAAAATCAAGACCAAATCCGTGGTGAAAACACGCTATGTTGCCCTGCGCTGGGAACCCGACTTCAATCCTCCTGCGTTTACGGTTTCGGGTATCCAAATTGGAGCCTCTGGAATTTTAGGTGGTGGGCCTGCTGGTGCTGGCGGTGGTGCTGGCGGTGGTGCTGGCGGTGGTGCTGGCGGTGGCGGTACCGATAGCCAGGGTGGACAAGGTGGTGGGGGAACTGCTGCGGCTTTCACTTCGCCCTTCCAGATGAGCGGTGGCTATAGCGGTGCTCCGAGCGCGGGGGGGGCGGGGCCGACTGGGCCGCTCAGTGATAAAGGTCAAAAATAAAAATTCCCTTAAATTTCAGATTTCTTGAGGGCGATGGATTAATCCATCGCCTTTTTTATTGGGTGTAAAGCATTAAAGGTGAGTGAATTAAACGGCGTTGTGCGCGAGTGTGCAAAAAATGAGCCTTGCCTAAAAGCATTTTAAATGCAAAAACACACCAATATGAGCTTAAAAGACATCCACACGCCTAGATTGAGGTTCGCGATATTAATCTTTGCGGGTTTGAGCCTGATTGAATCGTTGTCATTGGCAGAATCCAGAAATTTGTTAACAAGAAACCAAACCGTTGGCGAGATTCCTGTCAATATTTGCAACTCTGCAGGGGAGTGTAAAATCTTGTCGTCTTCAGGCATTTATGACTCAGATACCTTTGCTTATACTAGCGGGAAACTGTCACTTGCCAACGTCGGAGATGCTCATATCGAGGTTGGTTTTTCGTGTTT
>CAJCCF010000418.1 GCA_903960845.1 uncultured Verrucomicrobiota bacterium | reverse complement strand
GACCCAGCTTGCCTTACCGGGTCAAGGTGGTGGAGCTAAGGGGATTCGAACCCCTGACCTTCTCATTGCGAACGAGACGCTCTACCAACTGAGCTATAGCCCCTGAACGGCAGAAGTCTGAATCACATTCAGCAGGCCGTCCAATGCAATGTGCGGCGGGCAGCGGCGGATGGCTTGAACGATTTCCCGGGAGTTTCTCAAATGATCCGTTTTTGAGATTATCAGTTGTGAAATCTATTGGTGTCACATTATGGCGTCAGAATGAAGACCATCAATATTCGGGAATTGCGGCACTCCACGGCGGCAGTTCTTCAATGGATTCAACAGGGGCATGCCGTCGAAATCACCCGGCGCCACCGCGTCGTTGCCCTCATGACAACTCCGCCAGCCATCAAGCACCAAAGGGTGCGACCTGATTTTGCTGCACGCATGAAGCAAATGTGGTGTGACAAAGTGCAGCGCACCACTTGGACAGACTTGATCAAGGAGGAACGTGGTGACCGATGAACGCCTGTGCCGGCACAGGATTTATTTTTTCACTGATGGCAGACGCCGAGCTTACCAACCGCCGCCGAGTGCCTTGATCAGACGCACGGTGGCGATGTGGCGCTGGGCGGCGACCTGGGCGCTTTGGCGCTCGATCTGGAGGCGGGTGCGCTCGGCATCGAGGAGTTCGAGATAGCTCACGCTGCCGCTCTCATAGGACTGACGGATGAGGTCGGTGGCCTTGGTGGAGGCGGTGAGGGCATCTCCTGTCGCACCGGCCTGCTCGCCCAGGTAGCGGGTTTGAGCGAGACTGGTTTCGACATCGCGAATGGCGCCGAGGACGGCCTGGCGGTAATTGGCGATGGCTTCTTCGCGGGCGGCTTTCTGGCGCTTGATGTTGAAGTGAATGACGGCCCAGCCGGTGAGCGGCAGACTGACGCTGGGACCGATGCTCCACACGCGGCTGTCAGCGCCGAGCAGGGTGTCCGCATCCTTGCTCAAATAACCGGCGGTTCCTGTCAGGCGCACGGCGGGAAAGTAGGCGCTGGTGGCAACGCCGATGTCGGCATTGCGCGCGGCGACGAGTCGCTCCGTGGCGGCGATGTCGGGACGGCGCTCGAGCATGGAGGCGGGAATGCCGGAGGGAATGACGGGCGGAGCTTTGGAGCCGATGGGGTGCTCGCCGAGGTTGAAGCTGCTGGCGGGCTGGCCGCAAAGCAGCGCGAGGGTGTCGCTGGCTTCCTGACGCTGGCGTTTCACGCTGGCGAGCTCGGCCCTGGCGGTGGCGACTTCGGTCTGGGCGCGGGCGAGGTCGGTTTCGGGAATGGCTCCGGCTTTGAATTTGTCATTGAGAAGGTTGGTCCATTTTTCGCGCAGCGCGATGGTGCGGCGCAGGGCGTCGAGTTCGGCATCCGAGGCGCGGAGGAGAAAGTATTGTGCGGCGACATCACCGGTGAGGGTGAGGATGGCGCTGTGATAGCTTGAAGAGACGGAATCAGCCGTGGCGCGCGCGCTTTCGACCTCGCGCCGGACCTTGCCCCAGAAATCGATCTCGTAACTGAGGTCGATGATGCCGCTGAAGCTGTTGACGCGGCCGCGCGGGATATTGACCGGCACGGGTGTGGGCAGATTGCCGGAGAACTGCTCGCGGCTGGCGCCGTTCTTGAGGCGGACGTCAGGCAGCCATTCTGAGATGCTGATCCGTGCGGCCGCACGGGACTGATCCACGCGGGCGGCGGCGGCTCTCAAGGAAGGGCTGGCGTTCAGGGCCAGCGTTTCAAGGCGGTTGAGCTCGCTGTCGGCAAAGACTTTCCACCACTCGCCACGCGGCGTGTCATCGCGCGGAGCGGCGGCCTGCCAGCGCCATTTGGCGGGCGTGATGTCCGCGGTATCGGGCTTGACGTGATCCGGCCCGACGGTGCAGGCCGCGAGGCTGAAGGAGGCGAGGAAAAGGGGGAAGCGTGTGTACATATTGTTAGGCTTTGGCGGCGGCCCTGGCGGCGCGCTTTTCGCGGCGGTGCTGACGGAAGTGGATGATGTCGTCGAAGATGGAATAGATGACCGGCGTGGCGAGCAGGGTGAGCAGGAGCGACAAACTCTGGCCGCCGAGGATGACGCCTGCCGTGGCGTTGTTATAGGCGGCACCGACGCCCTTGGCCGTCATCATTGGAACCATGCCGGCGACAAAGGCGAGCGTGGTCATGAGGATGGGGCGCAGACGTTCCTTGTTGGCCAGCAGGATGGCATCAAGACGGTTCATGCCTTTTTCACGGAGCTGGTTCGTGTGGTCGATTTGCAGGATGCCGTTCTTCTTCACCATGCCAAAGAGCACCAGGATGCCGAGCATGGAAAAGATGTTCACCGACTGGTCAAAGAGAATGAGAGAGAGGATGGCGAAGGGCAGGGTGAGCGGCAGGGCGAGCAGGATGGTGAAGGGATGCACCCAGCTCTCAAACTGCGCGGCGAGGATGAGGTACATGAAGATGAAGGCCATCATGAAAGCGACCATGAAGGCCTTGCCCGCCTTGGCCATTTCCTTGGAGCGGCCGGCGCTGCCGCTGGCGTAGTCGGCTGGCAGGTTGAGACGGTTCACGGCGGCGGCAATGCCATCAAGGATCTCTGTTTCGCCAATGCCGGGAGCGTTGTTGGCGGTGATTGTGACCTGACGGCGGCGGTTGAGGCGGTTGATTTGCGACGGGCTGTCGGTGTTGCTGAGCGTGAGCAGATTGCTGATGGCAACGGGCCCGGCCCTGGTCGATGGCACGGTGAGGAGGTTGAGTACTTCGCTGGTGTTGCGGTAGGTTTCTTCAGCCTGAAGATGGATGTCGTACTGCTCGCCGCCGTCGTCATAGGTTGAGACATCGAGACCGCCGACGAGGAGTCGCAGCGTGCCGGAGATGTCCTGGATGCTGGCTCCCATTTCGCCGGCTTTGTTGCGATCCACGCTGCCGGAGATTTCCGGTTTGCCGGGAATGAGCGAGCTGTCGAGATCGCGGATGCCCGGCAGGTCTTTGACTTCGCTGATCACGGAGTCGGTGGCGCGGGTGAGCGTGTCCAGATCAGGTCCGGCGATGAAGTACTGCACGTTGGCGCTGGACATGCCGGTGTTGAACGGTGGCACGGAGAGCACGGTGATGCGCCATTCCACGGGGAACTTGGGCACGATCTCCTGCCGCACGCGATCCATGAGCGTCTGCTGATCTTCACGCAAAGCAGGGTCATTCAGGCGCACAAAGATGCCCGCGAGATTGGGCGTGCGCTGGTCGTTGTCGCCAATCGTGAGCAGCGTGCCATCCACGCCGGGCAGATCACGCATCGCACGGGCGAAACGCTCGGTCATGAGATCGGTTGCCGCGAGGCTGGTGCCCTCCGGGGTGCGGATGTTCACCACGAACTCGCCCTCCTCCACCGGTGGCAGGAAGCTTTTCTGCACAATGCGGAAGAGTGTGGGCAGTGCGCCGAGGATGCCGAAGCAGGCCAGCACAATGACCCAGCGATGGCGCATGGAGAAGCGCAGCAGCACCATGTAAAAAGCCTCCACCGGGCGGTAGAAGAGATTCACCAGATGCTCCAGCCAGGTGTCAAAGCGGGTGGCGTGGCCGTTGCGAAACATCCGTGCGGACAGGGTGGGCGTGAGGGTGAAGCTGACCAGCAGCGACACCGCAATGGCAAAGGCCATGGTGAGGCCGAAGCTCTTTAAAAACATGCCGACAATGCCGCTCAGGAACGCCACCGGCACGAATACGGCCAGCAGTGAGAGTGTGGTGGCGAGAACGGCGGTGCCAATCTCACGCGGTCCCTCGATGGATGCGGTGAAGGAGTCCTCACCTTTTTCCTCCATGTGCCGGAAGATGTTTTCCACCACGATGATCGCATCATCAATGACGATGCCGACCGCCAGCGCGAGCGCCACCAGGCTGATGACATTCAAGGTCACACCCTGTGCCCACATGACGCCGAATGCGGCGATGATGGAGGTGGGAATGGCCAGTGCGGAGATGATCGTGGCACGTGAGTTGCCGAGAAAAATCAGAACGATGATGGCGGCAAAAAAGGCCCCGAGCACAAGATGCTCCTTCACCGCGTGAACGCTGGTGCGGATGACCTGGGATGTGTCACGCACCACCGCGACATCAAAGCCTGCGGGCAGCAGCTTTTTCACATCGTCGAGTTTCTCATTCACCGCGTCCACCACGGCCACGGTGTTGGTGCCGCTCTGCTTGCGGATGGAGAGCACCACGGAAGGCACACCGTTGTTTCGGGCGACGGTTTTTTGCTCCTCGGCACCGTCTTCAATGCGTGCCACATCGCGCACCCTCACCAGACCACCGCCGGCCTCGCGCACGACGAGCAGGCCGATCTCCTCGATGCTGCGGGCCTTGCCCAGAACACGGAAGCCGGCCTCGCTGGCCGCATTCTTCACCGTGCCGGCGGGGATCTGAATATTTTGTGAGCGCAGCGCCCGCTGCACGTCCGCCGCCGTCATGCTGTAGGAGCGCAGGCGCATGGGATCGAGCCAGACATTGATCTGCCGCAACCGGCCGCCCAGCAGCGTGATCTGCCCCACGCCCGGCACGCTCTCAAGCTGACGCCGCAGCACCTTGTCGGCGAACTCTGTGATCTCGCGCACCGGCTTGTCGGCCACGAGAGCCAGGTTCAAAATGGGCGCGGCATCGGGATCGAGTTTCTCGATTATCGGCGCATCCACATCCTCCGGCAGGTCAGGGATGATGCGGGCGATCCGGTCGCGCACTTCCTGGGCGGCCACGTCGATGTTTTTCTCCAGCACAAAGGTCACCAGCACCTGGGAGATGCCTTCACTGGAGATGGAGCGCAGCTCATCAATGCCCGCGACGGTGTTCACCGCCTCCTCGATCTTGTCCGTGATTTCGGTTTCGATCTCCTTGGGTGTCGCCCCATCCTGACGGGTGACAATGCTGACGGTCGGGAAATCAATTTTCGGGAACCGGTCCACCGGCAGCTTGGTGTAACCCAGCAGCCCGACGACCACGAAGACGAGAATGATGACGCTGGCGAGGACCGGGCGTCTGACAGAAATTGCGGCGAGCCATTGCATGAAAGTACGAAGTGTAAGTTAGGCGGCGGGTTCAAAGCGCTGGCCGTCCGAGGCTCCAGCGGCGGGTTTATCCAGCACCGACTCTCCAGCGGTGACACCGCGCCGGATCTCAGTGAATCCTTCGCGCGTCTCACCCACTTCCACGAGGCGTTCCGAGATCGCCTTGTCCCTGGTGATGACGAAAACCTTGCGCCGGGTGCCTTCGATGCGCAGTGCGGTGGCCGGAACTGCGACGGCCTTTTCCTCACGCAGCCGGATGCGTGCATCGCAGAAAAAACCGGGGCGCAGTCTGCCATCCGCATTATCCACCAGCGCCTCGATCACCAGATCACGCGAGGCTTCGCGCATCTTCGCGCCGAGGAATTTCAATTTGCCCGTGAAGCTCAGGGCCGGGAATGCCGCCGTGGTGAACTCCACCGCCTGACCGATGACCAGAGCGCCGACCTCCGTCTCCGGCACGCTCAGCACCAGCCGCAACGTGGCCAGATCCACCACCCGGGCGATGGGTGAATCCGCCCGCACATACTCGCCCGGCTCCACCATGCGCTCCGCCACCACTCCGCCGAAGAGGGCGCGGATGACACAATCATCCAGCGTTTTTTGCGCCAGGGCATGGCGTGCTTCTGCGGCGGAGAGTTCGGCCTCACGCGCGGCGACTTCGGTGAGCAGCTTTTGGTAATCCGCGTCCGCCACCGCCTTTTTTTCCGCCAGCGGCTTGTTGCGTTCCTGCTCGTTCTTTGCCAGCGCCAGACGCGCCTTCGCCAGATTCACCGAGGCCTCAGCCTCGGCCAGAGACAGTTTCGGCTGCCGTTCATCCAGCTTTGCCAGGACATCGCCCGCTTTGACCACCGAGCCGCGCTCGATCAGTGCCGAGACCACACGCCCCATCGAGTCCGCCGCCACCACCGCATCGTTCTGGCCGGTGAGCTGCCCGGTGACCCGCAGAAACCTGGGGAAAGCACGTTCGGTTGCCTGCACGACGGCACCTTTGATGATGACGGGTGCAGCCTTGGGTTTTTCCGGTTGCGGGGTCGGTGCGGGGGCTTTGCTGCATGCCGCCAGAGTGAGCGCCAACGCGATG
Source organism: uncultured Verrucomicrobiota bacterium (assembly GCA_903960845.1). Taxonomy (GTDB): domain Bacteria; phylum Verrucomicrobiota; class Verrucomicrobiia; order Verrucomicrobiales; family Verrucomicrobiaceae; genus Prosthecobacter. The sequence continues at coordinate 8,604 of CAJCCF010000418.1, read as the reverse complement.
AGAGTTCCATGAATGAGGGTGTTCATGCTGAGATTCGATTCTTTGAAATGCTTTTGGTTGGCTTGCTGAGCCCGTGCAGCGCCATGTCGGCGATGCTGTCCGCCAGTCGTGCGATGCCGGCCTCCGCCCCGGGCACGGCAAATCCAAGCCGCCCAATCACTTCGCGGCTGTGATCAAAGTGCACGCACATCGCCACGATCTGATGCGCCGCCATTTCCCGCTGAGTTTTGTCCAGGGAGTCGCCGGCCAGAAGATCCACGATTTTGATCAGGTTCGCGAAGTTCGGCTTGATGATCAGCTTCACCAGCTCACCCAGCGCCGCTGTGGGCTGATGCATTTCATGCGCCATCAACCGGCCCAGCACCGGATGTGCCGAGCGTTTCAACAGGACAAAGCGCAGACAAAAGTGAATCCATTCCCGCAGGGCCTGTTCCGGTTCATCCGCCTGGTTGGGTGGTGGTTCCTGATCCAGCAGTTGCCGATGCGCCGCGAGCAAAACCTCACGGTACAGGCCTTCCTTGCTGCCGAAATAATAATTGATCGACGCGACGTTCACCCGGGCCTTGAGGCTGATCTCCCGGACACTGCCCACGGCGAATCCAGCCTTGGCAAAGACCTCCCCGGCCGCCGCCAGGATACGTTCCTTCCGCGCATCGGGATCGCGCTCGCGTGCAGGCAGTTCGGTTGGTTTTGGTTTCACAGTTAAACAGCTGTTTATAAACGGCCGTTTTAATACGCGAACGCGGCAACGGGTCAACCGCGCAATCGATTTGAATTTCCAGACTTATCCGGAAGAATCCGCAAATGGTGGCCGATGCTTCGGTGCCGTGGCGTTCTTTGGATTTCAAAGCGGCGGGGCTGGCCTGGTTCTCCAGGGAAGGAATGGATTTGGATGACGTATTTTTTGTCATGATCCCGCCCCGCCTTCTTTTTCTCCTGCTGTTTCCGCTCGCGCTTGCGGCACAACCGGTAATGACCTCAACGATCAAGGCGGGTTTTGCCGAGCGGGACATCACGCCGGACATCGGCATGGAGCAGCCGGGAGGCTACGGAAAATCCTACCACCTGAAGTTTCATGATGCCTGCAAGGTGCGGGTGGCGGTGTTTGACGATGGGAAAAAGCGCGTGGCTCTCGTCGGACTCGATACGCTCGTGGTGCCGAGGAAAGTGGTGCTCGATGCGAGAGCGCGAATTGAAAAGGAACTCCACATTCCCGGCGACTGCGTGATGATCGGTGCCTCGCATTCCCACTCCTCGGGGCCGGTGGGGATGGTGATGCCGGGTGAGTTTGATGGTGCCTCGGATTTGGTGAAGAAGCTGGCCTATGAAGAGAGCTCCTGCGCTGACCCTGGCTTCCTGCTGCGTGTCACAAGTGAGATTGTCGAAGGCGTGCGCGCCGCCCTGCAGACACGCGTCCCGGCCCAGATCGGCTATGGTTTCGGCCATGAGGACAAGGTCGCCTTCAACCGCCGCCTGCGCATGAAGAATGGCCAGAGCTGGAGTCATCCCGGTTCAGGCAATCCGGACATCATTGAGTATGCCGGCCCGATTGATCCGCAGGTCGGCGTCATCGGCGCCTGGGACATGGAGGGCAGGCTGCTTGGTGTGATGGTGAACTATGCCTGCCATGCCACGGCCAGCCCGGGCGGCATTTCGGCAAACTGGATTTACTACCTGGAAAAAACCATTCAGGGCGCGCTCGATACACGTGCGCCGGTCGTCTTCATGCAGGGTGCGTGCGGCGATGTGACGCAGGTGGACAATCTCAGTCCGAACCGCCGCCCCGAGGCCGTTGCGTGGTCGCAGCTGGTCGGCGGACGCATCGGCGCGGAGGCCGTGCGCGTGCTGCTTGCCATACCGAAGACGACCGATGCCACACTTGATGTTCGGCAACAGGTGCTCGCCATCCCGCGCCGGAAACCTTCGCCGGCACGTGTGCAGAAGAGTCTGGAGATCGCCATGGCCGGCAAACCGAAGGGCGACACGACAGATTACCTTTTTGCCAAAGAGATTCTCATGCTCGACCACCTCTGCCAGACCTCCCCGCAGGTGGATGCCGAGGTGCAGGTCATTCAGGTCGGTGCCGCTGCGTTTGTCAGCAACCCGGCGGAATACTTCTGCCAGTTCGGTCTCGACATCAAAAAAGGCAGCCCGTTTGCCTTCACCTTTCCCGTCGAACTGGCGAACGGTATTGTTGGTTATGTGCCCACCGAGGAGGCCTTTGGGCCGAATGGCGGCGGTTACGAAACTCGCCTCACCGCCTATTCCAACCTGGTCATTACCGCTGGCCGCCAGATGGCGGACGCAGGCATCAGTTTGGCAAAGGCGATGAAGCCTGATGCCGCCCCGCAGGCACCGAAAGCTCCGCCGTTCGCCAAACCGTGGACCTACGGCAGCGTGCCGCCCGAGCTGGAGTGAAACGTTCTCTTGAACACGCATCCAAAGCAGACACCTTGGCCCCGTGTCCGCCCTCGTTTCATCCCGTCCGCTGCGCTGGCTGTTCCTGGATTTGAACAGCTATTTCGCAAGTGTGGAGCAGCAGGAAAAGCCGGAATTGCGCGGCCGGCCGGTGGCGGTGGTGCCAATGATTTCAGACGCGACCTGCGCCATCGCGGCGAGCCGTCAGGCGAAAAAATTTGGCGTGAAAACCGGCACCAACATTGGTGAGGCGCGGCGCATGTGTCCTGGGCTGATATTGGTTGAGGCCAGCCACTCGCTCTATGTGGATTACCACGAGCGGATCAAGACAGAGATCGAGCGGCATTATCCCATCGAAGTGGTGGCCTCGATTGATGAGGTGGGATTGCTGCTGGATGTGCGGCATCAGGATGAAACGGTGGCCGTGGCGCTGGCGAAGCGAATCAAGGAAGGCCTGCTGAAGAACGTCGGCGAAGTGATCACCTGCTCCGTTGGCATCGCTCCAAGCCGTTTTCTGGCGAAGGTGGCGAGCGACATCCAGAAGCCGGATGGATTGACCGTGCTGCATTTGCATGACATGCCGCAAAAGATCTCTCACTGGGGGCTCACGGACATTTGTGGCATCGGCCGCCGCATGGAACCGCGACTTCATGCGCTGGGGATTCATACCGTCGAACAGTTGTGGGAGGCGACCTCCCAGCAATTGCATCAAGCCTGGGGTGGCGTGGGTGGTGACCGCTTCTGGCGGGAGTTGCATGGTCAGGATCTCGGGCACTTTGCCACCGAGCACCGCAGCATCGGTCACAGCCACGTGCTGGCACCGGAGTTCCGCAAACCGCCCGAGGCGGAGATTGTGGCCAAGCGGCTGCTTTCCAAAGTGGCCAGCCGGCTGCGCCGCACGGACTACCGGACCGGCGGGCTCAGTCTCTCCGTCCACACGGAGGATCGCGGGCGTGGTGAAGCGCAGGTGCGGCTGCCGCAGGCCGTGTCGGACACCTTCACACTGATGCAGACGCTTGATCAGCTTTGGCCTCAAGTGATGGCGCAGATTGGCTGGGCCCGGATCAAAAAAATCGGGGTCACGCTGCATCACCTGCAATCCTGCTCGGAACCGCAGCAGATGGAGCTGTTCCAGGAACTCCAGGCAACCACACCCGAAGACCAGACACGCCGCGAGACCCTTTCCAAAATCATGGACACGTTGAACCAGCACTATGGGCGCGACAGCATCGCGCTCGGCTTCATTCCCAAGCAAGTGAAGACCTTTTCAGGAACCAAAATCGCGTTCTCGCGCATTCCTGATCAGGAGGAGTTTCAGGAGTAAAATGCGGCAGTCCGGCAATTCGCCGCAATGACGGGCCGATACGATCGTTGAAGCGGTGCCATGAAGTCTCTCACTGTTTTGTCATTCGTGCTGGCCATGATCGGGCTGGCTCAGGCGGCCACGCCCAATGTGCTATTTATCATCGCCGATGATGCCTCAAGGCATTTCAGCGCGGCCTATGGCTGCGATTGGGTGAAGACGCCGAATATCGATCAACTCAGCCGTCGCGGCCTCGTGTTTGACAATGCCTACACGCCCACCTCGAAGTGCGCGCCATCCCGTGCGGCGATCCTCACCGGTCGCAATCCATGGCAGCTTGAAGAGGCGGCGAATCATCAGCCCTATTTCCCCGCCAAATTCATGGCCTTCACCGAGGTGCTGGCCAAGGCTGGCATCCATGTGGGCAGTGAGGGCAAAACATGGGGGCCGGGCGATGCCAGGCATGCGGATGGCACGCCGCGCAACTTTGCCCTCGGCAGTGACAACCCCAAAGGTGCGCATAAACCCGGTGACAAACTGACCGCCTTTCTCAAGGCGCGTCAGTCAGGGACACCGTTCTTTTACTGGTTCGGAAGTCACAATCCGCACCGCTCCTACAAGTTTGATTCCGGCATCGCGGCGGGCAAAAAAACCAGTGATATCGACCACGTGCCCGCCTATTGGCCGGACACGGACGCGGTGCGTCGGGACATGCTTGATTACGCCGTGGAGGTCGAGGCCTATGACACCGAGGTGGGATCGCTCATCGCCGCGCTGGAGGCCAGTGGTGAAGCAAAGAACACGCTCATCATCGTCACCTCAGACCATGGCATGCCGTTTCCGCGTGTGAAGGGGCACACCTATGATGATGCGCATCACATCCCGTTCATCGCGACCTGGCCTGAGGGGATTGCCAAGCCGGGATCCCGCGTGGCGGACTTCATCAGCTTCATTGATCTGGCCCCGACCTTCCTGGAATTGTTGGGCGTCGATGGCCTGTCGGGCGGCATGTCCCCCATCACCGGACGCAGCTTCACCGACCTGCTGCGTGCCGAACCAAAAGTGACGCGGGACATCGTTGTCGTCGGCCGGGAGCGCAATGACGTGCTGACCCGGCCAGGCTCGCCGGCTGGCCTTGGTTATCCTGCGCGGGCCATCCGGGAAGGCTCGTTCCTTTACGTTCATAATTTCGCCGCCGACCGCTGGCCCTGCGGCGATCCGGACACTGGATTCAAGGACACCGACGGCAGTCCGACCAAGGCCCTGATCGAGTCTGCCGGCGAGAGCGACCCGTTCTGGCAGCATGCCTTTGGCAAGCGGCCGACCAGTCAGTTATTCGATCTCGCCAGTGATCCCGACTGCGTGAAGAACCTTGCCGGTGACGCCGCTTTTGCCGCAAAGGTCAATGCGCTGCAGGACAGGCTGATGGCTGAACTCAAACGTCAAAACGATCCGCGTGTGCTTGGCCATGGGGATGTTTTTGACCAGTATCTCTCACCCCGGACCAAAACTGCCGACAAGGTCAAAAAGAAAGCCAGAGTGCCGCTGCCATAGAGGAGTGCGAGACTGGAATGGAGCTTCGTGGAAGCCATCCTTTCGTATTGATGAATCAGGATGTGTCGATACGATGAGGCTGCTTTGGCCTCCCTTTTGAAATCGCTCAGCCTGATCGCCGACCCCACGCGGGTGCGGTTGCTGCTGCTTATCAAGCAGGAAGAACTGAGTGTGGCGGAACTTCAGGAAGTGCTTTCGCTGCCGCAGTCAAACATCTCCGCGCAGCTCAGCAAACTGAAGGCGGCCGGACTGGTGAGTGACCGGCGTTCGGGCAAGAACCGGCTCTACAGTCTGGATGAACCCACCGCCAAGGAGGCGGAATCGCGGATGCATTTTCTGGCGCTGCTGGAATCCGCGGGTTCTGAAGTGCGCGAGGTGAAGAAGGACGCGACGGCACTGAAGGTGGTGCTGAAAAAACGTGAGCGCACGGCGCAGGCCTACTTTGATGCGCTGGCCGGCAAGTTCGGCAGGCACTACATCCCCGGTCGCTCATGGAAGGGGCTTGGTGAGACCTTATTAAAACTGCTGCCGCCGCTGGTGATCGCGGATCTCGGTGCGGGGGAAGGAACGCTTTCGCAGTTGCTGGCGCAACGGGCGAAGAAGGTGATCGCGGTGGATAGCAGCGAGAAGATGGTGGCCTATGGCGCGGAACTGGCCAAAAAACACGGCTTCAAGAATCTGGAATACCGGCTGGGTGACATCGAGAATCCGCCGATCGACGCGGGCACGGTGGATCTCGTCTTTCTGAGCCAGGCCCTGCATCATGCGCAGCGTCCTGCACAGGCTGTGCGTGCGGCCTACACACTGCTGAAGCCCGGCGGCCGCATCGTGGTGCTTGATCTGCTCAAGCATCAGTTTGAAAAAGCGCGTGAGCTGTATGCTGACGTGTGGCTGGGATTTTCCGAAGGCGAACTGCATGAGATGATGGAGCAGGCGGGCTTCATCAAAGTGGAGACCAGCATCGTGCACCGTGAGGCGCAGAGCCCGCATTTCCAAACGGTGCTGGCGATGGCCGAGCGGCGTTGATCCCTACTCCTGGGCGCTGCCGGCTTTTTTTCGCGTGCCGTTGGCTTCAGCAAGCACCGAGTCCGCTTTGTGGGAGCTGTTGTTGACGAGCACGACGTGGATGACCTCACGTGCCGGCACGACCTCCATGATGGTGCTGTAGCCGCCGGTGCTGCCATTGTGGATGAGCCAGCTCACGCTGCCGTTTGAGTTGATGAACCAGCCGAGTCCGATCTTGCCTTTGCCGGTGTCGGCATGGGGTTTCAGAGCGATGGCAAAGGCGGCGCTGAGCGGTGTTTTTTCCGGGTGCATGACTGCCTGTCCATATTTCATGAGATCCGCCGCAGTGGTGCGCAGCGCTCCGGCGGGAGCCATGCTGTCAAATTTCCAGGACTTCACCAGTTCGGCTCCTTTGTGCGGCGGGGCGAGCGGGAGCTTGCTGGCGCTGATGTCCATGCGTGTCTCACTGAGGCCAAGTGGCCGGCAGATTTTATCGAGGATCAGAGACTCCCACGACTGATGGTAAACGCGGCCCAAAAGGGTACCGAGCAGGCCGACGCCGTAATTTGAATAGCTGCACTGGAAGGTGGGCGTTTCAGCGAGCTTCACCCGGCTGAGAAACTCGAGCATGAGCTTCTCATCATACTTCGCATAGGGATCGCCCAAAGTCCCAAACGGTCCTTCGAGGGGAAAGTTGGCGGGCATTCGCGGCAGGCCGCTGGTGTGGGTGGAGAGTTGAACGAGCGTGATTTGGCCGACGCGTGGATCGTTAAACTTAAAGTTAGGCGCAAGCAGATCGGAGACTTTGGTGTCGAGTTTCACTTTTCCTTCCACCACCGCCTGGGCAAGCAGCAGGCCGGTGAAAGTCTTGGTGATGGAGCCCATTTCAAAAAGCAGCGATTCAGGCCTGGCACCGGCCGGTTCCACCCTGCCGGCGATGGAATACTCCACTTTCTGCCCGCGGCAGTCGCCGGTGACGATGCAGCCTGCGGGCATCTCGGCGGCGACAATGCGCGCGGCTTCGGCGAGCGGTTTAGCTGCAGCGGAGGTGCCGAGGCAGGTGGAGGCGAGGGCGATCCAAAGGCGGAAATAGCGCATGGCCGGAGGCTAATCAGGCGGTTTGGAAAACGGAAGGAAATAAAGATGAAACACCGGAGCAGCGGCAGTAGTCGTAACTCCGCACTGCATGAACACACTGCCCAAGATCCTTCTCACCATCAGCGTGGTGTTATGTGCCCTGGCTCTTGGCGCGCTGGCCTGGCTGGCGCTGCAGACGACCGAGGTGAAGGATGTGCGTCACAGCGAAGCAGCCACTTTTCCTGAAGTGCGTGCGGCTAAAAAATCCTCAACGACTGCGGATCAGACGGTGGCCGCCGCTGAATCGGGCAATGACGGATTGACCGAAAAATTGAGCGACCTGTCGGCGGCCGAGGGTGTGGTGCCCGGCGAATTGTTACTGTCTTTCAAATCACGCGAGGCCCTGAATGCCTTTCTCCTCAGGGCCGGGGCGGAGGGCGTCGAGGTTCGTCACAGTGATTCGCGACTGCTCACGGCCCGGGTGAAATACAAGGACCCTGCGAAGATGGCTGCCGAGCTTCGGAAAAACGCCAGGGACTACAAAAACATCGGCGCGAACTATTACATCTGGGTGCCTGGATCGCCGGAGAAGCCTGAGAAGGACAGCGCGAATGCGGGCGGTTCGGCACCTTTTGAAAGCAGTGCGCTGGACGCCATCGGTGCCACGGGTGATCGCAGCCGCTGGGGTGCCGGGGTGAAGGTGGCGGTTCTGGACACGGGTGTGACAGATCATGTGACCCTGAAAGGGCTGAAGATAACGCACACGGATTTGATCAAGGACGGTCAGGCATTCCATGGGCATGGCACGGCCATGACATCGCTCATTGCTGGTCGTGACGAGCTCAATGGCGGTGTGGCACCGGCGTCTGAAATTCTAGACATCCGTGTCGCTGACTCGACGGGCCGAGGTGATGTGGCATCGGTCGCGCAGGGCATCATGCACGCGGTGGATCAGGGAGCCCGGTTGATCAATATCAGCCTGGGCACCACGGCTGATGCCTCGGTACTCCGCGAGGCGGTGGCCTATGCCCGGGGACGCGGTGTGGTCGTGGTGGCCGCCGCAGGCAACGAGCAGCAGGCACACCTGGCTTATCCGGCCGCCTATGATGGTGTGATCAGCGTGGCCGCAGTCGATGCCAACGGCACGCAGGCTTACTTTTCGAACTCGGGCGAAGGGCTTTTTATTTCCGCGCCAGGCGTTGGCATTGTCTCAGGTTACAGCGATAACAAAATGGTGATCGGCAACG
>CAJCCF010000417.1 GCA_903960845.1 uncultured Verrucomicrobiota bacterium | reverse complement strand
CGCGAAAGCCTTGTGGTCACGCTGCGAGTCGATGTAGGGCCCGTCCGCCGGTCCGCTGCGGTAAAGGAAATGCTCTGTCATGCCCTCGATGGCAGGCGCGGCGCGTGCTGTTTTGATTCCAGGAAATAACAGGCAGCCAGCAGTGCTGGCGAGGAAGCGGCGGCGTGAGTGGATCATGGCAGCAAACATCACGTCGCTCGCGGGGGATCACTTTCCGGCTGTTTGTCATTAGGGTGCCGGTCGGTCGCAAACGCGGGCCGGTCTGCTCATGCATTCTTCGAAGCGCCATGATCGCGGATGGCACGGTTCCGCACGAAAGCGGCAACACCGGGCGTTTCGCAACGTAATCGAACGGCTCATGAACATCACAACGCCCCTGCTCACCCTTCTGCTGCTCACCTTTGCGTCTCAGTCCATCCCCGGCGCCGACTGGCCGGCATGGCGCGGACCCACGGCGGATGGTCATGCGGCATCGGGTCAAAAATTGCCGCTGCGCTGGAGCGAGACCGAGCATGTGCTCTGGAGTGCCAAGGTGCGCGGGCGCGGACACGGTTCGCCGACCGTGGTGGGTGATCGCATCTATCTCGCCACGGCGGATGTGGCCAAAGAGGAGCAGTTGGTGCTTTGTTTTGATCGCGCCACGGGAAAGACGGTCTGGGAGTCGGTCGTGCATAGCGGCAATTTCATCACCGGAGGTCACCGCAATTCGTCACTGGCATCCTCGGATGTGGTGAGTGATGGCGAGCGGCTTTACGTCAATTTCCTCAATGATTCCGCGGTGTTCACCACGGCGCTGGATTTTTCCGGCAAGGTGCTCTGGCAGCGCCGCGTCTGTGACTTCAAACTGCATCAGGGCTTTGGGGCCTCGCCGGTGATTTATCAGTCCGTCGTGCTCGTCGCGGCCGATCATCGCGGTGGCGGCAGGATGTCGGGTCTCAACAAAGTCACCGGTGCGATCCTGTGGCAGCAGGAGCGCCCGCCCGTGGCCAATTATGCAACACCAGCGGTCGTGACGGCGGCGGGCAAAACCCAGGTCGTGCTGGCGGGCTGCAATCTTGTCTCCAGCTATGATCCGCTGACCGGCGGAAAGCACTGGGAGATCGCAGGCTCGACCGAAGAAACGGTCGTGACCGCGGTCACTGATGGCAGCCGCATTTTCATCGGTGGTGGTTATCCCAAAAATCACACCATGGCCGTTGAGGCCGATGGCTCGGGCAAGATCGCCTGGGAAAACGCCACGCGCACCTATGTGCCCTCCATGCTGGTGAAAAACGGACACCTCTTTGCCGTCGGTGATTCAGGCAAGGCCACATGCTGGAAGGCCGCCACCGGCGAGGAGCGCTGGTCTGAGAAGGTGGATCGCGAGTTCTACGGATCACCCGTCATGATGGACTCGCGCGTCTATGTCACCAGCAAGGGCGGAGTCACTTCCGTGTTCGATGCCACGCCGGAAAAATTCACCCTGATTGCGCAAAATCAGTTAGGCGATGAATCCTTCTCAAGCCCCGCCATCTGTGACAACAGGATCTACCTGCGCTCCGCCAAACTCGGTGAACCCCGCCAGGAATACCTGTGGTGCGTCGGGGAGTGAGGCCCCTTCATCTGGCAGCCTTCACGCCGCGCTCGCGCAGCCGCCAATACGCGACGAGCCAGGAGGTGACGCTGACTTCGGAGATGCTGTGCTTCAGATCACCGACATGGAGCATCTGCGCGGGGTCGCGGTGGGCGGCGAGGATCTTTTCCGCGAGGGCGGTGGCCTGAAGATCCGGGTTGATGGGATCCACGATCGTCGCGATGGCGGCCAGCCGGGGGCCCTGGGAGTCGGGCTCAGGCTCCTGGCGCGGGATGAAGCCCCGGCCTTGCGCATCAATGCACCGGCTTCCGGCACGCCAGAGGTGTTCGATCACTTGCGGCAGGCGTTTGTCTTCCGCACCCGCCTGAATGGCGGCGTGAAAACCTTCAGCGATGAGTGAGATGCCGTTGAAGCCGGACTCCAGGGTTTCATTGGCGAGAATGGCGTGGATAGGCTCGTCGAAGTTCTTCATTTCAGCGAGGTAGCGCGCATCGCCGGAGGCCCTGGCCGCGAGTTGCACCAATGGCACATACAATCCCAGCGCGTGATGATGCGTGGCTGCGGTGACGATGGTGCGGTGCCGGTAGGCATGCCGCCATTTTCGCGCGATGAAGAAATCCGCCGCATCGACAAAGAAGCGGTCGATCACCGCCTGCTCCTGCTTTCCGGCGAGCGGCCGCCAGGCATTGAGGGCGATGATGGCCTTGGTGTATTGATCGACACTCATCTCATGCGAATCGCGGGCATGGCTCACGCCGCCGAACGGCTTCGGCAGCCAGCCCGGCATGTAGTGCCTGCCTTCCTCGATCACCGCGAGGATGCCCCTGATGCCGCGATGCGCCAGTTCACGCGCTTCATCTTCCCCGGTCGCCTTGTGGCGGATGATCTGGCTCAGCGCGAACTCACCCGTGGCCATCAGCGCGTTTTCATAGGTTAGGCAACCGGCCTTGTCCGGTGAGTTCTGGAACATGTCGATGATCCGCCGCTGCTCCGTTTTGGCCAGATCTTCATTGGTCCACGGGGCCAGGGTCGCCGCGCACAAGCAACCGCGGCAGAGTCCGTCGGCATCCATCATGCGCTGCATGACAAACCCGCGCATGATCTTCTCGATGGATGACAAGTCACCGGGTTCACGGCTTTCGCCAGCTTCAAGGCGTGATGCAGTGACGGCGG
>CAJCCF010000416.1 GCA_903960845.1 uncultured Verrucomicrobiota bacterium | reverse complement strand
TCTACAACACCAGCAGTGAACTCGGTTTCAATGTGTATTGCCGCCCGGTCGGAAACATTGGTTCTTATCACTTCTGCCGGGCCGTGCGTGACAACGTCAAAAAAATCAGCGTCAATTCCTTCACCACAGGCAACGAACTCACCGGGTCACCAACTTTTACCCCGCTCGTCGTCGGCACCGCCTATGAGTTTGTTGTCCGCGCCGTGGGCAATCTGGAGAACTCATTTTCCGCCGACAGCAATGTTGTCTTCGCAACACCGCGCGAGGGCTTTACCAGCCGGCTCTACCAACCCGTCTCTCAAGGGGCCAGTTTTTCATTCTCCATCACCACCTCCTCCACTCCTGCGGCACCAACCTCGGTTGGCGTCACGGGACTGCCAGCCGGCCTGAGTTTCAATGGCAGCAACGGCCAAATCACTGGAACACCCACCGTCTCCGGCCTGTTCACCTGCCCGATGACCGCCGTTTACGCCAGTGGCACCACCGCCACGGCAAATCTCATCCTCCGTGTCGTGCCCGCCACCGCTCTGCCAGTCGTGGCCGGTGCCATTCCCAACCTTTTGGTTGGCTTGAATCAACCGACCCGAATTCCGCTGACCGGGTACTTCGCTGATGCTGACACCGAGGCCGCCGTGCGCCTCGTAACCTCCAAGGGAAACATTGATCTGGTGCTCTTTGCCACCCTTGCCCCAAAGGCCGTGGCAAACTTCATGGCCTACATCAATGGCGGTGATTACCGCAATGTGCTCTTCCATCGAAACATACCCGGCTTTGTTCTCCAGGCTGGTTCCACCCGCATCAATTCAGCCGGCACCGGTTTCGAAAGCGTGCCGGGCAGACCCCCGGCCCTCAATGAACCCGGCATCACCAATGTTCAGTGGACGATCGCAGCGGCCAAACTCGGACAGCGCAACAGCATGCTGCGCAACAATGACGGCACACTGGTCCGCGACAGCAACGGCAACACGCAAGCCCGCAGCGTGACAGATGCCCAGGGCTACTACGGTGATCCCGACAGTGCGACCACCGACTTCTACATCAGCCTCGGCAACAACGTCGCCAACCTCGACAATCAGAACGGTGGTTTCACCGCTTTTGGACGAGTCAGCAGCGCCACGGGAGGCAGCCGCAATGTCGTCAACACCATCACGGCCCTGCCCATCGGGAATTATGGTGGAGGCCTCACCGATCTGCCCGTCGATGCCGCATCCGTCCCGAGCTCTCTCGCCTTCAATCAAACCGTTCGCATCACGGATGCCTTCGCGATTCCAACCTTCAGCTACACCGTCGATGATACTTCAGCGACCATTGCCTCGGTCGTCGTCGAGGGGAGTGACCTCGTCGTCAAAGGCCTGGCCGCAGGCACCCGCACGGTCAACGTCACCGCCCGTGATCTCGACGGCAACAACGTCTCCCAGAGTTTCACGATCACCGTTGACCCCACTCTGATCACTCCGGCCATCACCAAACAGCCGACCTCACTGGATTTAGCCGTTGGCGCCAAAGCCACCTTCAGCGTCACGGCCACCGGCTCCAATCTCGTCTATCAATGGCGCCGCAACAGCGCGCCAATCAGTGGTAAAAACCAGCCCACACTTGTCATCGAACGCGCGGCGGCCGGAGACTCAGGTCTCTATGATGTGACGGTCACCAACGCGGTCACCACCATCACCAGTGTTCCAGCCAGGCTCAGTCTGCGCACCGCCCCGGTCATTGTCTCATCGCCTCCCTCCAGGTTTGTCGATGCCGGCTCTGCGCTGATACTCGAAGCGACCGCCACGGGTTCTCCGCAACCCGCCTTCACCTGGAAACGCGGCACCACCACCGTGACCGGACAAACTTCATCCTTTGATGTGGCCACAGGACGCATCAAGTCCACCCTCACCATCCCCTCAGCCGCACTGACTCATGCCGGCATCTATAAAGCCACCGCGCGCAACACCGCCGGCAGTGCCGACACCACCGAGGCGCAGGTCTTTGTCATTGAAAGACGAACGCGGCTGCAAGTGGAAAAGCCAGGTGCCACGGTCAAACTGACGGCCCCTGCCGCAGGCCCGCTGCTCACCTACCAATGGAGTATCAATGATCGTGCGATTGCTCCAGGCACCGCCCGCTACTCAGGTGATCAGGACGCCACGCTGGTCATCACTAATGCCAATGTTCTCGCCGGCAGTGGTGCCTACACCTGCGCGATCACGACACCGGGCCCCAGCGGTCTCGGCACCACGGTGAGCGGTGTCATCCAGCTCGCAATCGCCAACCGCCCGGCACTCACCGCCATGACCGGCGACAACGCGCCACCCGCCGGATTTGTCAGCAGAAACTATTTGTACGACATCCCTTACAGCACAGCGCCATCCAACCAGCCATCCAGCTTTACCATCACCGGACTGCCGCCGGGTCTAACCTATGATAAAGCAACCGGACGCATCACCGGAAGGCCGACCAAGGCGGGCACCTTCACCCTGCGCGCCACGGCCACGAACCCCATGGGCACCAGTGACGCCGTCACTGGAACCATCACCATCGGCCCCATGCTTGGCTATGGAACCGGGGCTTTCGTCGGCAGTGTCGCCCCGTCACCAACCCTGAACAAGGACAAGGGCGGCCGCCTTGATCTTCTCGTCACGGACAATTCCGCCTACAGCGCCGTCCTGCAAATGGGGGCTGAAACTCTCCGCGCTGCGGGCAGTGTCGTTTTCGCTGTCGGGAGCAATGGCGGCATCACCTACAACAGCGTGGTCAGTTTCCCGCGCACCGGTGGCCGCCCACCTCTTCTGCTCGGCTTCACGGTGGATCCCTCCAACGGCAACTTCGCCGGAATCATCACGGATGGAACGGCCGGAATCAATGTGTCCGGCTATCGTCTTTTCTGGGATGCCACGCGCCGCCCGGGTCCGTCGGGTCAGGGCATCATTTACAACTCCGGGCCGATCACTTTCAGCTACAGTTGCAATGTCGCGCTGGATCTGGATACGCCCCATGTGGGCCAGGCCAGCATCCCGCAAGGCACGGGGTACATGGCCCTCACCGTCTCCAGCGCCGGTCGCGCCACCATCACCGGCCGCCTTGCCGACAACACCCTGCTTACCGCCAGCACGCTGATCAGCAGTGAACGCCAGATGCTCTTTTTCCAGATGCTCAACAGCAACACCGCCTCATTCAGCGGCATTCTCGGGATGGACGTCATCTCAGGCCTCGGCCAGCCGGTGCGTGTTCAGGGCAACATCCGCTGGATTAAAGACGCCCAGACATCCACCGCCGAGCGCAATTACAAAGCCGGCTTCCCGGCCGTCACGCTCAAGGCTCTCGGAACCTCCTATTTTGCACCCGGCACCAACAAGATCGTTCTCGGCATCCCCGACCTGGCAAACAACCTGACCATCGATTTCAGCGAGGGAGGGCTGGGCACCGCCAATCCCGACATCACCGTCACTCTGCCCGGCACCAACAAAGCGGTGTTTCCCCCAACCAACAGTTCGAAAGTAAGCCTGACCATTTTCCCCGCCACCGGCAGCTTCAACGGCACATTTGATCTCACCGATGGGGCCATCACACGCCGTGCTGCTTTTCAAGGCCTGCTGATCCCGGCGCTGACACCCTATGCCCCGCCGCGCGGTGCAGGCTTTTTCCTCCTGCCTGAGCTCTTGCCGAGCATCACCAAATCACCCGTCCGCTCAGGCAAGGTTGCGCTTGTTCCCCCCGCCGTCATCTTCACCACCCATCCGACGGGTCTCGAATTGGATGTCAGTGCCTCCACCACACTCACGGCCGCAGCAAGCGGACCTGGAACCCTGATCTATCAGTGGCAGCTCAATGGAGCCACCATCCCAACCACTGGGGATGCCAGATTCAGCGGGGCAAACACCCAGAGTCTAACCATCACCTCCATGAGCGCTGCAATCGCGGGAGACTATGTCTGCGTCGCCTCCAACGGTTCGCTGGCAGCATTTAGCAATGCGGCAAACGTCATCCTGCGCGTTCCGGTCACTGCGGTCACCGCAGCCCGCCTGCCAGCCGATGCCGCCGTCGCCGTGGGCACCAGCGTCACCTTCACTGCCACCGTGACGGCAGGCTCTGCGCCACTGACTTATCAATGGAAGAAGGATAACGTCGCGATTGGCGGCGCCACCTCTCAGACCTACACCATTCCTTCGACCATCGGCTCGGACAGCGGGTCTTACAAAGTCGCCGTTTCCAACAGCCTGACCACCACGCCCCTTGAGAGTGCCGCTGTCCCGCTTGCCGTGGGTAATCCCGTCACCAACGTGCAGATCAGTCGCAACCCGAACACCACTGCCGTCGCCCTCTCCTCCACGGTTACCTTCACGGTCACCGCTGAAGGCACAGCTCCATTCACCTACCAGTGGTTCAAAGGCACGACGGACATCATCGGAGCCAACTCGGCCACCTACGTCATCAATTCCGTCAGTTCACTCGACACTGGTTCTTACAACTGCCGTGTGTTCAACTCTGCGACACCCGCCGGCGCGACACTCGCCAGCAATGTTCCACTGACCGTCATGGACGGCGTCAGCGACATCAATGTCACCAAATCCTACAGCACCGAGGGAGTGGCGACGAACACTGACATCACTTTCAACGTCACCGCCAACGGCGAAAACCTGTCCTATCAGTGGCGCAAAAACAGTGTGCCCGTGTTTGGCGCCACCAGCAGCAGTTACATCGTCAATTCCGGCTCAACACCAACCACCGACACCTATGATGTGCTTGTTTCCAATCCGACTGGTCCGGATGGAATCGCCAGCAGCGCCATCACCGTCATCGTCGTCCAGCCCATCACCATGGTGGCCGCCAACCGCACCCCCATGACAGCGACTGTCACCGCCCTCACTGATCCGGTTGTCTTTTCTGCCGCGCCCGACGGCACAGGCCCCTACACCTATGTCTGGCGGAAAGACGGCACTCCCATCTCCGGCGCCACGGGATCGACTTATACTCTGAGCTTGCCTGTCGAAACGGATGACGGGAACTATGACTGCATTGTCACCAATCTCCTTGGAGTCGGCATCACCAGCAACAGCGTTGCTCTGGACATCACGTCGCCACCCTGAAGAGGCTCACGGCAATACTTTGGCCACGCCGTCAAACCCGGCGCGCACCTTGCCGTCATGACCGATGAGTGGCTCGGGATTCCCCACGCGTCCCAGAGCCCTGACTCCGGGAGCGTCCTTGGTTAGGTCACCCAGATCAGCCTTCATCGTTTCGGCCAAAGCACGCAACTTCGCCACCTGCCCGGGTTGCTGCCCGGCCAGATTGCTGGCTTCACCCATGTCTGAGTCGAGATTGTACAGGTCACCTTTGCCAAGATGGAGCTTCCACGGACCGGAACGCACCGCCTGGAGATTGAATCCGCTGTAATAGAAAAAGGTGTCGCGCGTCTTGAGCCTGTCGGCCTTGCCAAGCAGCAGCGGCGACATGTCGATGCCATCAATCTTGTGGTCAGCGGGCACCTTGCCGTCGCTAAGTGCCGCAAACGTCGGCAGCCAGTCCATGTGGCTGGTGATCGCCGCCGTGCTGCTTCCGCCCGCAATCTTTCCAGGCCACCAGGCGATGGTGCAGACGCGCATCCCGCCTTCCAGCGTGCTGCCTTTTCCACCGCGCAATGGCGTGTTGTCAGCCCCTTGATTGATAGGCCCGCCATTGTCACTGGTGAAGACGACCAGCGTGTTCGAATCCAGCTTCAACTCACGCAACACATCCAGAATCCGGCCCACGCTCCAATCCACTTCCAGCGCCCAGTCTTTTTGCAAACTGACACCGGATTTTCCCATGAAATCCTGGTGGGGATAGTGCGGAAAGTGCACGGCATTGTGCGGCAGATAGATGAAAAACGGTCCCGCACGATGTTCGCGGATGTATGTCACCGTCCGCTCCGTGTAGCGACGGGTGAAGGTGTGCTGCTGGGCTGCTTTCACACGCTCGACGACATTGCCGCCGTCAATAAGCGGCAGCGGTGGCTGAGCGGCTCCGCCGAGGCCAGTCTCCGCCTTCGCTTCAGCCTTCTTCTTGTTGCCGCCGGCGTTTCCTTTGGCCTGCCGGATCGGATCACCCGGATTGCTTTTTGATCCCTCAGCCGCCAAGCCCATGTCATTCGAGTAGGGGATGCCGAAGTAACTGTCGAACCCCTGTTTTGTCGGCAGAAACTCAGGCTGATCACCGAGGTGCCACTTGCCAATGCAAGTCGTGGCATAACCCTGCTGTTTCAGCACCTCTGCCACCGTGACTTCATCAGAATTCAAGCCCACTGCAGCCGCTGGAAACAGCACGCCGGGAATCGGAAGAACACGCTTCGGATAGCAGCCTGTCATCATCGCCGCGCGTGAGGGCGAGCAAACCGGTGCGGCATAATGACTCGTGAGCTTCATCCCTTCCTTTGCCATGCGATCCAGATGCGGGGTTGCCACCTTTCCACCAAAGGGACCGATGTCCGCGTAGCCGAGGTCGTCGATGTTGATGAGGATGATGTTAGGCTTTTCCGCCAAGAGCAGAGGGCTCAAAGTGGAGAGAAAGAGGCAGAGTAGAAGGCGCATGGTGTGGCTTGAACGTGTGACAGCGAAGTGTCTTGCACCTGAGTTCACCGTTCGCGCATTCGCACGCTTCCATGAATCCCGGTCATGCGTCAAAGCGAGATCAATGTGCTCAGGCCCGTCCAGCGCTTGCGACTCTCCTGCCTGCCGACAGCCATTCGCAGGGCACCCGGATCACCGACCATGACCACCAGTTTCCTGGCCCTGGTCACAGCGGTATAAATGAGGCTGCGCTCCAGCAGAATGTAGTGCTGCGTGCTCAATGGAATGATGACGCAGGGGAACTCGCTGCCCTGACTCTTGTGAATCGTCAAAGCGTAGGCCAGCTGCAGTTCATCAAGTTCACCCGGTTCATACTCCACGAGCCGTCCGCCTTCAAAGCGCACACACACTTTCAAGGGATCCGTGTCGATGCTGACGATGTGTCCGATATCGCCATTGAATACGTCCTTGTCGTAATTGTTATGCGTCTGGATGACCTTGTCGCCGACACGGAAATTAGCCCCGAAGCGCTCGATTTCATACTTGAGTTCGCTCGGCGGATTCAACGCCGCTTGAAGCTGCTCATTCAGAGCACGCGTGCCGAGCTGATGACGATTCATCGGTGTCAGCACCTGGATATCCGTCAGCGGATCAAAACCGTAACGCGCCGGAAGACGACGCTGCATGAGGTCAACAACCGTCCGGCTGATTTCCTCGGGCGCCGTTGCTTCGATGAAGAAGAAGTCGCTGTCACGCGCCACCTTTAAATCAGGGATCTGCCCGCGATTGATCTCATGCGCGCTGGTGATGATGCGACTCGACGCTGCCTGGCGGAAAATCTCCGTCAGCTTGACGCAGGGCACCTTGCCACTGCGGATCAAATCATGAAGAACCATGCCGGGGCCGACTGAGGGGAGCTGATCGGCATCACCCACCAGCAGAAGCTGCGCACCAGCCGGCAGGGCGGAAAGAAACTGCGCCATCAGCGGCGTGTCGATCATTGAGCACTCGTCCACCACAAACAAATCTCCCGTCAACGGCCTGCCGCGGTGCCGGCCCCACTCGCCGCTGCCCTGACATTCCAGCAGGCGGTGCAGAGTCTTTGCTTCCAGTCCCGTGCTTTCATTCAAGCGTTTCGCGGCGCGACCCGTCGGTGCGGCAAGAATCACCTTCACCTCTTTCGAGCGCATGATGGTTAGGATGGTGTGCAGGATCGTTGTCTTGCCCACGCCTGGTCCGCCAGTGATGATCAGGCAGCGGTTTTGCAGGGCCGCGACCACCGCCCTCTGCTGACTTTCGGCCAGTTGCTTCCCCGTCTGCGTCGCAGCCATGGCGATGGCAGCCTGAATGGAATGATCGTCTCCCAGCAGCTTTTCGACAGGTTGGGCCACCAGCCCGCGAATCGCATTTGCAATACTCTGCTCCGCCGCCCGAAGCTGCGGCAGATAAAGAACATTCTGCGCCTCCAGGGTGTGCCGTTCCATCTGTGCCGCGGCGATCAAATGCCCGACCTCGGGCAGGATCATCGCTTCACTGCAGCGCAGCAGCTCCACCGCCTGCTGCACCACCAGCATTTCAGGCAGACAGCAATGGCCGCGTCCCGCCGCCGTCTCCAGCACGTGCAGCAGTCCGGCGCGCAGTCGCTCCGGAGCATCCGCGGCAACGCCCATCTGATGGGCAATGTCATCCGCCGTCTTGAAACCCACGCCGTGAATGTCCTGCGCAAGACGATACGGGTTCGAGTTCAGCACCGACAGCGCCTCATCGCCATAGGTCTTGTAGATGCGCAGCGCGCGGGAGGAGCTGATGCCATGCTGGTGCAGGAAGAGCATGATGTTGTGCACGCTCTTCTGCTTCATCCACGATTCGCGGATCTCCAGGCGCCGCTTGCGGCCGATGCCCTCCACGTCTTCCAGCTTCACTGACTCGTTCTCGATGACATCAAAGATGCGCTTGCCAAACTTTGCCAGCAGGCGCTTCGCATACGCCGGGCCGATCCCCTCGATCAAGCCACTGCCAAGATACCGTTCAATGCCTGCCGCCGAATCCGGACGCGTCAGCTTCAGTGTTTCCGCCTTGAATTGCTGTCCATAATCACGCGTCGATTCCCATTTCCCCAACGCTTCGAACTGCTCACCTGCCACCACACGCGGAGCCTTGCCAATCAGGCTCACCGGTTCGCGCTTCCCTTCCGGCATGACCTTGAGAATGCAATAACCCGTCTCCTCCGTGTGATACACCACCCGCTCCACGAGACCACGCAGGGTCTCTAGATTGACGGTGGAAGGAGTGGCTGGTGACATGGCGGTTTGTTTTAACCAATAGAGTGAAAAGGCGGATGGCATTGCTACTGCCGCCCTCCGGATCGTCAAACCGGACATGCGTATTTCCAGCATCCCGCCTTTTCACTTCCGCACCTTGCAAGGAGTGAGTCCGCTCCTGGCTGCCGCTTTGAAAACCCAGCCGCGGAGCTGAAGACGAAAAAGCAGGATAAGAGATGGAAGCCAGAGACAATCCAGGACGCAGCTGATGAACCCGATGGTGCCTGGAATCCAAAAAAGACTCAGGGCGGTGACGAGCGTAAATAAGCCTAACAAAAAAGCCAGCAATGGCCGCATCCGCAGCATGCCACGCACGCGTGTCAGGCAGCGCCCCTGGCCATGATACTCGGTCAGGGTGAGGATCGCGCTGGAAAACCAGACATTGGGTGGTGCTTCAAGATCCATCCGGCTCCATCCATCATCTTCCTGAACCTCCATGCCGCCTGCATTGATCACGATGCCGAGGTTTTCTAAAAATCGATCCCTGCCCAAGCAATCCTCATTCCAGAAGGCCCATTCCCCCAGTGGCAGGCTCCACTTTGCGGGCTTTGCCGGCACGAAGACTTCACTCAACGTCGGATGCCAGCTTGGCAGCGCGCCGAGCTGGAACATGCCCTTCAGTCGCGACCACTCACGGAGGATGGGTTGCAGACAGCAGAGTGCCAGAAGCTGCGCATTACCCGCGATGCCCAGAGCATGGGGCGGCGCGGTGAGATGTCGCATACGACACCAGCCTGCAGCGACCGAAAGCGTCAGAACAGCCAGCGCAAAGATGGGCCAGCGGAGAACCAGGGCGGCGATGAACAACGCGCCACAAAGCACACCGCCAAACCAGTCCAGCGGGCAGCGGTGAGAGTGCTGGTAAATGCCCTGGAACAAGCCATTGCCAAAGGGACCGTGAAAAATGGCGCCTTCAGCGAGATCCCTGGAGTGCGGCAGATCACCATAAATCACACCACGCCATCTGGCACCGCCGAGCGGGCCAAAATGCTGCGGATGCTCTTTCATCAGCAATGCCTCGGCGTGACCATACCCGCTCTGCTGGCGCAAATAGCCACGCAGGGTGTAGCGGCGATGATGCCAGACCATGGCTCCGGGCACGAAACGCAGATGCCCGCCGGCCTCACGCAGCCTCCAGCAAATGTCCACGTCATCTCCAGCCACACGATAAACCGGACGGAATCCGCCGATGGCCTCCAGCGCCGTTTTGCGGATGGCCAGATTGCAGCCCGGGAGATGCTCCGCCTCGATGTCATTGAGAAGGACGTGCGCCGGAGCACCCGGCGCAGCCGCGACCACTGCCTCCGTGGCATTGCGCGGCGGCGGCGGGATATTCGGCCCGCCACAGGCCACCCAGCGGGGATCATCAAAGCCGGAAATGAGATACTTCAGCCAATCCTCTTCAACCAGGCAGTCATCGTCAGTATAGACAAGAATCTCTCCCGCTGCCTGCCCTGCACCGAAATTGCGCGCGACACTCAAACCGGCATGATTCTGCCTGAGGTAACGCACACCTGGATAATCTTGAGCGATGCTGGCGATGTCCCGGGTGGAACCATCGTCGACCAGCAGCACTTCATAATTGGGATAACTCAGTGTCTGCAGCGACTCCAGACAGGCGCGCAGTGTCGCCGTGCCATTGTAGGTGCAGACGATGACGGAGATATGGGGACAGCATTCAGGAACAGCAGCCACAGGTGCCGCCGTCCTGGCACTTAGACGCCCGCTCCTCGCGGCATCAACCATTCCAAACTGCCATCCCGTGACTTCTTCGCCTCCGCGAAACCATTCATCCGTGTAACTGAACCACACCGTGCCCGAAACAGCGGCCCGCCGGCAGGCTTCATCAAACCATTGCCGCGACTCCGCCTGGATCTGCTCGCCATGCGTTGAGGCATCCATGCCAAATTCAGTGATCAGCAGCGGCTTGTTGCCGGCCAGGTTTTGCAGCCGCTGCAAATATGAGGCGAACTCCGCCGGCTTCTCCAAATACACATTCACCGCCAGAAAGTCGGCGTTGCGCGGGATGAGATACTCCGTGCTCGGGTAAGTGGCGTAACTAAACAGTTGGTTCGGCGCGCAGAGCTTTCCCCGCGCGATGAGATTCTCCAGAAAACGCCGCACGCGCCGCGGCCCCATCCAGCGCACAAGGTTCTTTTCAATCTCGTTGCCAATCAGAAATGCCGACACGCAGGGATGATCCCTCAAGCGCGTTGCGGCCGCCTCGACCGTCTCGATGATGCGGCGGCGCTGGCCGCGGTCACGTAGAAAATCCAGATGATCCGTCCAGGCGATGCCGACAATCAGCTTCAACCCCAGCCGCCGGGCGGTGCGCAGCAGTTCATCATCAGGCGGGTGATACAGTCGAACCGTGTCAAAGCCCAGCGAAGTGATGTGTTCGAGATCAAGGCGCAGACGTTCGGCCTCAGGCCACGGCTCGCCGCGGGAGTTCGGACGGAACGGACCGTAACTGATGCCGCGCAAAAAGACCTTGGAACCGCCCTGGCGCAGGAACTTTCCCGCAACACGCAGCCATCCGACCTCTAAGAGTGCGGTTTTGGATGTTTCAGGGCAAAGGATCATGCTTGGCAGGGCTCGCAGAGATGCAGTGTCAGCGCACATGGCGCAAGGAGCAGACACGGGGCTTCCAATTCAGGACTTTTGTGCCCCATGGAAGAGCACAGGTTGATTTATGTGGCGGACGCGCCAATCTCCGCGCCTCATGAAAGACACTCTGAAGGTTCTCAGCGGCACGGCTCATCCCGAACTGGCTCATCTTATTTGCAACAATCTCGGCATCAATCTTTGCGCCACCGAGGTGACAACCTTTCCAGACGGAGAGACTTTTGTGCAAATTCACGAGAACATCCGCGGCCGTGACATCTTCATCGTCCAGCCCACCTGCCCGCCCACCAACCAGAACCTGATGGAGATGCTGATCATGGTGGACGCCGTGAAGCGCGCCAGCGCCCACCGCATCACTGCCGTGCTGCCATTCTACGGCTATGCACGTCAGGATCGCAAGGATCGTCCACGCGTTCCAATCACCGCGAAATTGGTGGCCAATCTGCTGGTCGCCAGCGGCGTGAACCGCGTGCTCACCATGGATCTCCACGCCGGACAGATTCAGGGCTTTTTCGACATCCCTGTCGATCATCTTTATGCCGGCCCGGTGCTGATGAAAGCCATCAAGGAGCGCAACATCGAGGACCTGGTGGTCGTGTCCCCTGATGTCGGCGGCATCAAAATGACCCATGCCTATGCCAAGGCCCTGAAGGCTCCCATGGCCATCGTCGCTAAAAACCGCGTGAGCGCCGATGAGGTCGAGGCGCTGAACGTCATCGGTGATGTCGACGGCAAGAATGTGTTGCTGGTCGATGATTTGACCGAAACCGCAGGCACCCTCACGGCTGCCGCTGAACTGCTTTTAAAGCATGGTGCCAAAAACATTTACGCGGGTGTTTCCCACGGCGTGCTCGGTGACAAGGGGCGCAGTCGAATCGCCAAATCTCCGATCATCGAGCTCTTTGCCACGAATTCCGTGCCCCAGGCGCACGGAGAAAAGGTCACCACGCTGGACATCTCGCCATTGCTGGCTCAGGCCATCCGGCGGATTCACGACAACGAGTCTGTGACATCTCTCTTTGACATCTAAAACCGAGCGTGTATTCTCGCGGCCCTTTTCCTCCAATTTAACTGTTCAGGAGAACTCACGGACCATGGCTAAAATTCTCGATCTCACCGCTCAATCTCGCTCCAGCGAAGGCACCTCATCTGTTAAACGTCTGCGCAAAGCAGGCAGCATCCCCGCCGTGGTTTATGGCCGTAAAACGGCCACAACGAACGTTCAGGTGGACAGCAAAACGTTCACCAAAATTCTTCAGAACAGCGCCTCGGACAACATCCTTGTCAGCCTGAAACTGGACAACGGTGAACAGCTCGCGCTCGTCCAGGAAGTTCAGCACGATCATCTCAAGGGAGGCATCCTGCACATCGACTTCCACGCCATCGCCATGGATGAAGAAATTCACGCCAAAGTGCCTGTGGACATCGTTGGTGAAGCAGCCGGTGTGAAACAAGGCGGCCTTGTTGAAGCCATCCATCATGAATTGGAAGTGCGCTGCCTGCCGAAAGATTTGCCGGAGCGCATCAGCGTCGATGTGTCCGCCCTCAATGTGGGTGATTCCATCCACGTGGGTGAAGTGAAGCTGCCTGAAGGCGTGCGTGCCAAGCTGGCCGCTGATGTGGTCCTGCTCATGTGCGTCGAGCCCAAGGTCGAAGCTGAGCCAGAGCCAGCCGCCGGTGGCAAAGCCGCTGCAGACGCCAAAGCCGCCGCCCCTGCCGCAGGTGCCAAGGCCGCTGCTCCTGCCGCCGCCAAGCCTGCTGCCAAGAAATAAACCTTCTTCGGAGACTGCTTCCCGCCGCCTGAGGTGCCCGCTGATGATCCATCCACGCGTGTTGCCCCTGGCGGCTTAGCCCCAAGGCTGATTATCGGGCTCGGCAATCCAGGAATCGAATACCACGACACCCGTCATAATATTGGATTCATGGTTTTAGACGAACTGGCGCGCAGATTGAAAGTCTCCTTCACCGAGGAAAAACGCTGGCACGGACTGGTCGCCAAATTTCATGGCGGATGGTTGCTCAAACCGCAGACTTTCATGAATGACAGTGGACGCAGTGTTCAAGCCCTGAGTCACTTTTACAAAATCACCCCCGCAGAAACTCTTGTGATATACGATGATGTCGATCTCAGCCTCGGACGCACAAGGTTGCGACTTGCAGGGTCGGCCGGCGGTCACAACGGCATGAAGTCCATCATCAGTTCACTCGGCACCGATGCCTTTCCCCGACTCAAACTTGGCATTGCCACCCAATCCGGACGTCCGGGCGGAGACAGGCTTGTCGGACATGTCCTCGGCAAATTCAGTGAAGAAGAGAAGCCCACCCTGCAAATCATCATCCAACGCACAGCAGACGCTGTGATCAGTTCCTTGCATTCCGGCCTGGACGCGGCGATGAACCTCTTCAACCGAAACGAATCACTCTAACCAAAACCTCAGCACCCACGATGAAACGCAAATACGAAGCCATGATTGTCCTCGATATGAAGGGCAAAGAAGAGACCGTCGAACAACTCATCGCCGGCATCAGCCGCGACTTCGAGAAATCCGGAGCCAAACTCGAGCAGATCGACCACCTTGGTAAACGCCAGTTCCCTTTCAGCCCGCGCCATGTGACCAGCGGTTACTTCGTGAATTTCCAGATTGAAGCTGACAACACCGCCCTGGACTCCATGCGCGCCAAGTTGAAGCTCAACGAAAACGTTTATCAGCAGTATTATCAGCGCATCGTTGCCTGATTGGCAGGGCTTCAGAGCCTGATGATTTTCAAAACACCGACCTTGCGAATGCCCCTTCGCAGGTCGGTTTTTTTATTGGCTTCGGGAACCAGCTTCATCGCAACGGCTTGTGCCATATTCACACTGAACGCTCAGGCTCAAGGCGCTGTCACGGCAGGTTACAGTTCGGTGGCGGATGTGACGGTCACATCAACCAACTACACAGCCACTGGGAACAGTGTGAACTTCACCCTGAATTTTGCCCCGCCTGTGGGAACGACGCTGAAGGTGGTGGAGAACACGGACATCACTTTCATCAACGGCTAATTCAGCAATCTGGCTCAGGAGCAGACGGTGACGCTGACTCACAACAGCAGGAACCACGACTTCGCAGCGAACTACTATGGCGGCACGGGGAATGATCTGGTGC
Source organism: uncultured Verrucomicrobiota bacterium (assembly GCA_903960845.1). Lineage (GTDB taxonomy): Bacteria > Verrucomicrobiota > Verrucomicrobiia > Verrucomicrobiales > Verrucomicrobiaceae > Prosthecobacter. Next base: position 7,268 of record CAJCCF010000416.1, on the reverse strand, counting down.
TGGTTTGGAAAAAGACAAGGCTCATCAGTTGGGGCCAGGGTGGCAAGCAATTGGGCGATGACCCTGAGATAACCCAAGGGGCGACCATCGCCGGATCGGTGGACACGCCGGCGGGACAGCTCAGCGGACGCACGATTCTTCAGGTGACAAGTGGTGGCGCCTTCGCTCTGGCTCTATGCTCGGATGGCACGCTGCTGGCCTGGGGAGAAGGCTTTTACGGAACTTTGGGAAATGGCACAACAACCCCCAATCTTCTGCCAACTCCTGTCAATCAAACCACCGGTGGATTGGCAGGGAAGCACGTGGTCTCCGTCTCCTCCGGCGATCAGCATGTGATGGCGCTTTGTTCCGATGGCAGCGTGGTGGCTTGGGGAAACAATACCAATGGCCAGGTGGATGACGGCAGCACGACGCGCCGTGACAGTCCGGTGCTGATCAATGGCGGCGCTCTGGCTGGAAAATCGGTCTTCGCGATCTCAGCGGGGGGCTTCTCATTCCATGGCTCTGTGCTCAGACGGCACCCTGGCGACGTGGGGACTCAATGGCAACGGCCAGCTCGGCAAAGGCAAAACGCTGCCGACGGAGGTGACCATCGCCGGCACTCTGCTGGCTGGGAAAACCTTCACCAGCATCGGCGCCGCCGGTTCCACCTCGATCGTTCTTTGCTCCGATGGCAGCGTGATCGCCTGGGGAAACACGCCCGGCGGCACCGTCACCAGCGACAACGGAGCTCTACCAGGCGCTGCACACGAACCGCGATTCATGCTTTGGCAAACTCGAGATCGTGAAGGTCAATGCTCCGGCCGACAACACTCTCAGCGGTAATCTCACCTGGCTGAAGCCGGCCTCGCTTCCCGCAGCGAAAGACCTCGTCTATTCAAACGGCTTCGGCGCACTGCCGCTCTCGCTCACCGCCATGGGCGGGACTTTGCAGGCTCCGCTCAAAGGTCAGCGCCTGCTCGGCGTGCCGGATGCAGCCAACAATGCCAAGCTCGTCTTCGGCGGCACCAGCACCAGCCCGGCATTCAATCAACTGCTGCGCATCATCAATCCCGACAACACCACCGGCACCACAAACACCGCCACAATCTCATTGCCAAACACCAACAGTGTCGCCTTGCCCGCACTCACTTTTGTCACCGGTGATTTCAAAGGCAGCTACATCCTGCCCGGCACCAGCCTGGCCACCAACCGCACCGCACCCTTCTTTGGCCAGCTCGTCCGCACCGGCGGAACGATCCAGGGCTAAGGCTATTACCTGATGCCGACAGCAACTCCAGCAACGACCTCAACCAGGGTCAGTGGCAGCGTCGAACTCAAAACTCCGTAAACCTTCACAGGTCCGACTCACGTCAATCGACCGGTGATGTAGGATTCCGTGAGCTTGTTGCCCGGATTGCCGAAGATGGTCATGGTGTCGTCACACTCGATGACTTTCCCCTTGTAGAAGAAGGCGGTCTTGTCGGCGATGCGTTTGGCCTGCTCCATGTTGTGGGTGACGATGACAAAAGTGAACTGGCCGCGCAGCTGGGCGATGAGGTTCTCGATGCGGGCGGTGGCGATGGGATCAAGCGCGGCGCAGGGCTCATCCATGAGCAGGATGCGCGGCTGGAGCGCGACCGCGCGGGCGATGCACAGGCGCTGCTGCTGACCTCCGGAGAGACCGATTGCGCTTTCGTGCAGTCGGTCCTTCACTTCATCCCACAGCGCGGCGAGACGCAAACTTCGTTCGGCGGCTTCGGCAAGCTCATGCTTGTCTTTCACACCGGCGACACGCAGACCATAAACGGCGTTTTCAAAGATGCTGCGCGGGAAAGGATTGTACTTCTGGAACACCATGCCGACATTGCGGCGCAGACTGATGACATCGACCTCCGGCGAGTAGAGATCCACGCCGTCGATCTTGATGCTGCCGCTCATGACCCGCGCGGTTTCAACGAGATCGTTGATGCGGTTGATGGAGCGCAGCAGCGTGCTCTTGCCACAGCCGGACGGGCCGATCAGCGCCGTGATATCCTCGCGGTGGAAATTCAGATCCACATCAAACAGCACCTGGTGGTCGGCATAGGCATAATTGAATTTCTCCACCTGAATAAAGGTGGCGTCATCGGTGGCAGGCTGGACGGGCGCTTCAGTCATGCAGGTTCAACTAAAGGTGCCGCGCAAATACGACTCAGTGAGTTTCTCGCGCGGGTTGGAAAAGATTTCTTCGGTCTCACCGAACTCGATGAGCTTGCCCAGATGCAGGAAGGCGGTGAAATCGGAAACGCGCACGGCCTGCTGCATGTTGTGCGTGACAATGATGACCGTGAACTCGCGCGCCAGCTGGTGCATGAGTTCCTCAATCTTCAGCGTGGCGATTGGATCGAGAGCGGAGCAGGGCTCATCCATGAGCAGCACGTCCGGCCGGGTGGCGATGGCGCGGGCAATGCAAAGCCGCTGCTGCTGACCGCCGGAAAGACCAAGCGCATTCTGATTGAGGCGATCCTTCAACTCATCCCACAACGCAGCGGAGCGCAGACCGCGCTCGACAGCCTCATCCAGAATGTCCTTCGCCTTCACGCCATGCACACGCAGGCCGTAGGCCACGTTTTCGTAGATGCTCTTGGGGAAGGGATTGGATTTTTGAAACACCATGCCGACCTGCTTGCGGAGCTGGGTGAGGTCCACGTCGTCATCGTGAATGTTTTTGCCTTTCACCAGGACTTCCCCCTTGGTGACTCGCGCACCGGAAACACGGTCGTTCATTCGGTTGATGCAGCGCAGCAGCGTGCTTTTGCCACAGCCCGAGGGACCGATCAGTGCAGTCACACGGTGATATTCGACCTGGAGATTGATGTCGAACAAAGCCGTGCTTGCCCCGTAGCAAAAGTCCATGCCACGCACCTGAACCACAGGTGTTGGTGATGGATCGGATGCAGGAGTCATGATCAGGGGAAGAGGTCGAAAAGATTACCAGCGATACTTGGCGCGAAGACGCTTGCGCATCCAAATCGACGCCGTGGCTAACACGGCAACGAGGACGAGGAAAACAAAGACCGAACCATACTGGGCGCGCTCAGAATACTCATTCTGCGGGATGCGCGCGGCGAGCGTGTAGATGTGATAGGGAAGAGCCTGCACGGACTCGGTGAAGACGCCGAGGAACCTCTCCACGCTCTGTTCCCAATGGGCAAAGATCCCGGCATCAGCAGGCAGCGGCAGCATGTCCTTCTGCCAGGGCAGCTTGTCTTTAAAGGCCAGCGCGGCGGTGAACATGATCGGCGCTGTTTCACCAGCGGCACGGGCAATACCGAGAATGCTGGAGGTTAAAATCCCCGGTGTGGCAAAAGGCAGCACCGCACGCCAGATCGTCTGCCAGCGGGTGGCTCCGAGCGCCATCGATGTCTCGCGAAAACCTTGCGGCACGGCTTGCAGGCACTGCTCGCTGGCGGTGATGATGACCGGCAGGATGACAAAAGCGAGAGTGAACCCGCCGGAGAGCACGCAGGTGTCCCACCCCTGAAAACTCAGGGTCGTGAAGCCGAGCGGGATGGTGAATATCGAGCGCTCCAGCGGAGTGTTGGTAAACACTGGCGCGGTCAAAACAAAGGCTCCGAGTCCGAACAACCCGAACACCACGGAGGGCACCCCGGCGAGGTTCAGAATGGCGAGACGCACCAGTTCGATGAATTTGCCATGCTTGGCATATTCGCTGAGGTAAATGGCGCTGGCGACACCGAGAAACAAAGCCACGCTGACACTGACTAGAACAAGAAGTGCGGTGCCAACAATGGGCCCGAGAATGCCGCCGCCGGAGTAGGAAATGGTTTTCTCCTCACGCAGGCTGGCGCCGAGCTTTTTCTTCACCGCGTCGGCACCATTCACATCCGTCTCGATGATGTGTCCCTGATTGTCCTGAATGACATGCAGTGTGGCCGGCAACTCCGTGAGAAATTTCACGTTCACAAAAGGCCACTCTGAGCGGAACACCACCGGTGCCCCCTTGCTGAAGATATGCAGCACGATGGCCAGGGTCACCACGACCACGAACATGGTGCCGGTGCGCAGGAACCAGCGCATCAGCGCTTCCCGCATCTGGGTGCGCGTTTTTTTCCCGGCGAATGGGTTCGCTGCGACTGCTCCGGAGCTGGTGGGTTCAGCACTCATGCCTTAAACTTTTCAAAGCGGCGCACAAAGGACCGTGCGCACCAGTTGACGAGAAGAGAGATGCTGAAAAGCACGATGCCCACCATGAACAGCGCCTGCCAGTGGGCGCTGCCGCGTGACACCTCGCCAAGCTCCTGGGCGATGATGCCCGTCAGGGTGTGTGCAGGTTGAAAAACCACCCCGACACCCGAGCTGAAATCCGGAATGGCAATGCGATTCCCGGCAACCAGCAGCACCACCATTGTTTCACCAATCACACGCCCGAGACCGAGCAGAACCGCGGCGGCCATGCCGGAAATCGCGGCAGGAACGATGACGAGAAAGACCGTCTGGAGCTTCGTGGCTCCAAGCGCGTCAGAGGCGTCGATATAAGCACGCGGCACATTGTTCAGCGCATCCTCCGAGAGGCTGAACATCGTCGGCACGGCCATCAGCGCGAGCAGGCAGCCGGCATTGAACATGTTCAGACGCTCCTGAATCGGGAAACCCGGCAGCCATTGCAGCCACGGCACCTCGCTCACATCCTTGATCATGTCGCCAACGACGGAGATGCCGATGAATCCGAGCACAACTGAAGGGATCGCCTGAATGAATTCGATCACCGGTTTGATCATTTCCTTCTCGCGATCCGAGGCAAACTGGTTGGTGTAGATCGCCGCCGTGATGCTCAGCGGCGTGGCGATCAGAATGGCGATGATGGAAATCACGAGCGAACCGCTGAGCAGGGGCACAAAACCAAAGAAGTCCTGCCACGAACTGTTGGTTAGCCAGTTGGTGCCGAAGAAGAAGGCCCGGATGACGCTGAAGAAAGACACCGGCTTATCAGCGTTCCATGCCTTGAGTTGATCCGAGACGCCCTTCATCTCCTGCACATGAACAGGCAAAAGGCGGTGTACTTCATTGAGCATCTCGGTCGCTTCGTCCGAACCGCCCGTCGCAGGCAGATCCGTCGCGGCCTTTTGGGCGGCGGCCGCATAGTCTTTTACTTTTTCGCCAAGTTCACCGGCTTTTGAAACCACCGCCTGAATGCTCGCGGCATAATCCACCGGCTCGGCCTTGGATGCTTCGGCTTCTTTGATGAGATCCGCTTTTTCCTTCGGGTCCCTGGCAGACTTCGCCGCATTCATCAGGCGCAGACGCCCGCTCTCCATGGTGTGAAACTCGACAGCGGCTGCCTTCGTCTCCAGGGCATGTTCCTTGATCTCATCGAGCACTTCCTGAAGAGCCTCAGGCGCTTCTTCAAAGGCTTCGGCGGCGTCGACCAGTGTGGTAAATTTGGTTTTTGCCTCCTGATCCTTCGTCACAAACTCAGCGCTAAGCTGCTGCAGCAGAGGCGGCAGATCAGTGACTTCAGGTGTGAGATGGGTCAATTCCTCACGCATCTGCGCTGCTTCAGCCGCAGTGAAAATTTTTGGCACGATCAGCGCGGCCACCGATTTGGCGTTGGCCGTGGCGAGTTGCTGCTTCAGAGGCTCCAGCTTGTCAGGCCCGGGAGCTGGTGTCTGCTCCAGTGCGGCAGCGAGTGCATCGCGATGAAGAACAGTTTCCTCCTCCACCCGGCGCTTGAGCAGAAAGTAAGCATCACGGCGATTGCGTGACTTCTGGCTGATGGTGTCGAGCGATGCGCCCAAGGCCCGGCGCAGACCGCTGGACAGATTCTGATGCGCCGCCAAAGGGCGGTCCACAATGTCGCAAAACTCCAGTCCAGCGCGGCGATAAATCTCCAACTCGTGCTTGTAGGTGTTCAGGAAATCCGAGCCCTCACGCAGCAGGAAGAGCATGATGAGCACCAGCACCACGATGGTGACACTCGCGTTCGAAGCGAAGAAGGATCGTATCAATCCCTGCCGCTCCATGCCCAGCGTCGTGCTCTTCCTTTTATTGAGAAGGAGACTGCCAAGAGAGGGGCGTTCGGATGGTTTGGGGCTTTCCACCTGAGGTCGGTCGGGAGAGTGTGATGATGCGCGGAAAAACAAACATCCGGCGAAGGAGAAACTCTCTTTCGCCGGATGGCGTCGACTGTCAAATGCGCGATTACTTGGCTTGGGAACGCGGCACGAATCCAACCTTGGTCACGATGGCCTCACCTCCGCCGCTCAGGCAGAAGTCAATGAAGGCTTTTGTCGTGCCGGCAGGCTCGCCACTGGTGTAAAGGAAGGTCGGGCGGGAATACGGATACTTTTTCACACTAGCCACACTGGGTGCCTGACCACCGATCGTGACGACCTTGACTCCCCTGGAGTTGGCGTAGGCCAGACCGACGTAACCGATGCCGTTGGCGTTGGAACCGACTTCGGAAGCGATCTGCTCATTGCCGGCCATTTTCTGGCTGTTGGCGCCATACTCGCGACCCTTCATGGCGAGGCCGATGAAATCCTTGTAAGTGCCGGATGAAGTGTTGCGGGTGTAGATGGAAATGGGGCCCGGTGTGCCTCCGACTTCACTCCAGTCCTTGATGTCACCAGCGAAGATTTGCAGGATCTGCTTCTTGCTCAGATCGCTCACCGGATTGTTCTTGTTCACGACGACGCAGATCATGTCCCAGGCCACTTCGAATTCGGTGATGGTGACACCCTTGCTGCGGCAGAGGGCACGCTCATCGGCCTTCACTTTGCGGCTGGACATGCCGATTTCGGCCGTGCCGGATGCGAGGTTGGTGAATGCCGTGGAGGAACCTTCAGCGGCGATGTCGAAACTCACCTTGCCTCCCTGCTTTTTAAAAGCTTCAGCCAGCTGAGGAACGAGCTTGGCACCGAGAGTGTCAGAACCGCGGATGCGGAGGGTGGTCTGAGCCTGAAGACTGGCGGCAGCCGTCACGGCCAGGAAGAGTGTGATGATGGCGGATTTCATGCGTTGGGTGGGTCTAATGGGTGGTTGGCCGTTGAGGCCGCCACCCTTTGTCAGAGGGTGCCGCGTTGGGCAAAAAAAGCTATGTGAACAAATTGTCACATTGGACAACTCGACACCCCTTTCCCCATGGCGCCCCGACGGGGTTCACGATCGAAACTGTCACATGAAATCCGTGTGTGACGACATTGTAACATTGGATCTCTCGCCACACGTGGTGGGTTTGCACTAAAAGGCATAACTGTCACCTGGCCGACCAGCAATGTGACAGG
>CAJCCF010000415.1 GCA_903960845.1 uncultured Verrucomicrobiota bacterium | reverse complement strand
TGGCGTCCCAGCAACTGGGCCATTCTTTATGGCGACCGCACCGCACAACCTAGCAGCCGGGATCATCTCAATCCTCAGGTGCGCTGGTTCCCGAAGGAGCTGGAGAAGTATCAGGGGATGATTCGCGAGAAGGAAGAAGAGATATGGAAGCAGGCCGAGGCGCTGGGGAGGAAGGTTCCATGAATGACGAATGTCTAAATCCGAATGACGAAGGAATGACTCAATCCGAACTTCAAACCCACGGCCCACGAACTTCACTCTGCATGACTTCGTCATTCGGGCTTCGGCCTTATTTAGTCATTCTGGCCTTCGTCATTAGTCATTCCCTGGGTGCCCAGCAGCCGTATAAAAAAGCCATCTCCGTCGGCGAGCCGCCGCCTGACCACTCCCCGGAAGCTGAACTCGCTTCCTTCAAAGTGCTTGATGGTTTTGAGGTGAACCTCTTCGCCTCCGAGAAAGACGAGGTGCCAAATCCGCTCGTCATCCGCTGGGATGAGCGCGGGCGTTTGTGGGTGCTCAGCACCACGGCCTATCCGCAGCCTGCGCCGGATGAAGTGTGCAATGATCAAGTCCTCATCCTCGAAGACACCGACCACGATGGCCGTGCTGACAAGCGCACCGTTTATGCCGATGGATTGCGGATGCCGATGGGCATGGAACTGGCCGGGCCGGGCGAGCTTTATGTCGGCGAAGGCGAGAAACTCTGGCTCTTCAAAGACACGAATGGCGATGATCAGGTGGATGAAAAAGAGGTGATCTTCAGCGGCTTCGGCACGGGCGATACCCATCAAAACATCAACAGCTTTATTTGGTCGCCCGATGGTGCGCTGGTCATGCATCAGGGGCTGCACTGCTATTCACGGGTCACCACCGCCTGGGGCGTGAAGCAACTCTACGGCGCGGGTTTCTGGCGCTTCTGGCCGCGCAGTCGCAAGCTGGAGGCCTACCCCACCGGCATGCCGCTGAATCCCTGGGGCACCGCTTTCACCAAAGAAGGTCAGCCCATCATGGTCGCCGGAGCCGCCGGCATGTTCTGGGCGCGACCGATGGAAATCGAGGTGCCCGAGCTGCCACGTGCCAGCGCATCGCCCTCCACCAACAAAGAAACCGAAGGCCTGCCCTACTTCCTGCTCGGGCGCTTCATGCTTCCGCACAGCGGACAGATCATCAAGACCGATGGCCTGCGCAAATTCTGCGGCGTGGACATCGTCGGCGACGCACACTGGCCTAACGAAATGCAGGACGAAATCATCACCGGCGGCTTCTTCGAAAACGCCATCTACCGCCACAAGCTCATTGATGACAAAGACGCCCCCAGCGGCTTCGAAGCCATCGAGCAGCCCCCGCTCATCACCAGCAGCAGCGTCGCCTTCCGTCCCGTCGATGTCCGCTTCGGCCCCGAAGGAGCCCTCTACATCGCCGACTGGTATGACCCGATCATCGGCCACTACCAGGCCAGTTTCCGGCATCCGAACCGGGATAAGCAGCATGGGAGGATCTGGCGGGTGACGGTGAAGGGGAGTGCTCTCGCATTAGATTCTAAATCCCGCTGGCAGGCCTATCAGCATCTGCGGCGGAACCTGCCAGAACCTTCCGCGGAAGCGTTGACTCGTTTATCAGAGCAGGGTTCCACTCATGCCATCGGCACATTGGCAGACCAACTGCCAGATCCACTCGAACTCCTGGCTCCGAAAATCGAGCATAAGTCTCCCCGCGTCCGTCTCGAAGCCATCGTCGCGTGTGCGAAGGTGAAATCACCGGAAGCGATCAAAGTGGCGTTGAAGGCACTGGATAAGCCCATGGATACCTTCCTGGATCGGGCTTTGTGGCTGTTGGTTCATGCGACGGCTCCGCAGTGGAAGAAGGCGGAGACGCTGGATGAGTTCCTGGCCGCGCTGCCGCCGACGCATTTGAGTTATCTGGTCGAGAAAGAAGGCAGCCGTGAGCTGCTTGATACCGTTCGGAAGATGATCATCTCAGACGCTGACACGCCTCCTCCGCAGACAAAGGTCGCGCTGCATCGCATCTTGATTCGAAAAGGCGTGCCGGAGGATCAGTTGCGCGCCCTGCAGGCAGGCCTCTCGGACATTTCGATTTTAAATGAATTGTCCATGGCCGTCGATGGCCAGACTCGAGCCAAGGCTCCCGAGGGTGCCTTGCCAATAATCAATCAGCTTTTAGCCAGACCGGACGAGGACGACCGCATCAAGGCCTGTGAAATCGCCGCTGTTTGGGAACTGAAAGCTACCGCGTCCGCCATCCATGAAATGGCCGCAGGCCGTACGGCCAAAAGCGCGCTCGTGCGCTCGGCGGCGGTCCGCGCGCTGGCGCGGTTGGGCGAGCCGCAGGAGACTTTTGAGGCTTGGATAAGTGACGCTACACAGACATGGAGTCTCCGAGTCGCTGCACTCGCTGCGCTGTCAGAGATCAAGCCTGCACTCGCTGGAACAAAGGCAGCGGGACTGCTCGATAGCATCGCTGATGACGACATCCTGCGCGTCAGCCTGATTTCACTGCTCGCTCGAGCAGCGGCGACACAGGCGCTCGCCAAGGCATTGGAGGCGAAGCCATGCTCCATGGAAACCGCGCGCCGAGTGCAGGCGGTTTTGAGTTCCTCAGGGCAGAGCGATGCAGCACTGACAGCCGTACTCAGCAAGATCCTCGGTCTCAAGAACTCTCAACCCACCTACGATCCCGCCTGGGTGGCAGCACTGGCTGCCGAGGTGAAGTCGGCTGGCAATGCCGCGAAGGGCTCCGCCATTTTTCAGCAGCCTTTGTTCGGCTGCTCGGCTTGCCATCGGATTGGACAGAAAGGCGGTATCATCGGCCCGGAACTGGATGCTGTGGGTCGTGGAGTTCCTGTGGAGTTGCTCATCGAAGCGGTGGTCTGGCCGGGGCGTCAGATCAAAGAGGGCTATATTGCCAGCGGCGTCACGCTGAAGGACGGGCGTCGGCTGCTAGGCTACAAGTTCAGCGAGGGTGGCGGTGAATTGCATCTCAAGGAACTCGGCACCGGCACCTTGCTGCGCTTTCCATTGTCAGAGATTCGTGAACATCAGGAATCCGGCTCGCTCATGCCTGAAGGGTTGATCCTAAACATGACGCGTGAGGAGTTGCGGGATCTGATCGCTTACCTCGGCAGCCTGGGGCGGTGAGCTTCACCTTTGAGGTGGCATTTCCCCTTCACCCGGCTAAAGACTCCGCCCCACTATCTGTCCGACCATGCAACCGACCCCCGAACACACCGAATCCGAACTCCTGCAATTCCGCCGTGCGAAGCTTGAAGAGATGCAGAAACGCGGCATCGCGGCGTTCGGTGGTAAGTTTGAGGTGTCCCACGATCCGGGCACGCTGAAGAAAAACTTTGTCGATGGACTCGATGTCAATGTGGCAGGCCGCATTCTCTCCCGCCGTGAGATGGGCAAGGCGACGTTCTTTGACATCGGCGACATCACGGGACGCATCCAATGCTACCTGAGCAAGAGCGATGTCAGCGAGGAAGCCTACGCGCTCTTCATTCATCAGATCGACATCGGTGACTTCGT
>CAJCCF010000414.1 GCA_903960845.1 uncultured Verrucomicrobiota bacterium | reverse complement strand
CTTTGGCAGCGATTCCGGGATGCCCGCATCATCATGGATGGCACGAGTGGCCTCATCCACGATGCCTGCTTCCTCATCATTCAGTGCCGCAATGATGAGTGGCGAGCGGAGGCGTGACAACGCCAGCGTGGCGGCGAGACGAACCCGGCGGGAATCGTCTTTGAGATGCCCGGCAAGACCCTCCGCACTGACGCAGCCGGCGAGTCCGGTAACTGCGGCATGACGCAGCCAGGCATCATCCGCCTCCTGAGCCGCCATGCTCCAGAGGCTGGATTCCGCAGCGGCCGACTTGAGCTTGCCGAGGGCGATGGCGGCGTGAAAGCGCACGCGCGGCGCCTTGGAGGCAAGCAGTGCCGCGATGGCTTTTTGAGCGGCCCCGCCAGCCTTGGCGTCACCAAGAACTTTGGCCATCTGCGCCTGCAGTTCCGTGTCGGTTTCCTTGAGCAATTGCGCCGTGAGCGCCGCGTCATCGACATCACCGTGACGCAGGCCGATGCCGTATCCCCAGAGGGCGTGGACACGCTTGAGTTGAGCTGCTTTCGCGTCGCCCAGCACGCTGAGCATGGCCTGCCAGGATTGCTTTTTCACCAGAGCCAGCTGAGCCCCAATCCGCACGCGCTGATCCGCATGACCTAACAAGGTTTGCAGCTCCACGACTGCACGTGCATCGAATCCGGCAGCGAGAAGCTTCTGTGTTTCGAGCCTGGCGGGCGTGGGCTTTTGCGGTTCATCGACACGCCAGATGGCACCTTTTTCATCGAGCGGATAACCGCCCACCCAGTCAGCCATGTACAAGGCGCCATCAGGACCAAAGCTCAGGCCGATGCCCATGATGCCGCTGTTGATCAGCCGTGCGCGGCTCATCTGAAAGGCGCTGCCGTCCGGCGTGATGGTGAAGGCCTCCATCCGGCCCGACGGGAACTGATCAAGAATGAAATGGCCGCGCAATCCAGTCCCGAGTGCGGTGCCGGGTTCATGCGCGAAACCGGCGGGCCCGTTTGAATAATTGGCGAGCGGCGGCGTGATGAAGAGTGGAGCGGTCGCGCCTGCCGGCGCGTGATCCCTGGCCGGCGCCTGCCAGATGTTTTCACGCATCCAGCGGCTCTCGGACTTCATGTATTGATGACTGCAGCGCCAGCCTGAGTCGCTCTGCTCGGTGATGTAAACGAAGCGCTCTTTTTCGCCCGGCAGATCGGCATCGTTGTCGACACCGAAGATGTTGCCCAAGTCATCGAAGGCGATTTCCTGCACATTGCGCAAGCCATGGGCAAAGACCTCAAACCCGGCGCCATCCGGCTCGCAGCGCATGACGCAGCCTTCATGCGGATAATACCAGTGCCGCCCTTCCCTGCTTGTCATGTTCACGCCCTTGTCACCGATGCTCCAGTAGATGCGGCCATCCGGGCCGAGACGCGGGCCGTGCAGATCATGGCCGGCATAGGCGATATGCATGCCGAAGCCATGCGCCACGATCTCACGCACATCAGCCACGCCATCATCGTTCGTGTCTTTGAGCCTCCAGAGATCCGGGGCGATGGTGGCATAAACCCAGCCGTCGTGATACAAAACGCCCGCCGCGATTCCGGTGACCTCGGTGTCAAAGCCCTCTGCAAAAACGGTCATCTTATCCGCCGTGCCGTCACCGTTCGTGTCGCGGAGCTGGTAGATGCGCTCGCTGTGAACCGTGAGGTCCTTCCAGTCGATCGAGCCATCCTTGTTGTGATCCTTCAAGGCGCCCCGGGGCACGCGCAGTTTTCCGGGGGCCAGCTCGCGCTTCAGGAACTGGCTTTTCTCCTCCACACTGGTCAGGCCAACGTCACTGGCGATCCATACCGGATGCTCGCGAATGTCCAAATCAGCGACTTTTCTTCGCGTGGTCGCCGACACATAAACCCGGCCCTTTTCATCCACCGTGCAGGCGACGGGATCAGGCACATTCAGCGCGCCCGACCAGCGATGAAGGGTCACCTCGGCGGCGGCGATGGCATTGGAAACAAGAAGGAGAAAAACGAGAGCACGCATGGGAAGGGAGGCGGCTGCCCGTGGTCAGGGTCTGGCGGCCAAAGACAGCTCAATGATGCGGGTGCAAAGCTCAGGGAACTCGATGCCCACGGTGCGGGCGGCCTTCGGCAGCAAACTGCTGCTGGTCATGCCGGGGATGGTGTTGATCTCCAGGACAAAGGGTGAACCAGCGGCGCTGAGCATGACATCGACACGGCCATAGACTTCGGTTCCGCAACTCTTGAAGGCCGCCAGGGCGGCGTCCTGAACACGCCTGGTTGTTTCAGCGTCGAGTTCGGCGGGGCAATGGTAAAGCGTCTTGCCGGTGCCGTTCATCCAGGGGTACTTGTTGTTGATGTCGTAAAAGCCTTCGACGGGCTCGATGTGGATGATGGGCAGCACCTGATCACCGAGGATGCCGACGGTCAGCTCTTTGCCCTCAATGAACTCCTCCACCAGGGTCGTGCTGCCGAACTTTTTAGCCTCCTCGATGGCCTTCACCCATTCTTCCTGCGTCCGGCAGATGTTCACGCCGACGCTGGAGCCCTCGCGCGGTGGTTTGGAAACAAGCGGGATGGAGATGGTCAGCGGCTCGCTGCCATCGAGCTGGTAGTTCTGCGAACGCGGAGTCGGCACGCCGACGGCGATGAATTTGGCTTTGCTCAGTCCCTTGTCGAAGGCGACGCGGCTCGTCTCGACACCGGCACCGGTGTAGCGGATGCCGCGCTTTTCCAGAATGGCCTGGATCTGGCCGTCCTCGCCAAAGGTCCCGTGAATCAGGTTCATGGCGATGAATGTGTCCCCGGGCACTTCAAAGTCCGGCCCGGTCACATCGACCTCGGCAACCTCGGCACCGACCGAGCGCAGAGCCTCGGCGACGCTTTCAGCGGTTTTGATGGAGACGTGGCGTTCGTTGCCGGGGCCGCCCTTGAGCAGCGTGATTTTTTTTCCAGAGAGGTCGAGCATGACCCCTCAGATATGCAGTGCCTGCGCAGGATTGGCAAAGGCAAGATGCAGCCTTTAGAGACCTTCCGGACTGGCAGTCTCCTCGCGCTTGTTTTTGCCAAAACGCACGTCCTCAGCCTTCTCGATGAAGATGGTGTCCTCGCAGATATTCTTGGCGTGATCCCCGACACGCTCGAGGAAACGGGCTACAAAGATGAGATGCAGGTAGCCTTCGAGAGGTGCCTGGCGCTCTTCCATGACGGCAAGCAGCGACCGGTCGAAAGCCTTTTCAGCGGCGTCGAGTTCCTTGTCGAGCAACCGTGCTTTCGCGGCGGCTTCGGAGTCGGCCTCCGAGAAGGCGAGGATGCTGCTCTCCAGATTGCGCGCGCAGAGATGATAGACCGGCTCGATCAGTTTCAGCTCGGCAATCTCCGGCAGATTGTTGATGTTTCGCGCGCGCTTGGCGATGCCGCTGGCCTGGTCGGAAATGCGCTCAAGGTTGTTGGCGACGCGGATGGTCCCCATGACCTGCCGCAAATCGTGGGCGGTGGGCTGGAACTTCAGCAGGATCTGCATGCCTAGACGATCGATGCTTTTTTCCAGCTCATTGACGTCCTGATCCGCAGCGATGGCAGCATTGCAAAGATCCGTGTCGCGCTCCAGGAGACCGCGCATGGCGCTGGCCAGATTTTTGCGTGCCATGCTGGACATGGTCAGGACCTGCTCGCGTAGTGAACCGAGGGCAGCGTTGAATGAGGTCAAAATGTGATCGTGCATTTCTGGAGCAGGCGTTTGGCTAACCTACCTGGGTAATGTGACAGTTTCGACACTTAATTTCACCTCGTTCGTCACATTCATGCTTTTGGCCTGCCCCTTGGGCTGGCGGTTTGTCCGCTGGCAGAAGTCGTCATAGGAGATGACTTCAAACTCGCCGCTGTCGTGCTCGATGATGGCGGTCATGGACTCGACCCAGTCACCTGAATTCAGATAGTGGGTCTCCCCCACGAGTTTGTTGGCCGGGCTGTGGATGTGGCCGCAGATGATTCCTTTGCAGTGCCTGGCCTTTGCGAGTTCCTGGAGCTGCTCCTCATACTTGCCGACAAAGCTCACCTCCGATTTTACCTTCAGTTTCACCCAGCGGCTGAGTGAAAAATTCTCCTTACCACAGACCTGACGGTACCAGTTGTAGATCCGGTTCACCTTCAGCAGCAGGTTGTAACCGACACCGCCAAGCTTCGCGATCCATGGGTGATTGGTGGTGACGTGATCAAACCCGTCGCCATGCACGACGAGGTAGTCTCCGCGCGGGGTCTGGTGGAGGTACTCGTTGGTGATGTGGAAGTTATCAAACCGGATGGGGATGAAGCGGTCCAGAATGTCATCGTGATTGCCGCGCAGGTAGATGATTTGAGTGTTCTCCTTCTCCATCTTCTTGAGCACGGTGCGGAGAAAATTCGTGTGTGACTTGTTCCAGCCGCCGGAGCTCTTCAAATGCCAGGCATCAATGATGTCGCCATTCATGATCAACCGGTCACACTGGATGTGACGAATGAAGTGCGAAGCCTGGGCCGCCTTGCAATCAGGCATGCCGAGGTGGACATCGGAGATGAAAACAGTGCGCACGCGCAGTTTCATCTTCACTCGGGAAGGATCGACCGGCAGGTCGGGAGTTTCTTCGGATTCTTCGTTCATGAATGGATGACCTCCGGCATCTTACCCTGCACGCTGAGGAGTTCACCCTCAAACTGCTCGATAACTCGGCGCCAGCCAAGCTCGCCAGCGGCCACTCGGGCGGCGGCGCGCATGGTGGCAGCATTCCAAGTCGCGCCAGCCTGCCTGACCGCGTCGAGAAACTGCTCTTCCTGGTCAAAATCAGCCAGCCACCCATTCTCGCCACTGTGGACGATCTGTCGTGGTGCGGCGTAGTCATAGGCCACAAGCAGTAAACCGCTCGACATGGCTTCCAAAACCACATTGCCAAACGTTTCACTGATGCTGGAAAAAACAAACACG
>CAJCCF010000413.1 GCA_903960845.1 uncultured Verrucomicrobiota bacterium | reverse complement strand
GGGTGCCGCGTTGGGCAAAAAAAGCTATGTGAACAAATTGTCACATTGGACAACTCGACGCCGTCTTTCCGGTGTCGTCTGCCTGGGTTTACGATCGGAACTGTCACATGAAATCCGTGTGTGACGACATTGTAACATTGGATCTCTCGCCACACGGGGTGGGTTTGCACTAAAAGGCAGAACTGTCACCTGGCCGACCGGCAATGTGACAGGGTGACGGACGCCCTCCCGGCTGATGTCTCCGACACGCTCCAACACACGTTCACCAACACCCACATGTTTAAGATCAACCCAACTCGCACTCCGTGGCGGCTGCTCTGCGCACTCACAGCCGGCACCCTGACTCTGCCGCCAACGCTCTCCCTTCAAGCCAGTCCGGCCATGGAACAACTTTTTGGCATTCTGAAAGCCAAAGGCTCACTCACTCAGGAAGAGCATGACTTGCTGGTATCGGCGATGCGCGCCGATGAGGCCAAGTCCGCAGCACCGGCAGCAGCAGCTCCAGCCTCCGCCTCGGTTCTTGAAAAGCGGGTCGCCAGCCAGGAAACCAAGATCAAGGAACTGGAAAGCGCCTTGAGCGGCACCAAGGGTAAGGTCGAAGAGCTCTCCGCTTCCGCCAGCCCGGAAAGCATCAGCAAGAAGATCGCTGATCAGGCCTCCAAAGTGGAGCATCTGGAAGACGTCATCGCCGGCACCAAGGGCCAGCTTGAAGAGCTCTCCAAGGTCACCGACAACACCTCCCCCACGACCATGAGCAAGACGGATCTCGACTTGCTGCTCGCCGACAAATGGTACGAGCGCATTAAACTGCGCGGCTACGGCCAGTTCCGTTATGAGTCCGTGCTCAATCAAGATGGCACCCTGAATGTCCCGAACGACTCCTTTGCCAGTGACGCTCAGACGCTTGGCCTGCGCCGCGGACGCATGGTGCTCAGTGGTGATGTCTCCCAGCACCTCTACATGTACTTGCAGGCGGACTTTTTCGGCAACCTCAGCGGGACCAATGCCATGCAGGCCCGTGACTACTATGCCGACATCTCGCTGGACCCCGCCCGAGAGTTCCGCGTCCGTCTCGGTCAGTCGAAAGTGCCCTTTGGCTGGTCAAACTTGCAGTCCTCGCAGAACCGTCTGGCCCTGGAGCGCCCAGATGCCCTCAATTCCGCCGTCGAGGGCGAGCGAGATTTCGGTGCCTATCTCATGTGGGCTCCGTATGAGATCCGCAACCGCTTCAAGGATCTCGTCAAAATGGGGCTGCGCGGCTCCGGGGACTATGGTGTGGTGGCCATCGGCGCTTTCTCAGGACAGGGTTTGAACCGTGCGGACGTCAACGGCCAGACTCACTACGCCGCCCGTGTTGCCTATCCTTTTGAGTTCCCGAACGGCCAGTTCTTCGAAGTCGGCATTCAGGGTTACACCGGCAAGTTTGTGCCGACTGCCGCCAGAGTCGGACCCGTCGGCGGTCCCACCCCCACTTTCAATGCACGCGGTGTGGATGACCAGCGTGTCGGCGTCACCGCCATCCTCTTCCCGCAGCCCTTCGGTCTCGAAGCCGAATGGAACTGGGGCCAGGGTCCTGTTCTCAGCCAGGACATGAAGACCATCACCTCAGGCGACATCTCAGGCGGCTATGTGCAGGCCAGCTACCGCCACATCTTCGCAAACCAGCAGGAACTCATCCCTTTTGCCCGCTGGCAGCACTCCGACGGCGGCCGCAAATTCGCCACCAATGCACCCAACAATCAGGTGGATGAGATCGGCGTCGGTCTCCGCTACATGCCCTACCCTGAGATGGAGCTCACGCTCATGTACACCCATGGCAGTCGCACCAACACCACCACCAGCACCACGGCCCCCGCCGCCTCCCAGTATAAAGACGTCACCGCTGACTACATCGGCCTTCAGGCTCAGTTGAACTTCTGATCCAGAGTCCACCAACACTTCCCCCTCCGGCACGGCGGTGGAGCCCTCGGCTCCGCCGCCGTGTTCTTTTAAAGTGCAGGCATTCTCCATTCGAACGCTTCGATGCCAGGGAAGAATGCATTCACGGTGCCCGTTTGGTTTTCGCCCGTTCACACCATCCTTTATGAATCCACTCCTGCTCGTCCGCCTCTGGCTCATGGTCTTCCTGCATTACTTCATCTGGGGTGCCTGGTATTCAGCGATGAGTACTTACCTCTCAAAGCTGGGCTTTGAGGGCAGTCAAATCGGGCTCGCGTATGGCACCACGGCGGTGGGCGCGCTTGTGTCGCCTTTCATTGTTGGCATTGTGGCGGACCGCTTCTTTGCCACGCAGCGCATCCTCGGCGTGCTGCACCTCGTTGGCGCTGGGCTGCTTTACTGGGTGTCCACGTTGAAGGACTTCGGCACCTTCTATCCGGTGCTCATCGCCTACACCATCACCTACATGGCCGGGCATGGACTCACGAATGCACTGACGCTGCATCACTCGAAGAATCCGGCGAAAGAATTCCCGTTTGTGATGTGGATGGCCAGCGTCGGATGGATCGTCGCAGGTCTCACGGTGAACTGGCTGAAGTTCGCCGACAACGCGGGCATGTTCCAACTCGCATCAGCCGCGGCACTCGTCATGGGGCTATACTCGCTCACCCTTCCGCACACACCGCCAAAGGGAGCGAACACGCCTGTCTCAGTGGGCGCGCTGCTCGGGTTCGATGCCATCAAGCTGTTCCGCGATCGCTCCTTCGCCACGTTCATGATCTGCTCTTTCCTCATCTGCATCCCGCTGAGTTTCTACTTCACCTGGACGAACCAGTTCATGACCGAGATGAACGTTTCCGATCCCACCGCCAAGATGACGCTCGGCCAGGTTTCTGATGTCGTCTTCCTGCTGATGCTTCCCTTCCTGCTGCCTCGGCTGAAAGCGAAAGGCATCCTCATCATCGGCATGGCCGCCTGGGCCATTCGATTCGGTTTGTTCGCGCTCTTCCACCAGCAACCCACCGCGCTCTGGATGCTCTACACCGGCATCCTGCTGCATGGCATGTGCTATGACTTCATCTTCGTGATGGGCCGCATGTATGTGGACAAACGCGCAGGCGAAGACATCCGCGCTGCCGCACAGGGACTACATGCCATCGTCACCCTCGGCGCGGGCATGTTTGTCGGCTCATGGCTCTCAGGCATCGTCGCGCAAAAATACACGCATGGCACCACCCACGACTGGCAGCCGATCTGGCTCATCCCCGCCGCGATGGGCGCAGTGCTGGTGATCGTGTTTGCTCTGCTCTTTAAAGACAACACGACGAAGGAACAGCCCACTCACTGAGCCACAGGCTGGCTCAGTGAAAGGCCGACATCAGGTGGGCGATCTCGTCCTCGACATTCTCGTGCGGTCCCAGCGTATTTTTTACCGCTTGGCGCAGCAGTTCGGCGTAGCGCTGGCGCAGGCGGTGGAGACTCACGCGCAGCGTCTGGGCGCTCATCCCCAGCTTCTCCGCGAGCTCCGCTTGCGGGGCGGCAGATATGGCCATGAGGAAGGGCTTCAGCGCGTGGAAGAGATCCCTCTGCCCTTTCTGTTCATAGCGCTCCTGGAGGGCCGTCACCACGCCTTCCATGACCGTGATGGCCCACTGCCGCTCGAAGACACGGTCCGGGCTCATCTCATCCCTCGGCTCCGGGATCAGGCAGCGCATCTCGGCAGCCTCAGCATCGATGGAGAGGATCACGTCATACCCGCCGCGCTTCAGCCGGTGCTTGTGGCGATGCGCCTCCACCAGGTGATTGCTAGCCGAGGTCAGCAGGTAGGAGCGCAGCCTGCCGTGGTTCGCATCAGCCCTGGCAAAGTCATTGCGCTCCAAAAGCTCGGCGAAGAGGCCCTGTGTCAGGTCCTCAGCATCATGGGGGGAGTTCCCACGCGAGCGGATAAAGGCATACACCGGCGGCCAATACAGCTCACAGATCTCCGCCAGCGCCTTTTCCCGATCCGCCGGATCAGCCGCCGCAGCGCGCACAATGAGGCTCCACTGGGTCGTGGGGAATGGTTTGATGCGGCTATTTCCTTCGTCCATGCGGCGTGTGGTCTAGAGGGGCGGCGAGGATTTGCCAAGCCTAATGATCGCCTGCCACCGAAAAGCTCAGGTCCCGTTAAGTCCATATCTATGCCGTGGGCTGCCTCAAGGGGGGCATAGGTGACGGCTTCCCATGCGATGGGCGACCTTAGGCGGTGGCATCGGTTGCGCCGAGGTGCGGGGGCAAGTGCCGCAGAGGTGGCGTGGGACGTGGAAATATCCCCACGGGGGTCGTCGGCAGAGGGCGCCGGCCTCGGCGGACGAGGTGGCGGGGATAACCTGCTTCCTCTAGGCAACGGCGGGCTGGGTGGCCTTACTTCACCACCTCCACGTCAGGGCGCAGTTTCGCAAAGGCGGCGATGCCCGCGTCGGTGAAGGTGACTCTTGGCTTCCAGTTGGTGACGACCTGCATCTTGACGAAGAGCTTCTTCAGCGTGGGGATGGAGGCCAGTTCCAGCAGCGCGGCGTCGGTCAGCTCGGTCTGGAAGATTTGGAGGGATTCCAGCTTGGGGAAGCTCTTGAGCGTGGGCAGACAGGCATCTGTGATGCGGGTCTGGCCCAGATCGAGCGTCAGAAGCTGGGGCATCCCGGCGATCTGCGCCAGCCCCTCATCATTCACCGGGCTGGCGGTGAGGCCTAGGTTCGTCAGGCTTTTCAGGGCCATCAGGGAGCCCAGGGTGGTGCCCTTGAGGTTCTGGGAACCCCAGTGCTGCAGCACCGTGAGTGCAGGAAATCTCTCCGCCAGCAGCGGCAGCGCCTCATCCGTGAGTGCGGCAGAGGTGTTGGCCCGCAGGATCTCCAGCTTGGGCAGCTTCGGCAGGGCAGCGGCCAGGGCGGGGTCGAAGTTCTCGTTCAACTGCAAGCTCCGCAGATTCGGCATCGTGGCCAGCACGGCGAGGCTTTCTGGGTCTGCCACATGCATCATGGGAAGAAGCAGTGTCTGCACGCGAGAGGCCCGCAGATGGCGCAGGTCGTCCGCCCTCAGATTGAGCCCTTCAAACTGCAGCGACTCCAACCCCGGATGATGCGCCATGACCTTCAGGCTCGCACCGGTCACATTGCCTCTGAGATCGACGATCTTGAGGGACCGCAGGCCTGCTAAACGCATGACCTGTGCATCCGTGACCTGCCCCCAGATCTCGGGTTGGTTCTTGGGCGAAAGATTGACCCGCAACTCCGCGATCACAAACGGCTCCGCTGGCAGGTCCGCCAGCTTCCGCACTTCGATGAACTTTCCACCCTTGAGCATCTGCACCTTGACGTAGCAAGCGTCTTGCCCCAGCCCCAGCACCCACTCCGCCGCCTCGCGGTCGGTGAAGGGCGGCAAGGTGGCGGGTGAAGACGGGGAGACTTTGAGGCTGGGAGACGGGGAGACAGCCGCGCCAGCGGGTGCCACTGGCTCGATCCACAGCACATAGCTGAAGGGGATGGCATTGGTGGTGCTGGACAGCAGCGCGAAGGTTGTCTCAGGTTGCAGATCCGTACGCTCAAGCAGTTCCTGCACCGGGCGGTCCGCTGCCACACCGTGCCAGGCACCGTCCGTGCCCAGCCAAAGATGGTCCCGCAGCCGCACTGCCGCCGTGCCCAGGGGCTTCACAGTGCCGTTGAATCCCACGGGCTGCTCCGGGTGCGCGCTGCGCGGTAATGGTAAGCTCCACACCTGCCCGGCCTCGTCCAGCAGGTGCAAGCTGTCGTGGAAGGAGGAGATCTGCCGGACTGGCTTCATCTTTGCCTCTGGCTGCCATTTCACAGGTCCCTCCCAGCCCCAGACGGAGACGGTGCCGTCCTCATGCAGCGTGGCGGCATGAGTGTAAGTGACGGCCACGCCCTTGACCTTTTGCAGGGCTGCGGCCTCGGGCTGGGGCCAGCGCGGCGTGCCCAGGCCATCGCGCTTGCTCATGTCATTCACCGCCCCCTCGTAGCGTGGGCCGAAGACCACAGCCTGCCCGCCCTCCAGCAGCGCCACGGCATGCTGGTCGCCGGAGGCCGCATCCGCAACTTTCCTGCCCTTCAGGCTGGAAGGCAGCGGTATTTCCCGCGACGGGTGAAAGCGCAGCTCCCCAGTCTCGGTGATGAAGCAGTGACAGCCCTGGAAGCTGCGCGCAATCCGGCGGATGCCCTGGAAATCCGCCTGCCCGTCCGAGGAAACCGTCTCCCCATTAGCCCGCAGCGCCACCAGAAAATCCGAGCTGCCCGCCACGTCCACGAAGTCCTCATAAGCGTCGAATTTGAACAGGTCCAGAGTCTTGCCATTCGCCATGGTGCCAGTGCCTTCGAGGCGGCCAGGTTTTGAGGGCACGGAAGCTGGAAGACCAGCCGCGCTGCCTATCTCCACCGGCTCGATCCACAGCGCCGCCACATTGGAGGCATCATGATCGCCGACGATGCGGAGGTCAAAGGTGCCGCGTGGGCGGTTGCCGATCTGCTGGAGCAGCGCATCCACCTCTGCCTGGGCGCTGCCGCGTGACTTGTTGCTGTTCCATGTCCAGACGGGTGAGCCTTTGGGCAGGAGCAGGTGGTCGGAGATGGCTTCGATCCCCTCCGCTACGAGTCCGCTGGTGAGCGGGCGGCTGCCGCCGAGATTGTACACTTGGCCGCTGCGTGTCAGGACGCGGAATGGCTCATAGGTGGTCTCGATGTCGGCGATCTCTCCCCACCTCTCGAAGGGCTGGAGATCAAACGGGCCGGAGCTGCCGCCATGGCCACCCCAGATGTGCCATTTCCCATCCTGCCGCAGCGTGGCCGCGCGCCAGTGGGTGATGGCGATCTTGCGCACGTTTTGCAACGTCTCGGTGGGAGGTGCGGGCCAGACTGGGGTGTCTTTGTAACCTGTGGTGTAATGCTCACCCCACACCCGCACGCTGCCGTCCTTCAGCAGGGCGATGGCCTGCCCGCCGTCCCCATCCCAGCAGGCATCCACCACGCCAATGCGCTGTACTTCCTCCGGCACCGCCTTAACCCCTTCGGAACCCGGACGCTGGATACTCAAGCGACCTTCGCGGTCGATCGTTCCGTAGCTGTTGAACCATGAGGGAAGCAAGCGGGCGATGTTCTTTTCGCCCAAGCCTGCCTCGGGTGTGACCAGCTCCCCATTCGCCCGCAGGCCGACCCATCCCCTGTCCGTGAGGATGACCTGCACGAAGTCGGTGATGCCTTCGGCATTCTTCAAGTCCAGCGGCTTGCCATCCAGATGAAAGCCCGCGCCACGCAGGCGTCCGGTGAGGCCCGGCTTCGCTATGGGTAGGGCGCTTGGTCCTCCAAGCGCCGTCTGGGGTGGAACGGCGGCGGCTGGAGGACCAGCCGCCCTACCTTCTGTCACCGGCTCGATCCAAAGCAGCGAGGCGGAGGGCTTGCCATTGAACAAGCCGCCATCGAGCGAAAAAGCCGTGCTCTCGGAGATGCCCGCCGCCTTCATCAGGTCCATGCCGTCATTGATGTTCATGTTCGCGATCCATTCTCCGCTCTTGCGGCGCCAGCAGCGTCGCCCCAGGTGGGTGACACCGGATTCAGACAGGGACGGCTTGTCCGTGGCATAAACGGGCTGGCCGGGCGCGGGATTGCGCGGCACGGGGAGGTGCCAGAGCTGGCCCGCCTCATCCAGCGCCCAGAAGCCGTCCTGGGTGCTGCGGAGCTGGCGCAGCGGCTTCTGGCGCGGATCAGTCTCCCACTTCAGTGGCCCCTCCCAGCCCCACAGGGAAAGGGTGCCGTCCTCGTGCAGCGTGGCGGCATGGGTGACGGTGGCGGCGACGGCCTGCACCTTTTCCAAGGCGTGGGCCTCGGGCAGCGGCCAGCGCGGCGTGCCATACTGCTTGGGTTCGGCGGGATCTCCCACCGTGCCGTCGTAACGCGCGCCGAACACCACGGCCCGGCCACCCTTCAGCAAAGCGATCCCGTGTTGCATGCCCAGCGCCGCATCCACCACGCCCTGCTCCAGGCTGGAGGGCAGCGTCCACTTCTCATAGTCGGGGATCACCAGCTTACCGGCCTTGTTGATGAAGGCATACTCCGCGTTGAAGCTTGTGGCGATCTTGGCGATGTCCGAAAAGTCTGCCCGCCCGTCCGAGGAAACCGTCTGCCCGCAGCGCCACCCACCGGCTCCATCCGCCCGCCACATCAACGAAGTCACCATAGGCGGCGAACTTGGTGAGATCATGCGGCTTGCCGTTCACTGTGGCACCTGCGGCGCGGAGGCGGCCGGGTTTCGCATTGGGTAGGACGCTGGGTCCCCCAAGCGCCGCATTGGGCGGAACGGCTGCGGCTGGCGGACCCGCCTGCCCACCTTGCCAGAGCATCCATCCACCAACGGCCAGCGCGGCAGCGATGCCGATGGCGAGCAGAGGCTTGAGCGAGCTGCGCTTGGGCTCCGACGTGCCCTTGGTGGTGGCGGGCCTGCTTTTGTTCGCCCCTGAGATGCGGGTCACGTCATCGCCGATCTGCCCGGCCTGCTGGTAGCGGCGGTCGGGGTTCTTGTCCATGGCTCGCATGACCACGACATCCAGCTTCTTGTCCACAGGGGGCTTGGTCTTCTTCGAGGGCGGCTCGAAGACGCCCGCCGGGCGCTCGCCGGTGAGCATTTCGTAGAAGACCACGCCGAGGGCGTAGATGTCCGCGCGATGGTCCACCAACTCGGGGTGGTCCCACTGCTCCGGGGCCATGTAGTGCGGCGTGCCCATGGCGGTGCCGGTCTGGGTGAGGCCGGTCATGAGCGCCTCATCCGTGCCGCTGATCATCTTCGCGAGGCCGAAGTCGGCTATTTTGACGGTGCCGCGCTTGTCGATGAGGATGTTCGCCGGCTTGATGTCGCGGTGGGTGATGCCCTGGTCGTGGGCGTATTGCAGCGCCTCGCAGATCTGTGGGACGATGGCGAGGGCCTGCGCGGGTTTGAGCTCCTTGGATTTGATGAGCTGGCCCAGGTCCGTGCCGTCCACATACTCCATGAGGAAGTAGAAGAGCGGGTCCGCGCCCGTGCGTTCCGGTGACAGCTCGCCAAAGTCGTAAAGGATGACGATGTGCGGGTGGCTAAGCCGGGCGAGCACCTGCGCCTCCCGCTCGAAGCGCAGGGCAAAGTCCCCTTCATGCCCCGGCGCGGCCACCATGATCTTCAGCGCCACGAGGCGGTTCAGGCGCGGCTGGCGTGCCTTGTAAACCGCGCCCATGCCTCCCGCGCCGAGCACGTCCAGGATTTCCAGATCGGGGAAGATGCGGCGCAGCATGTCCACACTAGGCACACCACCCGGACGGAGCATCTGGGAAGGCGTGGGCGCAGGCACGGCGATCGTCTTGTCACCCTCCGCCGCCTCCACCGCAGCCGCCGGGGTGACGCTGGCGAGCATGCACTTCGGGCAGAAGCCCTCAGGGAAGCTGGCCGGGATGGCGGTGGCGCAGGTCGGGCAGGAGCGGGTGTTCTCGGTAGGCATCGGGAGCGGGAATGAGGGTATCTACCAAACCAGTGCGTCATTTGCACGGAATTGTTACCGAGGAATTGCTTCACATTCTACGCCGCACCTAATAAAAGAGTTTATTTATTCGGTAACATCCCTCCCGGAAAAGCACAGATACCCATACCATGAAAACGTCCCTCCTCCTTTTCGCGCTGCTCATTCAATCACTCCATGCGGGTGACTCAAAAGCCTTCGCTGGCAACGAGACAGCCATCCCTCTGGATCAGCTGGGTGCAACCGCGCAAAAGCAATACAGCGGTGATGGCATCTCCATTACCTCGACAGCCAATGGTGCGCGGCTGCGCGCGGCTTTTCAGCAGATGGAGGGCGAGGTCACCCGTGAGGGTTTGCTGCTGAAGTCCACCGTGGAGACGCAGGCAGGGGAAGAGAGCTTCTCTGTGCGGGCCATCCGAGTAGGGCGTGACCAAGGGAACGCGGACACGCATGTCCACCTGGCAGAGTCCGGCACGGTCGAAGTCGCGGCTGATGTCGTGCGCTACATCCGCAGCGGCCTTGTCGAAGAATACCGCGTGAGCATGGATGGAGTGCGGCAGGATTTCATCGTTCCGGTGCGCCCGTCGGGTGAAGGCGACCTCGGAGTCGCTCTTCACATCTCTGGCGCGGAGGTGGAAGCCGCCTCGTATGGGGCCAGGCTCACCCTGCATGGCAGCGGGCGCCAGATCGCTTACAGCCGTCTGCGTGTCACGGATGCCACAGGCAGGACTTTGACAGCTCGCATGGAGGCTGCAGCGGGTGATCGTCTGGTGATCCGGGTGAACGATGTAGGGGCCATCTACCCGGTGCGGATCGACCCCACTTTGTCCGATGCGGACTGGGTCAGCATGGGCAGCCTCGTGGGTACCGACGGGCAGGTTCATGCCATCGTCATTGATGGTGCGGGCCGGGTCTATATCGGTGGCGATTTCACCGCCGTGGATGACAAACCGGCCAACCGCGTCGCCATGTGGGACGGCAGCCAGTGGAGTGCGCTGGGCCAGGGCACAGACCATGAGGTAAGAGCGCTGGCCTTTTGGGGCACGGATTTGATCGCGGCGGGTGAGTTCGACATGGCGGGCGGCGCAGCGGCCCATCGAATCGCGCGCTGGGATGGCACGGCCTGGCACCCGCTAGGCAACGGCCTCCATGGCAGCGTGAACGCACTCTGCGCGATGCCTGACGGGCTCTATGCAGGAGGTGCCTTTCTCAGCGCTGGCGACGACATGCCTGCCTCCAAGATCGCCCGATGGAACGGCACGGAGTGGAGCGCGGTAGGTGGTGGCATGAACCAATACGGCTTTGTCAGTGCCCTAGCGGCTTCCGGCGGAGTGCTTTATGCGGGAGGTCAGTTCTCCACGGCAGGCGGCGTGACCGTGAATAACATCGCCCGCTGGAATGGCACGTCTTGGAGCGCGCTGGGGCAAGGACTGACGGGCGGCTACCCCGGCTCGTCTGTGGACGCCCTCGCCATCACCAGCTCCCGAGTTTACGCCGCAGGTAGATTTCAGACAGCGGGGATCACGTCGGCGAACAACATCGCGCAATGGGATGGGACCAGTTGGGCGCCCATGGGCAACGGTGTCGGCGGGGCTTTGGCGCTCACCGTCTCTAACAATTCCCTCTGCGTCTGCAGCTCTCTGCCCATCACCGTTGGAGGGGGCGGCAACACCCCTGTGAGGCTGCTGCGCTGGACAGGCACTGCATGGCAGCAGTTGGGGGCGGACTTCTCAAGTAACGTGGTGCGAGCCCTGGCATCCCACGGATCGGCGATCTATGCCGGAGGCCAGTTCGCGATCGGTGAACGCGCGATGGGGCACCTGGCCCGCTGGGATGGCACGGCGTGGAGCCCCATGGGATCTGGGGTAGGAGGCAAGGGTGGAGACGGCACCGACCTACCGCTCTACACCGCACTGGCCGTGAACGGCACGGACCTCTATGTGGCCGGTGACTTCGAGAACCACGGTCTTGTGGGCTATCAAAAAATCGCACGCTGGAACGGCAATGCATGGACCTTTCTTCCGGGTCAGTTTAGTCGCCCGATTCATGTCATCGCCTTCTCCGGTTCGGACCTCTATGCCGGCTTTGAGGCTGGCAACATGGGCAATTGCATCGCGCGCTTTGATGGCACGACCTGGCACCCCCTGGGCACCGGGATGGAGACGAATGAAGGCGGCTTTGCTACGCCAAGAGTGTACGCACTGGCCTTCTCCGGCACCGATGTGTACGCCGGGGGGCATTTCACCTCTGCTGGAGGAGTATCGGCGCGCTGTGTGGCACGGTGGAATGGCAGCGCGTGGAGCGGCCTCGGCACCGGCATTAGCGGCAGTGCGGGGGCCACCGATGTGTATGCCCTCGCAATGACGCCATCGGGACTCTACGCAGGCGGGCGGTTCAACAGCGCAGGCGATGTGCCCGCTTATGGCATCGCGCGCTGGAACGGCAGCGCCTGGAGCGCTCTGGGAGAGGGGCAGGGAGGCGGGCTGACGACTTCCGCCAATGACGGAGTAATAGTGAATGCAATGTTGGCATCCGGCACTGATTTGTATGTCGGAGGTCAAATCACCTCCGCAGATGGCGAGTACACGGGAGCTGTCGCCCGCTGGGATGGAACTGCCTGGCATGCCTTGGGTCAGGGAACTCCCAGTCAGTATGACTATGCGACCACTATGGCCATGGTCGGTTCGCGGCTGTATGTCGGTGGCTATTTTGGATTTCCACACGGTCACAGTAGTATCTATAGTAGTCCCATCGCCATCTGGGATGGTACCGATTGGAGTCTGGTGAATTCGCCGCTAACCCATGGTGGACAATCGGCAATCGATAGGACCATGATAGCTGTCGGGTCCAGCATCTATGTCATAGGCGGCTTAAGCATGGCTGGAAACATTGTCTCCCCTGGCATTGTCCATCTGGAATCGACGAGTGTGGTGCCCCCGGTCGTCACTGCCATCTCTCCCACCAGCGGCAGTAACCAAGGAGGTACCAGCGTGACGATTACCGGCACTGGCTTCTACGGTGCGTCAGGTGTGACCATTGGCGGCACAGCAGCGGCGTATGTAAATGTGGTTAATGACACGACCATCACCTGCGAAACACCACTCGGCAGCGCAGGCAGTGCCAGCGTGCTGGTCACCACACCAGGTGGAACCAGTGCTGCCAATTCGTTCTTCACCTATCTACCGCCTGCCCCCGCGGTCAGCTCCATTTCTCCCCCCAGCGGCAGGACCTCAGGTGGCACCAGCGTGACCATTACTGGCACAAACCTCACCGGAGCCACGAGTGTGACCTTCGGCGGAACGGCGGCGACGAACGTGAGTGTGGTCAACTCCACCACCATCACCTGCACCACGCCCGCCCGGACAGCAGGCACAGTCAGCGTGCTGATCACCACACCAGGCGGCACAAATGCCGCGAACACACTCTACACCTATGTGAGTCCGCCCACGGTGACCGCCGTGTCCCCTGCCACCGGAAGCATTGCTGGCGGCACCAGCGTAACCATCACTGGAGAGAACTTTGCCGGAGCCACTGGTGTGACCGTCGGCGGAGCGGCAGCGACAAATCTTAGCGTGGTGAATGGCACCACCATCATCTGCACGACACCAGCGGGCAACGCAGGCAGCGCCAGCGTACTGGTCACCACTTCGGCAGGCACCAATGTGGCAAACACCCTCTTCAGCTATGTGGTGCCCGTTGGGTTGCCAGCGGCTCTGGATACACCTGAACTCATCTACACCCTGGGCGGCAACAGCAACTGGTTCGGCCAGACCGCCATCACCCATGATAGTGTGGACGCAGCTCAGAGCGGAGTGATCGGCCACAGCCAGCAAACGTGGTTTGAAACGTCGGTCACAGGTGCTGGGAACCTGAGCTTCTGGTGGAAGGTCTCGTCCGAAGCTGGTTATGACTATCTGGAGTTTTACATTGATGGCGAACTGCAGGCTGGGGAAATCAGTGGCAATGTGGACTGGGCGCAGAAAAGCTACACGCTGGGCGCAGGCAGCCACACCCTGCGCTGGCTCTACATGAAAGATAACAGCGATTCTTCGGGATCGGACGCAGGCTGGGTGGATGAAGTGGTGTGGACTTCCTCTCCAGTTCCTACCGTCACCGCTATCTCCCCCAACACCGGCAGCACTGAAGGCGGCACCAGCGTGACTCTTACTGGCACAGACTTCACCGGTGCCACTAGCGTTACCATCGGCGGCGCGGCGGCCACGAACATTAGCGTGGTCAACTCCACGACCATCACTTGCACAACCCCGGCCCAGCCAGCAGGCAGCGCCAGCGTGTTGGTCACCACCGCAGGCGGCACCAATGCAGCCAACACTCTTTACACCTATCAACTCCCTATCCCCGTCGTGAATGAGACCTTCCCCGACAACGGCCTCCCTGCTGGCGGCAACACGGTGAACATCGGTGGCAGGAACTTTACTGGAGCCTCGAGCGTGACCTTTGGCGGGACGGCGGCGACGAATGTGAGCGTCCTCAGTGACCAAATCATCTCCTGCACCGCCCCGGCCCACGCAGCAGGCACGGTAAGCGTGCTGGTCACCACCCCAAACGGCACCAGCGCGGCCAACTCACTCTACACCTATGTGATCCCCATCCCCACGGTCTTCGCCATCTCTCCCAACACCGGCAGCACGGCAGGGGGTGCCATCGTCACCATCACCGGCACCTTCTTCACGGGCATCACGGGTGTGACCATCGGCGGCGTGGCGGCGACGGACGTGGGCTTGGTCAGTCCCACCACCCTTTTCTGCACCACCCCCGCCCACGCAGCAGGTGTGGCCAGTGTGCGCGTCACCAATATCCACGGCAGCAATGCCGCGAACACGCTGTACACCTATGTGACTCCACCCACAGTGACCGCCGTCTCCCCTGCCATCGGCAGCACCGCAGGCGGCACCAGCGTGACCCTCACCGGGACGAACTTCACCGGAGCCACTGGCGTGACCTTCGGCGGCACGGCGGCGACGAGTGTCATCGTCGTCAACTCCAGCACTATCACCTGTACCATCCCGGCCCATGTGGCAGGTGCGGTCAGCGTCCTAGTCACTAACGCAGTCGGCACCAACGCGGCGAACACACTCTTCACCTATGTGATCCCTGCCCCCGACATCGCCGTGGCGCAGGGTGGTCCCCTGACGGATGGCATCGGCAGCGTGTCCCTTGGCAGCCTGCCCGTGGGCAGCAGCAGCGGGCCGCTGACCTTCACCATCACGAATTCCGGCACCGCTGAGCTGACCGGCCTTTCGGTAACTAAACCTAAAAACGGGAATGGAAGTCAGCGGGCATGGATGCCCTGCCGAGTGGCTGCTCGGGTGATCAAGGGGATGTTTGTGACGGGGGGATGATGCGGATTCATCCACTCAACAGGGTTCCGGCATCGGGTGGAAGCCCG
>CAJCCF010000412.1 GCA_903960845.1 uncultured Verrucomicrobiota bacterium | reverse complement strand
CCATGCGCAGAGACGATTGAGCGGCGGGATGTGATTGGGGATGCCACGATCTGCAGGATCAAGCTTCATGTCCGCCGGTTTCAGCAGCCTGCCCGCTGAAATGCTTTTGCGCAGGCGACGTGTAGAAACCACCTCCTTGCCATTCCCGGCAATACACAGCCAGCGCGATTGGCCGTCGTGTTCCAATTTTGCCACCACCTTGTGGTGTTCCCAGGATAGTTTTTCATGGCGCAAGGAATGTGGCACGCGCCTCGCCACATAGGCATAGGTGGCCAATGTGGTGTGGTCCAATCCAGTGGCTTCAACGGCGGCAGCATAGTCTTCGGCAGACACACGGGATGCCTTTTTGGCAGTCGGGTTGGCGAACTGTGTTTGACCATAAGCCAGCCAGTCGCCGATGAGGAAGCCGATGCAGCGTGATGCCTCGTTGAGTCGTGGTGCCAGGGAGGCCCATTCGGTAAAGGATAAAGAGGCATGCACGGCGAGGCCGGTGCGGGAGACGGTGAACTTGGGAGAGTCAGGCAGGGTGAGGCTCATGGCACAAGGTTCTGTTGGTTAAGTTCATCCATGCGGCGGCGGCGGTAGCTCTGACGCGCCTTCGTGGAGCGCATGGCGCGGCTGGGGGCCAGGCCGAGAGCGTCTGTGAACTCGACACAGCGTTTACTAACGGCCGCGCGAGTGACGCCGTAACGACGAGCGATATCGGTCATGGAATCCCCCATATAGGAAATGCCGGTGGCAAGGGCGAGGCACTCGACGGAGAGCCGCACATTGTCCTGGCCAAGCAATTCACCCACCAGTCGGCGCACGAAGTGCAGCACGTCTTCGTGATCGGGAGTGGCCTGATTCGACTCGACATCATCGGCAGGGTCATCGAATTCCTCAGGCTGGATGGAGCATTGGTGATTCTGCGCAGCGTCTCGAAAGCCGCTCCCGCTGGTTTCGGACATCTGAGGTTGATCAAGTCCCAATGCCGCGAGTTGCTGCCGCTCCTCAGGAGAAAGTGATGCCACCCAGGCGCGGTATTCACGCTGGTAGGCCGAGTCATTGCTGCGTTGCCGACGGGTGTAGTTCGTGTCAGCCCCAAACTCGCTGGTGGTGCCATGTCGTGTGGACGCGGCTTTCACAATGCCACCTCCTTCGGTTGAATGGCGCTCAGCGATATGGACTGACGCAGCAGCCAGGCTGTCACGCGAGGGGGATCAAAGCGGACCAGGCGGCCAATGCGCACAAAAGGCAGTCCCTCATTCCTTAAATAACCGACCTGCCGAAGGCTGCAGCGGGCGTAACGTGCCACGTCGCGTGCCGTCCAGAGATGGGGTGATACAGGCTGCGATTGCGCCTGAGAGGGCCTGTCTGCCCCTGATTGCATGTGATTGCTCATCCACGGGGTGCCATGTCAACCAACCAGGCATCTTCGTTGCGCAACGAAGATCACCAGAGCTGCCCGCCTCAAGGTTGGTTGACATGAATCCATGGGGGTATGAACAAACCTGCACCTCCCCCTACACACCAGTGGCTTACTGAACCAGAACTGGCCGACCTGCTCAAGATCAGCGTCCGGCACCTCATCAATCTGCGCAAGGCGGGCCTGCCCTGCTTCCTGCTTGGGGCCGTTGTGCGCTACGACAT
>CAJCCF010000411.1 GCA_903960845.1 uncultured Verrucomicrobiota bacterium | reverse complement strand
TTGAGTCCGCGCAAGACGGCTCCGGATTCAACACGTGCTTTGGCGGAGATGGCGGGCGCTGTTTCTACCTGCTGATGCATGGTCTGATGCGCTTCAAGATAGGCGGCGCGACTGCCGAGATCCCACCAGTGACCCTCATCAAGCACAACAGCCCCAAGGCCGGCGCCCTGCTCGATCATTCTGAGAAAAATGGGTATGACCGACTCGACTTTACCCGGCGTGAGCCAGTCGAGGAATTCGGGACTGCAGATGTAGATGCCGGTGAAGAGGTGTGTGCCCTCATTGCCAGTGCCGAGTTTGTTGCGGATGTCGGTGACACGACCCGTGATGTCGTCATAGCCGATGTGCAGCGCAGGGCCGCTGCTGCGAAGCGCGAGTGTGACGAGATTTCCTTCCTCTTCATGTGTGCGGATCAGCGGCTCCAGCGGGAGATTGGTGAGGATGTCACCATTGTAGACGATGAAGGGCTCATCACCTAGCAAGTCACGCACGTTGGCAATGCCCCCTGCGGTTTCCAGACGCACGGGCGCTTCGTGACGAAAGGCGATGGGGGCTCCGCGGTAGCTGTTATCCGGGAAAGCACGCGTGTAGGCCTCTGGCAGATGATGGGTATTCACCACAAATTCACGCACGCCGGCCGCCAGAAGGTGATCGAAGGCATAAGTGATGAGCGGCTGATGAAAAACCGGGATGAGGGGCTTGGGGAGCTGGTCCGTGAGTGGCCGCAGCCGCTCACCGAGACCCGCGCCGAGGACGAAGGCTTTGTGCACGCGCGGCTACTAAGCGGGACTGCGGCGGGTGCAAATTTAAATCCCGCTGATCACGCCATCTTCGCTGACCTGGATGCGCTCGGCAGCGGGCACTTTGGGCAGGGCTGGCATGCGCATCATGGTGCCGGTGAGGGCGACGAGGAATCCGGCGCCATTGGCAATTTCGAAATCGCGCACGGTGATGCTGAAGCCACGCGGACGGCCGAGCTTTGCGGCATCATCAGAGAGCGAGTTTTGCGTCTTGGCCATGCACAGTGGCAGATGACCGAATCCGCTCTTTTCAAAGACAGCAAACTTGGCGCGTGCCGCATCGGTGAGTGTCACCCCATCGGCTCCGTAGATGCGCGTGGCGATGGCGGTGAGCTTCTGCTCCACGCTGTCGTGCGGTTGATAGAGGAAGGGCAGGGGTTTGGACTCTTTCGGCAGGGCCGCGAGCACCGTTTCAGCGAGGGTTGTTGCGCCATCGCCACCCTGTCCGAAAACGTTGGCCGTGGCGCAGGGCACGCCGCGGGCTTTGCAGAATTCATGCACGAGCGCCATCTCCTCGGCGCTGTCGTTGATGAACTGGTTGATCGCCACGATGACCGGACGCTCAAACTGCGCGGCGCTGTCGAGATGCGCCGCGAGATTATCCAGGCCCCGCGCGAGCGCCTCCGGATCAGGATGAGTCAGGGCATCCAGCGCCACGCCACCGTGCATTTTCAGCGCACGCACCGTGGCGACGATGACGATGGCTTCAGGCTGCAGGCCGGACTGGCGGCACTTGATGTGCATGAATTTTTCACCGCCGAGATCAAACGCAAAACCGGCCTCGGTCACGGCAAAGTCGGCATAGGTCAGGGCCATGCGCGTAGCCAGCACCGAGTTGCATCCATGGGCGATGTTGGCAAAGGGGCCGCCGTGAAGAAAGGCGGGCACTCCTTCAACGGACTGGACAAGATTGGGCTGCAGGGCGTCGCGGAGCAGTGCCATCAGGGCTCCGGTCACGCGGGCTTCTTTGGCCAAAACGGGCTCGCCCTCAGGCGTGAACCCGGTGACGATGCGATCCAGGCGGGCACGCAGATCGGCCAGTGATTCGGACAGGCATAGAATGGCCATTACTTCCGAAGCTGCGGTGATGTCAAACCCGGAGGCGCGCTCATTCCCCTTTCCGATGCTGGTGCGGATGCTGCGCAGGGCGCGGTCATTCACATCGAGCACCCGTTTCCAAAGCAGTCCATCGGGGTGAAGGCGTGTCTGCTGGTTGAATAGTTGGTTATCCAGCACGGAGGAAAGCAGGTTATGCGCACTGGTGATGGCGTGGAAATCGCCGGTGAAGTGAAGGTTGATCGACTCCGCCGGTTGAACCGTGCTCCTGCCTCCGCCCGTCGCCCCACCTTTGCGGCCAAAAACCGGGCCCATGGAGGGCTGTCGCAGTGCGAGAGCCACGCTTTGGCCGATTTTCTTTAAACCCTGCGCCAGGCCAATGGAGACAGTCGTCTTGCCCTCGCCAGCAGGAGTCGGCGTGATGGCGGAGACGAGAATGAGCTTGCCCTTTTGTGGACGGTCCTTGAGTGCCCTGATGGAGATTTTGGCCTTGTCCCGACCGTAGAGGGAAAGGTGGTCGTTCGAGATGCTGAGAGAGTGCGCGAGGGTGGCGATGTCCTGTTCCATGAGCGGAGTTTAATCCATGATTCTGTCCAGTGGCGTGATGAAAGAAAGCAGGATTTCATGCATGGCGAGCTGGGTTAACACCTCATAACCAAGACTTGTCATCCTTAAACTTTATCGGAGACTGGGCGGGTGAAACTGATCCAACTCTGCCTTTTGGTGTCGGTCTGGCCTGTTCTGGGGCAGACGGTCGTTGCTCCACCTTCCATACCGCCGCCGACTCCGCCGCCGATCATTCGCCGGGATAAATTGGCAAAGAAGGCTGCTCCAGATTTCCAGATTGAGACGACTCTTTACTCGATTGGCCAGCCGACAGATGAGGAGCAATTCTATTTGGAGCTGATCAATCGCGCACGTGCCAATCCCACGGCTGAGGGGATCAGGCTGGCAACCACGACCGATCCGGATGTGCTGAATAGCATCAGTTCCTATCAAGTGAACCTGAATCTCATGAAGTCCGAATTTGCGGCGCTTCCAGTGCGGCCGCCGTTGGCCATGAATATGTTGCTTACCAATGCCGCCCGGCCACACACGCAGTATCAGTATGAAGAAGCCATCCAGAGCCATACTGGCAGTGGTGGATCAACGTTGGGCACACGGGCAACGGCAGCTGGCTATAACTATCTTAGCTTGGGTGAGAATGTGTTCTCCTACTCCAAAAACACCTTTTATGGCCACATGGGATTTCAGATCGATTGGGGAACTGATTCCCCCGATGACCATGACGGAATGCAGGCCGGGCGCGGACACCGGGTGAACATTCATGGCAATTTTCGCGAGGTGGGGATCGGCATTGTTCTGGGTACGAAAACCCTCAATGCCAACACCGTGGGTCCGCAGTTGGTGACACAAGACTTCGGCACCAGTCAGGCCGATGACACCCTCGTTACCGGCGTGGCCTTCTACGACTCAAATGGAAACAACTTCTATGATCCGGGTGAAGGCATCGGTGGCTTAACGGTGAATGTGAATGGCTCCAGCTTTCATGCCGTGACCGCCAACTCGGGCGGCTATGCCGTGCCCGTGCCTGCTGCCGATGCCACAAGAACGGTCACTTTTTCGGGCCTGAATGCCAATGCTGATCAAAGTGCGGTGATCAGTGGCGCAGCCAATGTGAAAGTGGACTTTAAACCGGTTTATCTCCCGCCAGCCCTGTCCGGTCCAGTCAATCCGGTCGTGTCTTCACCAGCAGACTATACCTTCAATTCGGTGATCGGTGCCACAGGCTACGAGGGTCGCTACGCCGCCAATGTCAATGCCACAACCGATGCTGCGGAAGATCTCTCGCGGGTCACGGTGGTTCAAACGGGAACCGCCTATTCGACGCTGTCTGCCACAGTGAAGGATTCCGGGAATAAATCGTATCATCTGGCAGCTCCCGGCGCGGGGCTGCAAACCATCACCTACAATGCACCTTTTTTCGTCAAAGACGCTGCCAGCAGCCTGTCATTCCGCAGTCGTCTAGGTATTGCCAACACTACGCAAATCGCGCGGGGTCAGATCTCAACCGATGGTGGAATCAATTGGTCGGATGTCCGCTCCCAGGCGGGT
>CAJCCF010000410.1 GCA_903960845.1 uncultured Verrucomicrobiota bacterium | reverse complement strand
CTTCATGCCTCCACCAGCGACGACCATGGACATCACGCGTGGCCAGTGATCGCGTCCGGCGTTTTTGTTGATGGTCGGACTGCGACCAAACTCGCCCATCATGAGGATGAGCGTGCTGTCGAGCAGGCCGCGATCTTCGAGATCGGTGACGATGGCGTGCAGCGTCCGGTCCACACTGGGCAGCAGCGGCGTGAGGCCCTTTTTGATGCCGCCCCACTTCACTTCATCGCCATGATGATCAAAGTAACCCCACGCACCGCTCACAGTGACAAAGGTGGAGCCGGCCTCGACGAGACGACGTGCCAGCAGGGCCTTCTCGCCAATGCTGTCGCGTCCGTAGCGGTCGCGCATCGCAGGCGTTTCGGCATCGATATTGAAGGCTCGTTGCGCATTGCCGGTCATGAGCACCTCGTAGGCCTGCTGCGTGTAGCGATCTGCGGCGGTGATCTGCGCGTTGCCATCGACGCTGCGCTTCCAGTCGTCCATCTGAGCGAGCAAATCCCGGCGATTGCCGAGGCGCTCGACCGTCAGGCCTTCGGAGAGTTTGAGACGACCGGACAAATCCTTGCCGCTGACCGGTTCAAAGTCGCCGCCCATGTGCCCCGCGCCCCAGATGTCGGAGACGAGCGAATCAGCCAGCGCGACGTAGCCGGGAATGCCCGGCGCGTTCGCACCGCGAAACTTCGCCGCGATCGATCCCATCGACGGCCAGCCGCCACCATCACGGCCATCATTGGTGCGCTTGGCGAGCGGGTTGCAGGCCTGCATCGTAATCGGCGTGTGATTGCTGGCGCTGCAATCGACCGAGCGGATCAGCGTGAGCTTGTCCATGATCTTCGCCGTGAGCGGCAGATGCTCGCAGACGTGAATGCCGGGCACCTTGGTTGAAATGCTGCCGAAGGGGCCGCGAATCTCGCTCGGCGCGTCCGGTTTTGGGTCCCACATGTCAATGTGGCTGGGGCCGCCGGAGAGCCAGAAGAGGATCACGTTTGTCTTGCTCTTCGCTTGGCCGGTTGCGGCTGCCAGCGCCTGCGTTTGGAGCAGCGAAGGCATGGAAACGCCCGCCAAGCCCGCGAGTCCAGTCTGAAGAAAACCGCGCCGTGTAGAGCCGACGCGCAGCAGATCTCCGCGAGCGGGACTGAAGGCCTGAGTGATGGATGCAGTCGTGGGATTCATGCGAGTGGCGTTGAGTTGCACCCAAACCTACGCCGCCACATCGCCCGACTTGCCGCGCGACTCAAAAGAGTCAGGGCTTGGCTGCTTGAAACAACGCCTGCATCGCACCATAGTTTGATCTACGAGGATCTGGCCGCCTTTGTGGCGCGTTCTGCTAATTGCTTTTGAAGGTGTCCGTGTTGCTCTCGTCAGAGCTTCGGAGCTGTGAACACACACGCTCTGCCATTGAAGCTGCTGGAGTTCCAGATTTCCTCGAAGTGCTTGTAGCTGATCATCCGGATTCCAGGAGCCTGGATATTAGAGTCCACGATGATGAGGTTCTGGGCTGCATCGTCATAACCATTAGCGACTAGCACATGGCCCCCAAAAAACATCGTGTCCAACAGAACAGGGTTGCCTTGGTCGATGGACCTCTTGATGTCCCCCAGCCCTGTTTTCGCACCATCTTCGGTGCGAGGATAAGCTTGATTCCTCCAGGTGAACCCGAGCTTTGCAACAGCCGAAATCAAATCTCGAAATAATGTCCCGGTGAAGTCATTGAACTCCGCCGCAGGATCATACTTTTTGTTGCGGCTCAGCACCTTTACCTCGCGGGCTGTGGCGGAGCTGCCAAAACGATGAAGAACCATTGCAGCAGAAGTGGTCACGGAAAGGTTCTTTTCTTGCCGTTGATGCGTGAGTTCGACGTAGCCACTCTTGCCGGGTTGGTTCGGCGGTGCGTTAAACTGGTCGGCTTTGACAATCCCTAACGTGTCCACTTCCATTCGATTAGGGTCGAAGCGACGGTGCTTTTCCTTGGGTTTGACAGTCGGCACCATGCGCTCCTGCGGAGCCGAAGGCATTCGATTCTCTGAATGAACATCCGCCAGCGCTTTTGAAAGCCGTGTATCCAATACCGCGCTTGCCAATGGTTTCTGATTAGCTGGGATCGCAGCGACGACAAACTTCTTCATGATGGTCTCGCAAGCTTCTTCACTGCCTTCCTCGATATAGCAGGTGATAGTAACGACCAGGCGTTGCTTCGGGACGACGATGACCCTCTGCCCCCAGCGTCCATTTGCTTCATGGATGTCCCAGCCAGGGCCATAATTCTTGAACCACCAGAACCAACCATAGTTTAGCGGACGCTTGGGGGCGTTTTGAATCCATGGTTGAAATGACTTTTCAACCCATGAACGCGAAATAAGCTGGCGACCGTTCCATGCACCTCCGTTCATGAAAAGAATGCCGAACTTCTGCATGTCGATCGGACGAAGCCGCAAACCATAAGAACCGTTATCAAAACCGGCCCGGTCTTGATGCATCCACTCGGCGTTCTTAAAACCCAGTGGGCCGAAAAGTGTTTCCTCCGCAAAATCCATTGCCGATTTTCCGGTGCCATACTGAATCAGCGCAGTGGTGATCAGCGGCGTGAAATCGGTGTATTGGAACGACTTTCCTGGCTCTGGCAGTAGTTTTTGAGTCAGAGCAAACTTGGGACGGTTCTCGACTGTGAGGTATTGCCGCAGTCGTTCGGCAGCGTCTTCAGTTTTTGAATGTGGCGCGATTGTCGCATCAAGGGCTGACATCCCCATGACATGCTTGATGGACACGGAGCCGAAGCGGTTGAAATCGGCATCACTTGCAAAAAGCGAGCGAGGCAATGATTTCGTCACCGGGGAATCCGGGTCGGGAAGAAGCCCCTTGTCGGTGGCAATTCCCACAAGCGCGGAGGTGAAGCTCTTGGTCACAGACATGAG
>CAJCCF010000409.1 GCA_903960845.1 uncultured Verrucomicrobiota bacterium | reverse complement strand
GGACATGGGCTGACCGCCCAACTGCTTTTGCCTGTCCGACTTGGAAGACGAACAGCCAATCATCAGGCACGCAAACAGGGCGGTGAACCAATAAGCTTTCATGGGGAGGGAACCAATGTGGCAGGCGAAGGAATGCCGAGCGCCCGGGCTGCAAGGAACAACACCTCTTTCTCAATGCCACCGGGAAGATGAAACTTCCGCAACTCCGCCCGGAGATCCGGCAGGCGTCCCCATGCGGCGTAAAGATCAAACAATACCTTCGGAGCCTCATTGGGCTGTGTCCAAAGTGCGTGCATGAGATAGCTCTCGGCGGCTTCAAACTCGCGCTGCTGGATCAGGTAGCGAGTCCACGCCGCGCTAAGATCCGGTTGCATGCCGTTGGTGGCATCAAGACGATCCAACGCAGAGAGATAAAGCTCGCGCGCCAGGGCCGTCTCTCCGCTCTCCTCCAAAGCCTGAGCCCAGGCCACCGTCTGAACACCGCCCGGAAAGGGCATCCGCACCACTTCAGCAAAAATTTCCTGAACGATGGTGCGATCCCCCAGGGCATGAGCAACGCGCAGCATGAGCGGCAACTTGCGGCCATCCAGGCGCAGTGTCGGCTGATCCTGAAGCACCAGGCAGGCACGCCAGGCCCACTCGGCGCGCTTGTTTTTCAGAAGTGTTTCCGCGCCAAGTTCGAGGCAGATGCGGTCACCTTCGCGCACAGCCATCCAGCCCTGGGAGAGATCATCCCCCAATGACTCGGGCGCACCTTCCGCAAATGCGCACAAAGCCAGAGTTGCGAGTGGACGATCAGCACCTGCACGTGATTCGGCGCGCAGCAGGTTGATCCAGGCCGGGCGATTAGCGCCGGGTGCCTGAGTTCCCAGCCAATCGACAAGCTGCTGCAAGCTCTCACGGTTGCGGCTTCTCACCCTGAACAGCGCCGCCACCTGTGAACGACCGCGCTCGGGTGTCCATGCCGCCTCATGAGCAAGCAACTTCAGCAACTCCAGCCGCAACCGGAAGCGATCCCCATCATCCTTCAATGAACGCTCCGCCTGGGTTAGAAAATTCATCGCCTCCGTGGCACGGCCCTGAACGCGCGAAAGCTCGGTGAGATGGGCGATGCAATCGATGGATTTGATCGCCACCGCCAGTGTCATCAATTCGCGAAACTCCTCCCAACCCTTCGTTTGGCTCACCAGATCGGCGCGCAATTTCAAAATCTCCCTGCCAAAGGCACCGGACTTCTCCGTGACAGGCACCGATCGCAATGCCTCAAGAGCGGCCGCAGAGCGACCCGTCTTGATCAGCAGCCTGGCTCGGTGCACGCAACTCTCGGCATCCGGCAAAATGACTTTGGCTGCATTCGTGGTGTAGGCCTCATGCAACCGGTCCCAGGCAGCGAGGGCCAGAGTGTCCTGGCCTAACTTTTCGTGCAGTAACGCCAGTTCGCTCAGATACGGCACGGCGTCCGGAATGCGTCCATGAAGCAGGCGCGTGGTCTGCGGTTGATGCCCCAGCCGGTGCAGTTCCGCCAGATCAAAATCAAGCGCCAGGAAATGCGCGTGTTTTTCACGCAGCACTTCATCACCCGGTTGCGGCGGCTTCATGGGCGGTTCCGCATTCAGCAGTTCCAACGTGAATTTCAAACCTGTCTTCGTATCCAAGGCTGCTTCGCTGACACGTATCAGCAATTGGGCATATTCGGGGTTTGCCGGCGCCCGGGCCGGAAGCAGTGAATAAACGCCAATGGCTTCACGCGACATGCCCGCCGTTTCCAACCTGCCCCCCAGTTCACTCAAGGTGTCCACGGACACTTCAAGCTTCATGTTCACGCTGGCCAGGTGCTCGCGGAGCAGTCGCAGACGCGTCGGATAATCAGCATCACGCATTTTGCGCACCAGATGTCCGAGCCGCCATTCGCCAAACTCCAACCCGCTGCGTGAGCTCAGTCCCACGCCGCCCCACTGTGCGGCAAGACTGTCATTCACCTGCTGAATCACCTGGCCCATGCCCTCTTGAACAAAACGTGCTTCAATTTCCCGCGTCTCCTCCCACAAGCTGCGCAGATGCATTGGCTCCTCATAACGTGCCGATCCCTGCGGCATGAGAATACCACGCATCTCCCCCATCTGCCGTGCAGACAAAAGATCACTTCTGAGAAAGTCCTGCATTTCAGCCGCTGCCGCATCAGGTGCACCGGCCAGGCCCGCCACGGCCGACTTGCGCAGCCTTGTCATTGCCGAACTTGGCGTGGCCTGAAGCCGCCGCCAGGCAGCACGAAGATTCTCCTCACGCTCCTCGGCACTCACGGCCAGCCTGTTTGCCGCACTCAGACTGAAAAGATAAGGGTCATAAGTTCCCCGATAAGCATCCGGCCGAACCGGACCACGCACCACCCGGCTGAGATATTGCCGGGCCAGGTCCCAGCGCTCCGCTGACTCGGCGATGCGTGCCAGAGAAAAGGTGAAACCCTCCGCCAGGCCCGTGTTGTGCAATCGTAAACTCTCGCCCAGTTCCAACGCTTCAGGATACCGCTGCTGATCCTGCAGGCGCCGTAGAATGTCCACGACCGACATGCTGCGCACCGTGCCAAGCAGCGTCAACTCACCGCGTTCATAACGAAAAGTATTCAAATCCGCCAGCATGGCCCCCACGGCCAGCAGCATGCGTTCCCTGGAGTCCTGCACTTCCAGATCAAGCCCCGTCTGCTCGGACCAGCGAATCCCCTCAGCCATGCCACCGGAGCGAATGGTCAGCCAGAGTTCACAGAATCTCGCCTCCATGGAGGAGCCTTTCGCCATGACCCTGCGCAATTCACTGCGAAATTCGTCACCGGCACGGACAAAGTAAAGTGCCCACAATTTCTCGACAGGTGTGCGGACACTTCCCTTTCCACCGTTGCATTCGCTGATCCATCCGGCCTGAGTTCCGGCATCGCCACGCCGCAGCAACTTGGCCAGTTCCTCGATGGCTCGCAGCCGGATCAGCGGCACCGCATCCGGTAATTCCAAAAACTCCGCCCGGGGCAAACTCAGAAAGGCGCGCAAGGCACTCACTTCGGCCGTCTTCAGGGCAGGCACGGTGTCGAGCAACCCGGTGATCTCCGAGACAGGCCCCGGCGTTCCAGCTTTACGCACCTCGGTAAGCGGCAATGGCAGCCGTTCGGGGCCGCTGACCGTCGTGTTGAATGCCTGGCTTGCAGTGCGCGCGCAGATCTCACGCAGATACTTCTCAGCGGCCACATCATCTGCCAGGCGCAGCGACTTCAAAGCCAGTCTCAATTGGGATCGCGCATCCCATGGGCGCACCCGGGCGACCTGTTCATAAACACGGCGCTCAGCCTCATCCTGACCGGTGGACTGGTAATGCTCCGCGAGATCCTCGAGAGCAGCAGCATCCTGTGAAAAACGACTCTCCAAACGGCGGCGCACGCGATCCGCCTCAGCGATTTGGAAGGTCTGCTCCAGCATCTCCACGAGGCGACGCGATTCATGGGCGACTTCTTTTGGGCCGGCGATGGCCGCAATTTTTTTCTGAAAGTAGACCGCCGATTTCATATCCTGCACACGCAGCGCGGCCTCGCGAAGCTGATCCAGAGAGAAGGGGGTGTCCGGGGAGGTGTAATAAGCCTGCTTCATCGCCGCAAAGGATTTGGGGGCATCCCCTTCCCTTTCATAAACCTGCGCAAGCGCCTCATGGTAGAAGCCATCGAAGGGATGACGTTTCACCTGAAGTGCCAGTGCATCACTCACCAGCTTGAGCCGCTCTTTAAGCAACTCGGGACTCAAGTCGCCGCCCTGCTCCGACCACAGCAACCGATCCAGAAAGCGTTTGTAGGCTTCCCTGCGGCGCTTTGGATCCTTCTCGGTTTCCACGATCCGGATTTGAACCTCGATGAATTCCGGCAGCTTCATCTGACGCAGCAGCATTTCGGCATAACTCTCCATCAGCGTCACCGCGGCAGCTCCCGTGGCATGATCAATGGCATTCCGCCAAAGCTTCAACGCGTCGTCATTGCGGCGTTGCAGCATGTAACACTGAGTCAGTGCCTGCAGAAGCTGATCTGAATCCGGTGTGTCACGAAATGCGCGTTCCAGAAAAGCCGTGGCGCGCCGGGCGGGCAGCGGCGCAGTCTCAGTCAGGCGCCAGCCCGTGCGTTCGGCGGAAAGACCGACCGCTCCGGCAGATGATGCCGTCTGCTCATCTTCGAGCATCAACTCACTCAGGCGCAGTGAGTAGCGGACCTTGTTAGTTTCATCCCGGCCGATCAGACGACGAAGCACACGCATCGAAAGCTCAACGTTTTTATCGGCGAGGGTAAGATCAAGCAACAGCCTCT
The DNA here is from genome assembly GCA_903960845.1 of uncultured Verrucomicrobiota bacterium. GTDB lineage: Bacteria > Verrucomicrobiota > Verrucomicrobiia > Verrucomicrobiales > Verrucomicrobiaceae > Prosthecobacter. The sequence continues at coordinate 7,079 of CAJCCF010000409.1, read as the reverse complement.
CTGCTTCCAGTGACAACTCGCGGGGCCTGCCCGTCTTCGGGTCTGTTTGTAGAATCCAGAAAGCCTGATAAGCCTCATCATGCATCTCCGAACGAACGGCCCACCATGCTGCGCGAAACACCTGGCGTGACGATGCATCGGACAGTTTGGTCACTCGGACAGCAGGTTTCGGTTTTGCGGGGGCATCCGCGGATTCCGGTTCAGGAAGACCAAAGAGTTGCCGGACTCTCACCTGCACGGCTTCCGGAATCGAATGCTTTTCCTGAGTCTCACCAAAGGCGGCAAAACCCTTGCCGGTAAAGGCATCCGGCAATTGAAAATCGCCTCCGCTGCCCTTGGTCTGCCGCAATTGCTTTTTCTCATCCCCCATCAGGAGCGAAAAGATACGATCATCCACATCCACCCCATCTTCATCGGTGGCACAGGCATTCCAGGCTTTTTCAAGCAAGCCCAGCGCCTCCTCTTTATCACCGTGCTCGGTGAGGAGATCAGCGAGACGAAGGATCTCATCCCGGCCGGCTTGCGACTTTGACGCAGCCTCACGCGCCAGCATGATGGCGCTGTCGAGATCACTGCCGGAAGCGAGGAAAGCAGCCGCGTCATTGAGGCGTCGTTGCTTCTCCACCTCAGTCGGTCCGTCCTGCGTGAACCGCCGCAACAGGGTATCAGCGGCGGCCATGTCTTTCCGCGCCCGATAAAAGGCGGCAAGCTCAAACACGGCCTCTGTCTTGGCTGGATCACGCTCCAGCCGAGATTTCAGAATCATCTCGATCACCGCATCCAGCGCGCGCTGCTGGGCAAAGGCGAGCGCCTGTTTTTCCAGTTCAGGCGAGGCACCATGAATGTTCAGCAACTTCTCAATCCGGGCCGTGGCGGCTGAGGCATCACCGCTGCGCAGATCCGCCTCACAGCGCAGAAACACGATTGCCGGCAGGTCTGTTCCATCGCCTTTGAGTCGTTCATCCAGCAGTTTCGCCGCTTCCGCCGCGCCATCATGATCAAGCAGAGCGCGCACCAACTCCCAGCGGTAGTCGTCCACCTGCGGCAATTGCTTCACAAGCTCACGCAGAGCACTCAGGTGCGCATCAGTATCCACCGTGATTTCATGAAAGCGCACCAGATCGCGCAGTGCATGCTCACTCAGAGGTTTCTGCGACGCAGCCTTCGTGAGTTGCTGGCGCAGATCATCGAGAGATCCGAATCGCTCATGCAGCCGAACCCGGCGAAGAAAGAAATCGACATAGCGGCCATCGCGGAAATCAAGCAACTCCAATCCTTTCACCAGGGCTGAGTCGGCTTTTTCAAACTGGTCTGCATACTCGTGAATGCGGGCAAGATCATACAAGGCGTCAAGCCGGCGCTGCGGATCAGTCTGCTCGGTGAGCGTGCTGTAGAAGGAGGCCGCTTGATCTGGAAATCCTGCGCGCAGAATGAGCTCAGCCACTTGCCGCATGAGATCAAAATCACGCGGCTTCAGAGTCGCCGCAGACTGCCAGGCTTTCACCGCCTCTTCGTTCTTGCCGGCAGCGAGAGCCAGCGATCCCAGTTGCAGCAAGGTCTCCACCTTTCGCGGATCGGCAGCGGATAATTGACCGCTGAGTTGACCAATCAATTGCCAGGCCTTCACAGGGTCCCCCATCTCCTGCGCCACAGCCGCTCGCGATTGCAGCGCATTGGCATTCTGCGGATCCGCCTGGATCACTTCATCGTACAAGGTGGCCGCCTTTGCCAGATTTCCATCCTTTCGGTGCAGATGCCCCAGCACCATCAGAACCGACGGATGCCGGTTTGCTTGAATTTGCACGGTCACGTTTTCGATGAGCAGCGCCGTGGCATCATGCTTCTCATAGAGTGCCCAGAGAAGATCCAGCACACGACCGTACTCGGGCTGTGACACGAGCAGGGAGAGGTATTGGTTGGCCAGTCCTGTGTCCCGTCCAGTCCAGGTTTGCGGCGCATTCTGCCCCTGACCACCAGCGCTTGAGACGAGCACTCCCCCAAGCACTGCGGTGAAGGCGATGCGTTGCAGGAGGAAAAGGATGGTTTGCAGGATCCTCAAGCCGCGAAACTAGCACAGTGGCAAAATCATGGCAATCACCAGCAATCGCTGAAAGTCAGCACCGATGGGGCGGTTCGTGAGTCCATTTCAATGCCCGATTCAGCGCTGGCCAGACGCAATTTTAAAGGGCAAAAGTGATGCCATCAGCACAGCTCCTCCAGTGAACGTAAAGTTTGCTGAATCTTAATTCGGCAGTTGGCACAGAGCGGGTGGTCGGCAAAGGTCGGCAAACTCCATGTTACCCAACGCCTCACTCTTTCTCGCCCTGCGTTACCTGAGACCCCGGCGATCCTTTGTTTCGATCATTACCCTGATTTCGATTCTCGGCGTGGCTGTGGGAGTGCTGATGATGATCGTGGTGAGAGCCGTCATGATGGGTTTCGAGGTCGATTTTCGCGAAACGCTCATGGGAGCAAAGCCGCACGTTCTATTCAGTCAGGAGGGTACTGAAGCATCGGCCAAACCGTGGCCGGAAGCACTGAACCAGATTCGTGCCTCGCCTGAAGTGATTTCAGCCACGCCGTATGCCGGTGGCATTCTATACCTGGCGAACGGCGATCTTCAGACTGGCAGCCAGGTTATCGGCATCGCCCCTGCCGATGCTCCGCGTCATCTGAGAAAGATCACTCCCCACCTCCTGGCGGGATCTCTGGGCCTGGCTGATGGCACGCTTGTGCTCAGCGATCAAAACGCACGGGAACTGAATGTGCGTTTAGGGGACGAAGTCAGCGTCTATGCGGCACAAAATGTGAACGATGCGGTCAGGCAGTACAGTGCCGCCAATGAACAGGATGACGAGTCCAGGAAGAAAGCCATTCTCGAAAGCATCCGCCTGCATCCCCAGAAGCTCCGGGTAGCGGGCATCCTCAATCATGAACTCGCCGGTTTCATTGCCTACACTTCGCTCAGCACAGGTCAGCAGCTCTTTAAGTTAGGCACAGGAGTCTCCGGAATCGCCGGTGAACTGCGTCATCCAGATCAAGCCGCATCGCTGACGGCAGCGCTCAAATCAAATCTTCCGGGTTGGGAGGCGCAACTCTGGTCGGATGATGACAGCGCCAGGCTCGCCGCGATGCGTAACGAGCAGACGATGATGCAGTTCGTGCTTTCGATCATCGCCTTGGTGGCCGCCTTCTCGGTGATGAACACGACCATCACGGTCACAACTCAAAAGCGACGGGAAATCGGCGTGATTGCAGCCATTGGTGGACGGAATGGACAGATCGTGAATGTGTTTCTGATCCAGGCGGTCATCGTCGGTGTCCTTGGCACCCTGCTCGGCCTGGCCGGCAGTCTGCTGGTGCTTTGGCTCAGAAACGATGTGCGGGAGTTGCTCGCCGTCCTGACCGGTGGTCAGGTTCATGCCGTCGAAGGCGTTTTTCTTTCCTCCATTCCGGCTCATCTCCAGCCATGGGACGTGGTGCTGACCTGCACCACATCCGTCCTGCTCTGCATCGTGGCTGGTTTCCTTCCTGCCTGGTTCGCCGCGCGCATGGACCCGGCGGCGGCATTGCGGGACTGATCCTTTCTGATTGCCTCAGGCCTTGATGAAGTGGCCGAGCAGGTGCCAATCAGAGCGTCTTATGACTGCCATCGCAAAATGGCGGATTCTTGCTGTGCTTGCAGTTGCACAACCAGACTTTCTGCTTTTCGGCGAGGGTGAATTTTTTCGGTCCAAGGCCTGAACCTTTATGGGCACCATCACACATGGGCTGGTGACCACTGAGTCCGCAGGCACACCACCAGTGATCACCGGCTTCGAGTTCAAGAACGACTGGTTTCTTATCGTGGATTTTGGGGAGCGATTCCATAGGCTGACTGATATACAATTGGCAGGCCGATCAGAAAGGATCATTTTTGGAAAAACGCCCGGGCTTCACTGAGCGGGAGAGTGATACGGACCAGCCTGTGGTTGTGCTTTTGTGCAATGAGACTGACTCCTTCTCAAGCCAGCACCCCGGATATCACCTGCCCTGCCACGTCGGTCAGGCGATAGTCGCGGCCACTGTAGCGGTAGGTAAGCCGCTCATGATCGAGTCCCATGAGGTGCAAAACCGTCGCGTGCAGATCGTGCACATGAGTTCGATTCTCCGTGGCTCTCAGACCGAAGTTATCGGTGGAACCATAACTGAAACCCGGCTTCACGCCGCCTCCGGCCATCCAGACGGTGTAGCCGTAGTGATTGTGATCGCGTCCGGTTAGTCCTTCGGAAGTCGGCGCGCGACCAAACTCGCCACCCCACAGCACGAGCGTTTCATCCAGCAATCCGCGTTGCTTGAGATCCTTCAGCAGCGCCGCAATGCCGCGATCGCAAGAGTCGGCAAGTTTCCGGTGACCGTTGGGAATGTCGTTGTGACCGGTGTCCCAGGGGATGTCATAACCATCAATGGAAATGGAAAGCTGCACCACGCGAACCCCGCGTTCGGAGAGCCGGCGGGCGATGAGGCATCCTTTGGCGAAATCGCCCTCGCCATACATGTCCAGGGTGCTGGCGCTTTCCTTTGACGTGTCAAAGGCGTCAGGCACGGCGAACTGCATGCGGAAGGCCATCTCCATGGCACCAATGCTCGCCTCGAGTCCGGCATCGTGTTCCTGCCGCTTTAGATCAAGCTGATTGAGTTGCGCGAGCAGATCGGCCTGACGTCGCTGCTCGGCGCGCGGCAGTTTGGGATTGATGTCGCGCAGGATGGCATCGGGCTTCATCGCGCCGAGATTCACATGACAACCGCCAAATTCACCAGGCAGAAAGGCATTGCCCCAGTTCGCCATTCCACCACGCGGTTCGGCCCGCGGGCACATCGAGACAAAACCCGGCAAGTCCTGATTTTCCGTGCCCAGGCCATAGACGAGCCATGACCCCATGCTGGGGCGCACCGGCTGCAAGTGACCGAGGTTCATCATCATGATGCCGCTGGCATGCTCCGGGATGTCGGTGAACATCGAATGCACAAAGCAGATGTCATCCACGCATGAGCCGACATGAGGGAAGATGTCGCTCACCCATTTTCCGGACTGACCGTATTGCTTGAACCCGAACGGCGATTTCATCAGTCCGCCCTTCGTGTTGCGCAGCGACCTGAGATCCACTTCCCTGGGCCGTTGACCGGCAAACCTGGCGATGTCGGGCTTGTAGTCGAAGGTGTCCACATGCGATGGACCTCCGGGCATGAAGAGTTGAATGATGCGCTTGGCCTTTGCGGGAAAATGCGGCGCGCGCGGCAGCATGGGTGAACTCTCCTGAGCAAGCACACTGGCGAGCCCAAGCGAACCAACACCGGCGCCAATCCGGCCGAGCATGGCGCGACGCGAGATGGGTGAGCGCGAATGATAGGGCAGAAAACTCATGGTCTAGCGGAGGAAAAGAAACTCGTTCGAACTGAGCAGGACCTGGGCGTATTGCTCAATCGGGGCCTGCTCTAGAAACGCCGATGCGGCACGCGTTTCATCAGAAGTTGGCGCGCGGTCAAAAAGCAGACGGTAGGCCAGCTCAATCCGCGAGCGACTGTCCTGCGCCTCCTCGTTCAGTCGTGCTGCCAGAGCCTTGGCGCGCTTCTGCATGAATGAGCTGTTCATCATGAAAAGAAACTGCTGTGGCACGATGCTCGTGTGCCTTTTGGCACTCGTCGCCCGCGCGCTGGGGAAGTCGAACAACCGCAGGAAGTCATCGGATTGAAATTTGTCCCCGTTGCGGCTGATGATACTGTAAAGCGTGCGGCGGTTGCCATCGAGCAGGCTTTGCGTGGCGGGACCGCCGGCGGTTACATCCAAACTTTTAGTTACGGCAAGCAAGCCGTCGCGCCAGGCTTCGACATCAAGCCGGCGCGGGTCCATGCGCCAGATGAGCCGGTTGTCGCCATCCTGAGCAAAGTTGCGTCCATTGATCCGGCTGCTCATTTGATAAGCGGCGCTGAGCATGATCGTGCGGTGCAGTTGCTTGAGCGACCACCCCGATTCAATGAAACGGCGGGCGAGCCAATCCAGCAATTCAGGGTGTGTCGGCTTGTCACCCAGTTTGCCGAAGTTGTCCGGAGTTCGCACGAGCGCCCGGCCAAAGTGCTGCATCCAAACGCGATTGACCATCACCCGCGCCGTCAGCGGGTTCTCAGGATGCATGATGGCTTCGGCGAGTTCGACACGTCCGCTGCCATTCCTGAAAGGTGCCGGAGACTGACCGGCAACGATCTTCAGGAACCGGCGCGGGGCGATCTCACCGGGCTTGAGCAAATTGCCACGCAAAGCGACGGCCATGTCCGCGTGGCCCGATTCTTCCACCACGTGCATCGTTGAATACTTCTCCGGCACGTTCTTTTTCAGGACAGCGAGTTGTGCCATTTTTTGAGCAATCTCCGCATCCTCATCGCCGCGCACGGCCGGCTTGCCGGTCTTCTTTTTCTCTTTCTTCAGGGTGATCTGCTTTTCCAATTCGGCGACCGCTTTCTTTGCTGCCGCGTAGCGCTCAATCACTTCATTGGGCGTGCCGGGGAGTGCCTGATCGACATTGCGCGTGTTTTGAAAAACACCCGCGAGAGAGTAGTAGTCCTGCTGAGGAATCGGATCAAATTTATGATCGTGGCAGCGGGCGCAGGCGATCGTAAGTCCGAGCAGTCCGCGTGCGACAGTGTCCACCCGATCATCCAGTGTCTCTGATTGCGCGATGGCCTTGCCCTCTTCGGTGCCACCGTCTGACTGGTAGGTCGGGCCGAGCGCGAGGAAGCCCGTCGCTATGGCATCATCGTCCGGGTAAAGCACATCACCAGCGAGCTGCGCTTTGACGAAGTGATCAAAGGGCAGGTCACGATTGATCGCCTGCACCACCCAGTCGCGATAGCGCCACGCGTCACCCTTCAACTCCGAGCCATCCAGGAATCCGCCCAATCCGTCGCTGTAACGTGCGACATCAAGCCAATACCGTCCCCATCGCTCACCATAGCGGGGTGATGCAAGCAATCGCTCAACCACGTTCGCAAAAGCGTCGGGGCTTGGATCATTCACAAACGCGTCCGACTCTTCCATGGTCGGC
>CAJCCF010000408.1 GCA_903960845.1 uncultured Verrucomicrobiota bacterium | reverse complement strand
TGCGGGATGTGCGGTGGCGATCTTTGGTTCAAGCGCGATGCTTTCGGCCTTCTCTGGCAAGGGGCTGGTGCCAGATGCTCTTGCCGCGCAGCCGACCTTCCTCTTCGCCGTGGCAGCGGGCGCAGCCATCGCGAATATTCTCGCCACGCGCCTTGGCTTCCCCGTCTCCACCACGCACATGCTCATGGGAGGGCTGCTCGGCGCAGGGCTAGCCGCACAGCCAAACGCCATGAACTTCGCCAAGCTATGGGATACCTTCGCTCGCCCACTGTTACTGAGTCCAGTGATCGCGCTCGTTGTGGGGTCCCTCCTATATCTTGTGCTCAAGTTGTTGCGCCTCGCGCCGGATCATCGCACTCGCACGCTTGATTCCTGCCACTTTCTCAGCGCGGGAGCCGTGTGCTTTGCGCGTGGCTTGAATGACACACCGAAGATGGCAGCTCTGCTCGTGGGTGTCGCGGGCTTGAGCGTAAAGCTCTCCATGTTGCTCATTCTTTTGCTCATGGCGGCGGGCGGACTGACCAGCGCGAAGCGCGTCGCTGATACACTCGCGAACAAGATCACCGGGATGAATCCCGGCCAGGGGTTCGCTGCCAATCTCGCCACCTCCATACTCACCACCACCGCCAGCCTGCATGGGCTGCCCGTGTCCACCACGCATGTCTCCGTCGGAGCCCTGCTCGGCATCGGCATCACCACAAGGCAGGCGAAGTGGAAGACCGTCATCCCCGTGTTGCTGGCCTGGGTCGTCACACTGCCTAGTGCCGCCGTGCTCTCCGCTTTGATTTTTAAAGGCGGCCAACTTTTCTTCCTATGAAAACACAAACCCTAGCGCTTTACGTGCTTCTCACCGCCTCTACTCTGGCTACGCCAAGCGGACTCAACAACATCCCCACTGCCGACACCGTGCCTCACCGCACCGTCGCCGTGCAGTATTTCAGCAGCTTCGGCGGCGCGAACCAGTTCGCCGCGCCAGAGGCAGGCAAGACCTCGCAGTGGATGGGCTTCAAGACCGGTTGGGACTTCGAGCCATTTCATCTCGAATGGGGCATGGACAGCCCGCTCGGCACCGGCATGAGTGGCCCGCTCTTCTTCCAGACAAAGGCACGCTTCTCCCCATGGGAGGACGGCATGTTCGCCCTGGGAATCGCCAACATCGCACTTACTGACATCGACCGCGCGGGTGATCCCTTCAGCTACGCCATGCTCTGGCACGACTTCCACTTCGCCCGCCTCCATGCCGGTTACGGTTATCAAACCAATGGCAGCAGCTTCCTCTTCGGCATCGACCGCACCTGGAAGCTCTTTGACCGCAACTTCAATCTCAACGCCGACCTCGTGCAGTCACGCGACCAGCGCGGCCTCATCACCGCCATCGGTGCCAAATACGACCTCACCAAGCACATCGTCCTCGAAACCTGGGCCAACTTTCCCGACCGCGACCGTGTAAGCGCCATCGCCAAGATCAACTTTGTTTTCACCTTCTAACTCAACCCCAACCACATCCTCATGAAACGATACCTCATTACTGCCTTCATCGCGCTCAGCAGCATCGCCCGCGCCGATGTCTCCCTCATCACCTGCGCCGATGCGAAGGCGCTCATCGAGAACCCCGATGCAGCGAAGCGCCCCATCGTGCTCGATACACGCGGCGGCTACAAAGACTACTTCCGTGGCCATCTCCCCACGGCGCATCACATTAACTTCGATACCCTGCGCGGCACCGACCAAGCCGTGCCTGTCCAATACCTGCCGGACGATCTCACACAGGCACTGCTTGTTCGTGCAGGCGTCGATAAAGACCGCCTGCATCTCGTCTATGCCACGGGTGATGTGCTACCCAACGATGAAGTCTTGAGCACGAGCATGGTCGTCTATGTGCTCGAAAAGTTTGGTGTGCAGAACATCCGCATCCTCGATGGCGGACTTGCCGAATGGAAAAAGCAGGGCTTTGCCACCGTGCAAGACTACTTTGGCAATCCCAGCGGCCATCTACCCGAGAAGGGAAATTCGAGCATCGCCGCGAGTGTTACCGACGTGCAAGCCTTCGTCGGCAAGCCCGGCAATGTTCTAATCGACGCCCGCCCCATCAATGAATTCCGTGGTGAAGACGATGTGTGGCTGCGCAAAGGTCACATCCCAAGCGCGATCAGCTTCCACTGGGCACGCCTGATGACTCAAGACAACACGCACCAGTTCAAACCCTTCGAGGAAGTGAAAGCCCAACTCGAAGCCGCAGGCATCACCAAGGACAAGAACATCATCTGCTACTGCGGCACCTCCCGCGAAGGCAGCCTGCTGCGCTTCTACCTCGCCCACGTCGCAGGTTATCCAAACGTGCGCCTCTACGAAGGCGCGTGGAAGGAATACGTCTGGCTCAATGGCAAGTCATTGCCAGCGGAGACAGGTGGCGAACCTGCGGGAATGTAACGTCCGTTCATCCATAACCTTAGTGTGAGGCACCCCGAAAGCGGGGTGCCTTTCTTTTTAGAAACCAATCCTCCTCCGGTTCTTGCCCTTCTCCCCCGAGTGCTCCGCCTTGGCTTTCTTCGCCTTGGCAATCTCCCGCTCCAACATCACCTGCGTCACCAACCACCGCTGTGGATTCGCATCCGTGCTACCCGCATGAATCGCATTCACGCATATGTTCAGGATGTCCCCGCCACTGAGTCCCTTCGA
>CAJCCF010000407.1 GCA_903960845.1 uncultured Verrucomicrobiota bacterium | reverse complement strand
GGACTTCATAGGAGGCGGTGAAAAAGTGGAGGGGGCGGGCTCGGGGCGTTGGTTGGTCCACCGGGAGCGATGAGGATGATCGGACTTTTGAGCAGGCACCGACCGGCAAGCCGATCAGCACCATTTGGTTAGGCTGGGGGTTGAATGAATCTTAAAGTGTAAAATGCCTAAACTGGTGCGTGGATGCACTTTGTATTGTCGTATTTACTATGTGTTGCACGATGTAAATTGGCACGCAACTTTTATTTTCAATGGTCCCACGAACGCCGCCCAAACTGCGATCAACCAGGGCGCAGTCGCATTCAGGCGGGGGCGGAGATTCCAGCCCTCATGCCTCAACTGAGAGCCCCGGGTTCAGCGGAGACCGCCCAATTCGATTGGGTCGGCGTGGTTTGGCCTAACAATTCTTGCTTTTAATGAATCACTGCGTGGCGAATTTGGTCAGCAGTCCGCGCTTGCGGGTCATGTTGAGAATCCAGACAAAGAGCCAACCGGCGAGGGCGAGGTAGACGAGATTCAGGCCGAAGGAAATCCAGAGGTAGCTCCAGTCCATGCCGCCGGTTTTCATCACGGATCTCATGCCTTCAAAGATGTAAGTCGGGGGGAAGCACCAGGCGATGGGTTGGGACCATGCGGGCATGTCCTCGACCCGGTAAAACACCGCCACCGCCGGCTGGAAGAAGAACGGAATGGCCCAGGCCAGCGACTCTGCGGCCTGACCCCAGCGCAGGATGAGGGCGGTGGAGACCATGCCGAGCGCCCAACCAAAAAGCATGAGATTGGCAAAGAACGGGATGAGCCACCAGCTCAGCGTGAAGACGTTGAACGTGTAACCAAACCACGAGATGAGGCTGAGTACGATGGCGGTGATGACGATGCGCATCGTGCCAACAATGAAGGTGGCGCCGACGTACTCCACCGTGCGCACCGGAGCGACGAAGATGTTCAGAAGATTCCGTGTCCACACATCTTCCAGAAATGAGATGGCCACACCCTGCTGGGCGCGAAACATGATGTCCCACAGGATCATGCCACCGAGGAAGAACAGGACAAAATTACCGAAATCCGGATTCGTGTTTTTCTGGATGAAGACGGTGACATTTCCCCAGACCACGAGGTCGACAACCGGCCAGAAAACCAGCTCGACAAGGCGCATGGGGGAGCGCGTGTAGAGAAAGAGGTAGCGCAAAACGAGGGCGCCAATGATGCGGGGGTTCATGGTGCTTTGTCCTTTTCCGGTTCGTCGATGATTTCGCCGTCGCGGGCAATTTTGATGAAGACATCCTCCAGCGTGGCGCTGCTGGTTCGGGCGACGATGTCGGTGGGTGTGCCTTCGCAGACAATTTTACCTTTGTGCAGGAAGATGACCCGGTCGCAAACTTCCTCGATGTCCTTCATGTTATGGGAGGTGTAGAGGATGCCGATGTTGCGTTCACGCTGCACTCGGCGCACGACCTTGCGGACCTTGTCGGCGATGTCGGGATCGAGGCTGGCGGTGGGTTCATCGAGCATGAGCAGCTCGGGGTCATTGAGGAAGGCTTTGACGAGATTCACGCGTGTGGACTCACCGGCGGAGAGCTGGCCGGTGACGCGCTTGGAGAGTTGCCCGATTTCAAGCATGTCCATCAGCTCGGCGATCTTCTTTTTCCGGTCCGGCACGCCGTAGATGCGGGCGAAGACGCTGAGGTTCTGCCCCACAAGCAGGTTCCCCGGAAGGGCTGTGTAGGCTGAGGAGAAATTCGCACGCCGGAGTATCTCGATGCGATGCTTGTGCAGCGGCAGGCCAAAGGCGAACAAGTCGCCCGAAGTCGGCAGCGTGAGGCCGAGCAGGCAATTCATCGCCGTCGTCTTGCCTGCGCCGTTCGCGCCGAGCAGGCCGAGCACTTCACCGCGATGAAGCTTGAAGGAAAATTTGTCGAGCGCCTTCACTCCGTCGAACTCACGAGTGAGCTCACGGGCTTCCAAAATGACTTCGCGCGTGTCTTCGGGGGTGGACATGGGCGGGTAGAGTCCATGGGAAGGCCCGGAATGCAACCGGGGGCGGATCGATTTCCTGTCCTAATTTGCCTTTCATCCGTCTGGTGAGTTGAAGCGTGGACATGACCATCCGATTCCTGGAATTGAATGAAGTGCATCTTTGCGGTGGAGGCTGAGTCGTGATGCGGATAGAAATGGAGAGATGTCACCATCTGCCACGCCCCCGCATCGCAGCCTTGCCGCACGATTGGGCGGAGTGTTTCTACTCTTCGTGATCGCCGGTTCGCTCCTGCTTGTGATCTGGCTGGGGAAGCAGCAGCAGGCGGAGGCTGAGCGGGTGTTTCTGAGGCTGGCGCACACGGATGCGGATTTCGTGCAGCGGCTGAATCTGCCACGCAGCGCGAAACTGGCGGAGGATTTGCAGCAGTTGCTGAACATGACCATTTACTTCCGTGATGAAGCGGGACGGTTCGAGCCTGCGCTGACAGGCGATTTCATTCAGGTGCTGAAGGAGGTGCCGCGCAATGAAGTGCGTGATCTGGAGGGCGGGCAGCAGGTGCTCATTCTGCGATTGGATGCACGGCATGACATGATTTTTCTGCGCAGTGCCCCGGAGGCCACGCTGAGCCTGTGGCATCCGGCGACTCGAAATGCACTGCTGGCATTCTGGCTGCTATCCGCGGCCCTCGGCTGGGTCGTCGCCGGGCAGGTGGTGCGGCCGGTGGCGCGGTTGACGCGGGGGCTGGGCGGGTTCTTTGAATCCAGGAATCATGTGCCTGAGGAAACGAAGCGCGGCGATGAAATCGGGGAACTCGCAAGGGCCCTGACGCAGGCGCGCGATGACCTGCTCAACGAGCGGGAGAAGCGGGAGCAATCGGAACGCATGGCACTGCTGGGCCGCGTGGCGACAGGGCTGGCGCATGAGATCAAGAACCCGCTGGCGGCGATCCAGCTGCACACGCAGCTCATGGATGGGACAGCGCTGGATGCCGAGTCTGCGCAGTCGCTCCAGCATGTGCAGGCAGAAGCCAGGGTGATCGAGGGCCTGGTCAATCAATGGCTCTATCTCACGCGTCCGGCACCGCCGAAGATGCAGATGCTCAAGCCGGGCGAAGTGCTGATGGAGACCGTCGAGACGCTGCGGGCGCAGGCCCATCATGCGGGGGTACAGTTGGTGGCGGAAACCACACTCCCGAGCGCTCAGATTCAGGGAGACCGCGCGCGATTGCAGCAGGCGTTTCGAAACGTCATCCTCAATGGCATTCAGGCGATGCCCAGAGGAGGTGAGATGCGCATTGAGATCGGTGATGATGCTGGCCGTTGTCGCCTCACCTTTCAGGACAGCGGCACCGGTTTTTCAGAGGCTGCGCTGGCGCATGGAGCGGAGCTGTTTTTTTCCGAAAAGGAAGGCGGCATGGGAGTTGGGTTGAACGTGGTGCAGGAGATCATTTCTGCCCATGGCGGCGGCATCATGCTCAAAAACCACCCACAGGGCGGAGCGGTGGTGGTGATTGCATTGCCAATGGCCTGAACCGCCGATCATTCGCCGTTCGACAAGCCTGCGTCCTTCGTCATTCTGCCACCGCCCTTTCCCATCCATGTCCCGCGTCCTGATCATCGAAGACGAATATGCCCTGGCCGCCGCGCTCTCGACGCTGGTTCGCCGGCTGGGGGCAGAGCCTGTGGTGGCGGCGTCCGGTCAGGGCGGGATCGAGAAGGCACAGCGGCAGCGCTTTGATCTGGTGCTGCTGGACATCGGCCTGCCGGACATGAGCGGACTGGAAGTGCTGTCGGTGCTGCGTGAAGCGGAGGAGCCGCCGCCAGTGCTGATCATCACGGCGCACGGCACGCTGGAAAATGCGCTGGAGGCGCGGAAACGTGGTGCGCACGACTATTTTTTGAAGCCTCTGAATCTGGCGGAAATGCAACCCTGCCTGCGCGCGCTTTTGCAGCCAGCAACGGCTGAAAAAATTGGCATGACCGGGAAATCGGTCACCGATCAGGCCCTGATGATCGGCGCAGCTCAGGGCATGCAGCGCTGTTTTGCGGTGATCGCCCAAGCCTGTGCCGCCGCGGCTCCGGTGCTGCTGAGCGGACCGCGTGGTTCAGGTAAAACACTGGCAGCGCAGGTGATTCACCGCAACAGCGCGCAGGCCCCGACAGCCTGGATCGTGTTCCGCGCGGATGAGTGGCCGGAGATGGAAATGGAAAACGCCCTGACCAACGCCCTTGAGTCAGCGCGCTCAGGCACCCTGCTGATCGAGGAAGTCGGCACGCTGCCGTTGCCGCTGCAGGCACTGGTGTCGCGGGCGATTTCCGAAGGCGGGCGCCGGGTGCTGGCCACCACATCCGTGCCGCTGCTTGATCTGATCGCGGCGGGCCGGTTTCGGGAAGACCTGTATTACCAGCTTGCGGTGCTCCAGGTGGCACTGCCCGCACTGAGTGAACGCGTGGAAGACATCACCGCATTGGCCTGCTTTTTGTTAGGTCGTTCGGCGCCGGACCGGAAACTGACACTGGCCCCGGAAGCCCTGGCTCACCTGAAGGCCTATGCCTGGCCGGGAAATGTGCGCGAGCTGGCGACGGCGATGCAGCACGCCGCGGCAGTCTGCCCAAACTCACTCGTCCTGTCACGGCATTTGCCGGAGGCCATCGCAACGTCGATTCAGGATGGTGCCAGCATTCATCTCGACGACGCCCTGAACCGTGCCTTGACGGCCTGGCTGGATCAGCGGGTTACCGGGCATGAAGAGGCGCTGCCGGAGTACGATGTGCTGCTCGCCCAGGTCGAGAAGCAGATGCTTGCGAGCTTGCTTGAGCGATTTGAAGACAAGCCGACAAGGCTCGCCACGGCACTGAACATGAACCGTGCGACGTTGCGCCGGAAACTGCGTGAACTGCTCGGCAGGGAATAAAAATCAAAGGCCCGGAGGCTTGTCAGAAACACTGCGCCCGCCGGCTTTCGGTTTCTCGGTTGGCGGAGCGGACGGATCGAAGTATTCACCGCCGGCAATCTGAATCTCACCCTGCACGGATTGGGTCATCATGGGCCGGTCACTACCCTTTTGTTTGTAGTAGGACAGCTTGGTCAGCACGCCGTCCGGCGTGATGGTGGCATGGGCGAAGAGCTGCGGCTGGGCCATGAAAAGGACCTGGAGCTGGTTCTTTGCATCGATGGAGATCTGCGGGTCGTGAATCATGCTCAGCGGCCCGAGGCGGAATGTCCGGAGCCGGTCACCCGACTTGTCGTCGATGAGGCGGAAGTAGAGAGAGGTGCTGTCGACATCCCGGAAGATGGAGAGGCTGTACTTGCGCTGTTTGCCTGCGTCTTTAAAGCCGGCGGGCACACCATAACTCTGCTCCCACAGGGGCTTGGCATCGACGATGCTGAAGCGCGTGCGGTTGCTGGCGTAATAGTCGCCGGTGGGCGAGTGGAAGACGCGGGCGGTGATGGCGTAGTTGCCGATTTCGGACGGCGCATAGGCATCCGTGACGGTTACTTTGCGTGAAATGGTGCTGCCGGGCGGGAGCTGGACCAGTTCAGCCCCGGAGGCGTCCATGGTGGCTAGTTGTCTGCCTTCGCTGGTGGTCATTTCAAAAGAAAGCCAAGGGGCACGGCCGGGACCGCCGAGCACGGCTTCGGCACCGGTGCGGTTGGTGATATTGACCGTGGCGTTGATGGCCTCCAATGCCATGAAATTTGCGCGTGGGAGTTTCATCGAGACGTCAAACTGCGCGGAAGCAGAGACGGCACTCAGAGCGAGGAGGCAGAGAAGAAGGCGCATGGGGGGGGAGGGACTCGTTGATTGAATCTGGAAACCTGGGAAATGGAAACTCCAAAATGAGCTTTCGGCGAATCAATCACCGAGCCCGTAGGCGTTGCCGATCACTTCACCATCGCTTTCCTCAAAGCTGATGCGCATGGGGCGGCAGCAGACTTCACAGTCGTAATCCACATCACAGGGAACCTCGTCGATGTAGGGGGCTGGCACTTCGAACTCTTCAAAGCAGGTCGGGCAGGTGACGGGAGTGGTGATGCTCATGATCGTGCTTGGAAAAAGGAGAATAAACGTTTCACGGGCGGACACTGCGACTCTTCCAGAGCTTGGAGGCTGCACAAGTGTTCTCTTGGGATTTGGTTGTCAGGCCGTTGATTCACATCGCGACCCCGGCCTCCTTGCCCGCGGATGCCGGCTCCATCATGGGGACTGTTTTTGCGCGGCCAAAAAGCGTGCGCAGCTCGGCAACGAGCCAGAGGCGGATCCCCCAGCGGAGGAATCGCAAAGCCGTGAAGTTTGGCGAGTAGCTCTGCCCGAGGGTGAGATCCATGCCGTTGTTCCAGCTGCCGTAAGTGCCTTTGGTTAGACGCTTTTTGGCCATCACATTCAGGCGGCGATTGTAGAAGGACATGAACCTGGCGAAGAGGCTGCCGGCAGGACCGCCATAGGGCAGCAAAGGCCACTCCACTTCGGGATTTTCATACACGAGGCGCACCGGCCCGACGAAGTAGGCGCCCAGATCCATGATGAAGGAGATCCGCACCAGCTCGGCATCGCCCAGATACTCGTATTTGCCTTTGTACAAACTCTCGAACCAGAGGCGGTAGCTGCGCTTGTAGGCAGTTTTAAGATACTCAAGCGTGGCGCTGACGTCCTGCCCCATGTGGGCGCGTTTGATCAGCTGCGTGGCGGCGTAAATCGTGTGCCCGCAATAGTCCAGTCCCTGGCTGTAAAGCGGATCAATGAAGCCTGCCGCATCACCGACCATGACCCAGCGATTCCCGGCCATTTGCTCGGTGTAATACGACAAACCCTTGTAATAAAAAGTGTCGTCCTTGATGGGCTCAGCCTCCCCGAACATGAGCCGCCCGACGGGGTGTGTCATGACATGCGCGTGCAGCCGCTCGGTCAGAGACGGCCCCTCCGGCAGTGTGAAAATGCTGCGATCCCAAACAATGCCGACACTGTAATCGCCGTTCGACAGCGGGATGACCCAAACCCACCAGCCGTGCCCCATCAGATGGTTCGTGGCACTGCTGCGCGAGGCGCGGACATTCTGCATGAGCACCGGATGCATCTTGCGGCTCTTGTGGCTGTCCAGCGGATTCACATTGCGGTAGCGGCACCAGAGGGAGGAAGTGGGGTGCTCATCTCCGAGCTGGCGGTGAAGTCCCAGTTTTTTCGACAGCAAGGCTGCGCGGCCGGAGGCATCGATGACCCAGCGCGTGGTGAAGGTTTTGCTTTCTCCTTCAGCTGTCGTCAGACTGACCGAGTGGTTCCCGTCTGCCTCGTCCAGCGTGATCTCACGAATGGTTGCCGGCCTGAGCAGATACGCCCCGGCACCGGCAGCAAGATCGAGCACATGCTGATCGAGCAGAGCGCGGTCGAGTTGATACGTGGGCAGGCGGCTTTGAAATTTCGGACCCAGCTCGGTGCAGTCTTCCACGCGGTCCGCGGACTTTTTGCAAAACCACATCCGCAGGCCGTGCTTCTGGTAATGATGCGCGCTCAGATAATTGTCCAGATGCAGCATGCGCGTGAGAAAACAGGCGCCGACCTCCGAAGTGGACTCGCCGACCTTGCGATCAAACTGCGTCGTGCGCTCCACCACCAGAACGCGCAGATCAGGAGCATCACGCTTCAGCAGCAAGGCGGAGGCCGCTCCACTGAAGGCACCGCCGATGATGATCACATCGTAGTCTGTGGGGGCTGGGGCGTTCATGTTTTGACTCGTCTTCCTGTCTGGGCAAAGGTTTCAGCAGATGGCATCTCAAGCCAGAGATGAAAGCTCTGGCCACCACGCTGCTGAAAGCCGCCGATGACTGCTGAAGAAACCGCCAAACCCCATGCCACGCAAGTTCCGCCTCGGCGGAATACAAGCCTGCATGGGGCTTTCTGGACGGAGTTCCTGCTGCGGGTGATGCGTTTCACACCGGCCTGGCTGGCCTTGATTCTGGTGCGCCCGGTCACCCTGCTGGTCTATCTGCTGGCAGGACCGCAACGGGGGGCCGTGCTGGGAAATCTCGCGGCACTGCGCCCGGACTTCGGCCCGGCGCGGCGTTGGTGGGCTGGCTATCGGGTGTTTTTGCAATTTGCCCTCACCTATCTGGACCGGCTCTGGCACATGCATTTCCGCAAAGCAGTGACGTGGGACATCCCGCACAAGGAACGCT
The DNA here is from genome assembly GCA_903960845.1 of uncultured Verrucomicrobiota bacterium. Taxonomy (GTDB): domain Bacteria; phylum Verrucomicrobiota; class Verrucomicrobiia; order Verrucomicrobiales; family Verrucomicrobiaceae; genus Prosthecobacter. The sequence goes on along the minus strand of CAJCCF010000407.1, from coordinate 3,083 downwards.
TTGATGCCATGCGTGCCCTGCCGGGAGGCGTGCTGATTTTCACCATTCACAGTGGGAACTACGACATCGGCGCGAGCTTGTTCGCCACAAAGTTCGGTCGCACGCTGCACACGGTTCGCGCGCCTGAGCAGTCGGAGGATCTGCAGGCGCTGCGTGAAGCCGAACTGCGCCGCGTGGAGCATGAGAACCCGCTGCTCCGCGTGCATTACAGCACGGCTGACAATCATCTGGGCCTGGAACTCTGCCGCATTCTCATGGCGGGTGATGCCGTGGCCGTGCAGGGCGATCGTGTGATCACGAGCGTCTCCCCTGCGGCCATGAGCCACGCAGGCCGCACGTATCAGATTCCACGGGGTCCCCTGGTGCTGGCGGAAATCGCGCGTGTACCCTGCCATCCCATTTTTCTGGAGCGCACCGGCTGCCTCAAGTACCGCATCCATGTCGGCGAATGTTTTTACGATGGCCGCACCAAGATACGCGCCGATGATCTGGGCAAAATCTGGATGCCCATCATGCACGATTACATCCATCAACATTGGGAGCAGTGGTTCGTTTTCGAGACGCTCGTCACTCTGAAAACAACGCCGGCTGCCCCATGATTCCGCCACCGCCAGAGTCATGCCGCCGGCAAAACCAATGGCGTTTCATCCTGGGCCTGCTGCCGGGCGCTGCCTGCGTGTTGCTGCTGGTCAGCGGGCATTGGCAGGCCGCAGCGGCGCTCTTCGGTCTGGTTTTCGTGCTCATCACCGCGGGCACGATCGCTCCCCGCTGCGCCTTGTTTGGCCCGCTTCTCTCTTCGATGCCCGGGGATAATCAAAACGTCTGCCTAACCATTGATGATGGTCCCGATCCGGAAACCACGCCGCGACTGCTCGACCTCCTCGACCGGCATCAGGTGAAGGCCCTGTTCTTTCTCGTCGGCAAGCGCGCGCTGCTTCATCCTGATCTGGTGCGCGAGATCGAGCGCCGGGGTCACGCGATTGGCAATCATTCGCAGACCCATCCCGCCGCCATCTTTTGGGCTCTGCACCCACAGCGCATGTGGCAGGAAATCGCGGGCTGCCAGCAAACGCTTGCCACCATTCTCGGCAGCGCGCCCGTCTGGTTCCGGCCCCCGGTGGGCCATCACAACCTCTTCATCACACCGCCGCTTCGCGCCCTGGGCCTGACCATGCTCATCTGGAACTGCCGCGGTTTCGATGCCGTTGAGCGCGACGTGTCCCTTATTCTGCGGCGCATTGAAAAAACACTTCGTCCCGGAGCCGTCATTCTGTTGCATGATCTCACGCCTGCCTGTGCCGAGGTGCTCAGCGGCACGCTCGATCTGATCCGCCAGCGCGGCTACACCACGGGTCTCCCCATGCCTCCCGTGATTTGTGCTCAGGCATGACGATGAGCTGCCTTTTTCGTGGCACACACTCACATCGCCGCTAGAATCCCCGTCCCTCCCGCACGCATGGTCCGACTCATCACTCAACAAGGCCAGCTCATCGACTGGAACGACGAGAAGATTCGTCCGTTCCCGGACAATCTTGTCTACCTCGACCTGCTGAATCCTTCACGAACTGAAGAACTGGAGGCGGAGAGCTGGCTCGAATACTCCCTGCCAACACGTGAAGAGATGCAGGAGATCGAAGAGTCCAGCCGGCTCTATCTTGAAAAGGGCGCGCTCTACATGACCGCCTGGATTCCCGTCGGCCTCGACACGCCTGATCCGGACACCACCGCCATCTCCTTCGTGCTGGCCCCTGATTGCCTCACCACCGTGCGCTATGCCGACCCCATGGCCTTTCGCGCGCTCGTCGATCAGGTGAAAAAACACTGCCCGTGTCCGATGTCGAGCGACGCGGTTTTTCTAACCCTCTGCGAGCTCATCGTGGCCCGCATTGCTGATGCCTTGCAGGCGGTCGAGTCGGATTTGAAAAAGATTGGCCGTGAAATTTTCCGGCTCGATCCCCACCGCACCAGTGCGGCCGTGGAAAAGGATCTCGCGGATGTCGTCAAGACTCTCGGCCGCCGCAGTGCCCTCGTGGCCAACCTGCGTGAAAGCCTGGTGAGCGTGAACCGCATGCTGCAGTTCTTCCTGAACAACGCCGCCACCTGGATGCGAGGAGATCTGGCGGCCCAGTTCCGCAGCGTCATGCGCGACGTCAAATCGCTCGATGACTACACGAATCAGCAGACGCAGGAGATGACCTTCCTGCTCGAGTCCACGCTGGGCCTCATCAACATCCAGCAGAACCAGATCATCAAGATCTTCACCATCGCCAGCGTGCTCTTCATGCCGCCCACACTCATCGCCAGTATCTACGGCATGAACTTCGAGCATATGCCCGAGCTGAAGCAGCCATGGGCCTACCCCGCCGTGATTTGCGTGCTCGTGATGTCAGCTCTCGCACCGATCTGGTGGTTCAAACGGAAGAAGCTGCTGTAGCTCAACACCGCGCGAAAAGAACCTCAACGGCGGCTCACAAGCCCGTCGGATGATCCACAAAACTCCAGGGCAATCCGAACTGCTCCTGGACATGCCCGGCCAGCGCTTTCACGCCAAAGGTCTCGGTGGCGTAGTGGCCGCCGTAGAGGACATTGATCCCGAGTTCTTCAGCCAGCGTGTAGCTCCAGTGCGGCCCCTCTCCAGTGATGAAGGTATCCACGCCCGCCTTTGCTGCGGCGGCGATTTCGGAGCCGGAGCCACCGGAGGAAATGCCAATCCTGCGCGTGGTCCCGGGACCGCCTGCGCAGACATGGACGCGGCCGCCATCAAGAGCCGTGGTGAATCGGGAGAGCACATCCTCCAAACTCAGTGCCGCATCGCAGGTGACACCGACCGACAGGCCTTTGTAATCCAAAAAACCACCGCCCGGCGTGAGTTGCATGGCGCGGGCGATGCAGGCGTTGTTGCCAAGCGCAGGATGCACATCCAGCGGCAGATGGGCGCTGTAGATGGCAAGGTTGTTTTCCAAGGCGAGGCTCATGCGCTCAAAGGTCGCACCCGTCCACGGCTGGAGTCCGCTCCAGAACATGCCGTGATGCACGATGAGCAAGTCAGCTCCCTCAGCGATGGCCTTTTTGACGACGGGCAG
>CAJCCF010000406.1 GCA_903960845.1 uncultured Verrucomicrobiota bacterium | reverse complement strand
ATTGCGTCAAAGTCCGCGTGGATCAGCCGCGCCGTGGCCGAGGGGCTCAGCCCGACATGCAATCCCGCCGCAGTCGCCTCGCGCACCAGATCAAGGGCATCACTGCGCATCAGCGGATCGCCACCAGTGAGAATGAGCATCGGTGGATTCAGTTCCGCCAGTTGCCTGATCAGGCGGCTTGCCTCCCCGCGATCCAATTCATCCGGGTGGCGATGCGATTGCGCCTCCGCCCGGCAGTGCCTGCAAGCGAGCGCACAGGCCCGTGTGATCTCCCAGAACACCAGGAACGGACGTTCATCAAAGCCCTCATAGCCCATGGAGGCGACTCTTGACCAATCAGGGTCCGACAGCGGTGGTTTCATCTGCTCAGTTAACGCAACGCCGCCGCCGCATACCTAGCCGTGATTGTCGGAGGTCATGCCGATCTTGGCATTGGGGCTATTCACGCTGGCAATCAAATGGTGCTCATGAATTCCGGAACCCCGATTTCAGGCGGTTCCGGGAAGTATCCAGCGCTCTCAGCTACCGCTTTTCAAAGCGATGCTCCGAACACGGAACGGCGGGCCTCACTCCTCATCACGTGTCACGAACCGGCGGCGGTGCCAGATGAGCCAGAGCAGAGCCAGCAGGCCCCAGGTCCAGGCGGCGTAGAGGTGATGTGAAACCGTCGTTGAAGGCACCCAGGCGGGTGTGGCGCGGGTGGTGGCGGTCAGGATGCTGAGGAACACGAGGAACCGCACCCACTTGCTGCGCACAAAGAAGCCATCAAGATCGCCGCTGTGGCCGAACAGCACCCGGCTGGCGACGATGAGGATCAAAAGACCGAAGCCGCCGGCGTAGAGCAGATGCTCGATGGATACGTGCTGTTCATAACGAAAAGGTGCGAGCACGAGACCGAGCAGGCCGAGACCGAGCGCCCAGAACAAACCGGTGGTCAGTGAGCCGCGCAATGCATCGCCGGGCGATTTGCGCCAGCGCACTTCCATGAGCAGATACCCGGCGACAACCAGGGCGCGCAGAGCATAACCACTCATCACCTGACCGAAAGCTTCCAGAGCGAAACTGCTAACCATGAGCATGGCAGCAACGACGGAGCGGATCAGTTTTGACCGGCTCTGCGCCGGCGTTTTGGGATCGCCAAAATCACCACCGAGCATGCGTGGAAAAACAAACGAGCCGATGCCCAGCATCGGCGGCAGCAGCAGCCCCTGATAGAGCAGCAGATTCGCGAGCCGCAGCCGCTGAAGGTCGATCACAACGGAGGAAAGGAGCAGCATCGACGCGCCCGCAATACCGCAGCCCAGCCCGGTGAGCGCGAGCAGCATTTGCGGTGGCGGCATCTCCTTCCTGAACTTCACGACGCGAATCACCAGGCTTAGCAGCAGCGACACAAGCAGCGCGATGAAGAAGCCGTCCCCCAGCGCATGATGCAGCCGGAGATGACAGACGGCGGAGGCCTGATGCAGCGCGAAGAGCCAGAACAATTCGGGCGGCGTGAGTTTCGGCGCCGTGGCCATGCGCGGACCGGCGGTGCCGAGGAAGCCGACAACAAAGGCCGCGCCGAAGGCCTCGATCATGAGCCGTGAGTGAACGATGTTCGGATAAAAACCAAGTTGCCCGGCATAAAACAACGGCCACAGCGACACGCCGATGATGCTCCACACGGCACCGCTGCAAAAGAACAGCCGGTATGGCTCAGACGCGAGCCAGCGCAGGCCGTCTTTGCGCGGCGCCTTGCTTTTGTGCTTCTTGTGTTTGCAGGCGGGGAAGTTCATGGGACTCAGATATGTTCCCCAAACGCGAGCGCGTCTTTGGATTCGATGGTGCGCTGGCCTTGGGCGTCGCGCATGTTGCGGGAATAGACGTTGATGGTGATCTTGAGAAGCAGGGTATAGATCATAAAACCCAGCGCCCAGATGCCGGCGGTGATTTTCCATTCGGTGAGGCTGGGCCGGTATTCGACGATCTCGTGCAGCGCGCTGGGGATGAAGGCGGGAATGATCATGCCCATGCCTTTTTCGATCCAGATACCGGCGAAGGCAAGGAAGCAGGCGGTGTTCAGCCACACAGGCCGCCCGTTGATGCGGGGAAGCATGAACATGATGGCGGCAATGATGCAAAAAGCGACGGCGGTCCAGATCCAGGGGACGAGTTCGTGATGTCCATGCAAACCAAAGTAAAGATACTTGGCGGCACCAGTGTGGCTGCCACCGGTGTAGAATTCGACGAAGACTTCAGACGCGACCATGAGCAGGTTCACGAGGATGGTGATGCGGATGATGCCCACCAGGGTGCGGATGGCACCATCGCCGAAGCGGTGGTGGGTGAGTCT
>CAJCCF010000405.1 GCA_903960845.1 uncultured Verrucomicrobiota bacterium | reverse complement strand
GGATCGGAGTGTCCGGTGGATTGAAAGGGCTAACCTGGAGTGTGGCCGCCGGTGCCTGCCGCACGGTGCCGGTGATGCCTTTGAGATAAACCGGCAGCCAAGTGACGACGAGGTCGAGGGTGCGCCCCGGCAGGGCGGTTTTCGTGGCACGCAGGTAGGCGTCTTCGATGCTGATTTCATCCTGTTCGAGGGCGAGGCGCACGTAGCGCCGTGCCATGGGATGGCTTGTCCAGAGCATGAGCGTCTTTTCGCCGTCCACGTCGAGAAACACGGCTTTCACCTGCGGATCGGTCAGCGCGAGCGGCTCTTTTTTGGCGGAGCGAAACACGCGGCCATGAGCAATACAGGCCACGGGGCCGTCCACGAGGCCGAGCGTGTGGACATCGGCGCGGCGCTGCATGGGCAGGTCCCACAGCGGGCGTTTCGACTCGGCCCAGGCGGGCAGGTTTTTCGCAGTGCGGATGTCGATGGACTGCGAGTGCGCATCACGGCGCGAGACTTTTTGCCAGTCGGCAAGGGCCGGATATTCGCCCGCAGGATGCCGCATCAGCGCTGGAGCACCTCGCGCCTCGCACTTGGGCGGCACGGAGAAAAGGTTGTAGTCGGACAAGTTGTTGATGAAGGGATCCTTCGGTCCCGGTGTGCCGTAGTCGCGGCCCTCCCAGAGAGTCGTCTCGTTGTCGAAAAGCAGGTTTTCCCAGAGCACGCTGTTGTTGCTCATGAAGGCGGGCACCGCGCCGTGATACTTCAGCCAGCCGCTCATGATGCGCTCCGTGGCGCTGAGGCTGAGGTCCGGGATGCGGTGCAAGCCCTCGCGCATTTTCTTCTCGGCGTCGACGGTGTAGCCCGCGCCGTTGCTGCGATTGAAGACGCCGCGCATGAAGCCCCCGATGTCGTTGTTGAAGACGACATTCCGCCTGCCGACGCTGCCGGGCGATTCGGCGATGACGAGACCGTAGGCATTGTTGTAGGTGACGTTGTCGAAGAAGTTTTCGTCCCAATTGCACTCGGAGAAAAGGCCCCAGGCCGAGTTGTCATGCGACACATTGTGCTCGATGACGTTGTTGCAGTTCCCCCAGTCAAACCAGATGCCGGAGCCTTGATTGAAGGCGAAATGATTGCCGCGCACCACGGAGTCATAGGTGAAGGCCCACTTCGATCCGCCCACTCCCATGGACGACGGGTCGTTGCGCCGCCAGTTGCAGTATTGCACGCGATTGTTCTCGATGGTGAGCCCGCTGTTCCATCCGCCAACCATGCCGCCCTCGCCGCACCACTCGATGAGATTGCCGCGCACCACGCCCTGACTGGTGTGCTTCATGCCGAGGCCGGAATAGGTGGACCAGAGGATGTGATTGTCCTCCACCCGCCAGCGCCGCCCCTGCATGAGGATGGCATGTTTGCCACGAAACCAGATCGCATTGTGCCGCAGGGTGAAGCCGATGAGATGGATGTCATCGAGCGGTTTGTCCGGCCAAAAGAGCCCGTCCCGCTGTGCATACTCCACCGTCACGTCCGCCAGCGACACCCCCTCCTCGGGAGCGACGAAAAGCTTCCCCGCTGCGTGATCGAGACGGAAGGTCCCCGGCATCTGAGTTTGCCCCGGCTCTGAATACAGCAACGGCGATCCATCGACGAACACCCACTCGCCCCCACGCCCCGAGTGCGGCAGGGCGCTCTCGTTTTTCCGGATGACCGGCACCGTCGTCACCCACACTCCAGGCCCCGCCGCCGCCCACTGCGTGAGCACCTCCGAGCCACACAGCACAGCCTTGCGCGGTTCCTCACTGCGAAACACGATGGGTTTCCCGGCCGAGCCCGAGTTCGTCAGCGTCACCGATTCCCGATAGATGCCCGCCGCCACGACCACCGTGTCCCCCGCCTGCGCGGTCCTCGCCGCTGCGGAGATGGTTTTTAATGGAGCCTCCCGCGTGCCAGCGCTGGTGTCTGCGGCCTGCGGATGCTGCTGGCTGACATAGAACTCACGCGCGTGGATGGGGGCGGTGGCGAGGAGGCCGATGAGGGTGAGGAGGCGGGGCATGGAGTGGTGTAGTGGTTGATCAGCAAATCTAAAGTTGCTTGAGATTAAACGCCGCGCCGAGGCAGCCAGCGCGATCACCAAGATCCGCAGGTGCGATGCGCACCATTCCCCTCGGAAGTTTTGCCCTTCATCTCGACGATGGAACCGTCGTTGTTGAGGAGCTGATTCAGGTGCCTCGTCAGCGTCGTCTGGAGCTTCGACTTGAAGTCATGAGGCAAAGGCGAATCAGCGGAGCATGGCGCAGCTAGCGGTGCCAGCAGCAGAGCGAGGAGTGTGCCGAGTCGTTTCATCAAGGATTCGAAATGGTTGCCGTCACGTGAACGTCATCAATCTCGATGCCTTTCTCACCGCCGTTCTGCATCCACAGCAGCTTGCGCTTGCCGGCGTTGAAGTTCGCCCGATCCAATGTCCTGCTCCAGAGCTTGCCATCGACACTGATGCTGACTTGCCCGCCTTGGAAGACGAGCTTCACCTCGCGCCATGCATTGCGAGTCAGGTCCACTTTCTCAAGCGGAAGAAACTCATTCAGCCGATACGCGCCGCTGACCTTGTCCGCCGGGCGGGTGTTCTGACGCAAAGGATGCTGCTCGTCCTTGGAATGCGCATCCACCTCCAGTTGCACCCCCTCGCGCAACAATTTCACGCGCAGCATGTGATCCTCACTGCCGAATCCATCATCACCATCCACAAAAAACCAAAGCATGCCGCCATCGGCTAGATGCCGGTAGCGAAACGAGATGGTTAGATCCTTGCCCTCAACGCCAAGGTAAACCATCGGCGGATACTTCCCGCCGCTGGTCCCATGCGTCCAGAGCACACCGTCCCGCACCTGCGTGTTCTTGTTGGGGATCGGCGTGATGAAACGCCTGGCATTAAAATCCGCGCCGAAGGTTTCGTGGATCGGTGCCGGCGCAGGGTCGGCGTGCACCGCGGTCAGCGGCGCGATCTGCAGGACGGTGAGGAGAGTGAGCAAGTGTTTCATGCAATTGGCCGTCATTTGTCGACGTCGTTCGTTTTGATGTATTCCTTGGGTAGTGTGGCGACCCAGGCCTGCACTTTAGTGGAGAGATGCTGCACCACGTCAGGGTGCTGCGCAGCGAGATTGTTCACTTCGGCGGGGTCGGTTGTGATGTCGTAAAGTTCGAGATCGCCGCCGTTCTTGCGGGTCGGATAAATGAGCTTCCACTGCGCCTCACGAATGCCGGCGGAGCTGCCGGGAGAGCTGGGTTTCCAAAACAGTGATCGGGTGCGCGTGTGCGTCCCGCCGAACCACGCGGCGCTCGTGTCCTCACCCTCAAAGTCGCCGGTGCTGATTTTTACGTCAGTGATGGCGCACAGCGTGGGCAACCAGTCAATGCCGCTGAGGACCGATTTCTCGTCCACTCGACCGGCGGGCACTCGCGCCGGCCAGCGCACGATCCACGGCACGCGCACGCCGCCCTCATACATGCCGGTTTTGCCACCGCGTAACCCCGCCACGTAGCCCATCGAATCGAGCCGTGAGTGTTCCGATTCCGCCGACTGCGGCTTGGAGTTCCTGCCCTTTTGCTTCCGGGCCTCGGGATCCTTCATGGCGCTGGCTTCCAGCGGCGCAGGCCCTTGATCACTGGAGAAGACGACGACGGTGTTGTCGCGCAGGCCGAGTTCATCCACACGCTTCAGCACGCGACCAATGTCTTCATCCATCGTGTGGATGTCCGCGAGGTAGCGGCGCATGTGCTCGCTCACGTCGCCACCGCGCGCCTTGCATGCCGCAAACTTCGCCCGCATCGGCGCGGCGAACTTGGACTCGTCCACGACCACATCCTTGAACTTGTCCACGTAACTTGCAGGCGGCGCGATCTTGTGATGCGAGATGTGGCTCCAGATGTTGAGGTAGAATGGCCCGGCCTTGTGCTGCTCGATGAAACGGATCGCCTCGTCGTAAACCCGCGCGTCGCGCCCGCGCGTGGTTTCGATCATCTTCTTTCCTGCCTCGTCAATCGAGCGGACGGCATCCAGGCCATACACGCCAGCCTTCTCCTCCGGCCCGATATGCCATTTGCCAAAGTGGCCCGTCGCGTAGCCGGCCTTGTGCAAAAGCTCGGTGATCGTCACACGCTCACCGAAGCCGCCGTTCGCCGGATACGTTGCAAAGCTCGCAGGCCAGCGACTCGTCATCAGCCCCGCGCGAGCCGGGCAGCAGGTCACGCCGGTGGCGTAGAACTGCGTGAAACGTGTGCCGTCGCGAGCCAGCGAATCAATGTTCGGCGTGCGCGCATAAGGATGTCCGTATCAACCAAAGTCCGCAAAACCCGAGTCGTCAGCGAGGATGAAGATGACGTTTGGCCTTTGCTTCGGTGCATCAGCGGCATGCAGCGCGGCCAGTGGCGCGAGCAGCAGGGCCGTGAGGAGTGCGATGGTGTATTGCATGAGGCCAAGGGTTTATCAAAAGCAGATGAGGATACGAGAGGGCTGCGAATGCATTTCAACAAAGAGGCGGACAGCTCCAAAGGTGCCCACAGGGGATTGAGGCGCGCTAGAAGGTCGGACCATGCGAATGGGTTTGAAGATGAGTTGGCTTGAGCCTTCTGCTGTCCCCATTCTGCTGTCTAATTCCGGCTCAAGAGAGTTCACTTGGATTGATTGATGACACCATCGCGCTGAAACGCCTGCCAGTCTGCGGCGTAGGCGGCGTTGATTAGCCAGGAGGCGATTGCTTTGTCATGGGTGAAGGAAACGAAGGGCGCGATGGGCAGGCTTTGATAGCCACCTTTTGCCGGGTCCCAGTTTTGGCCGAGGTGGCCTTGATCCAGCGCTTGGGCGCGGAGTTTCACGGGGCCTTGAAGTGCATCGGATTCTGCGGGCACACGTGCCGTGAAGGTGTGACGGAGAAACGAGAGAACGAGCGGCCAGGTCTTATCGCCGGGGCCGTGGCCGGTCTTTGGCTCGACGGCGAAATTCCACAGGGCGGCATGCTTCTTCCTCAAGGCTGGCACCACGGCGAGGTTTTCTTCCTTTGATGGCCGCGCGAGGAAAGGATCGTCCTCGCCGAAGATGACCAAACCGGGCACCTGCGCAGCTCCGGGCTGATACACTTGAAAGGTGATGCCTGGCCGCATGGAAACCCAGCCCCACACTCGATCCGGCGCATACGCGGGGAACACAGCGGCGAAGCCGGTACCGTTCGAATGGCCGTAAAGAAAAAGCGGCGCGTGCGCCAGTTCAGGATGGCTGGTTTGAGTGCCAAAATTCTTCAAGCGATCAAACAGCAGGCTGGAGGGCCAGAAGCCGCGCTGCATGGGATTGCCGACAAACTTGAACAACGCGAGGTGCAGTTCCCTCGCGAGTGCGCGCATGTCGGCGCGACGAAACAGATTCTCGCCGCTGCCGTGACCGGACATGACGATGATGCCTTTCATCACACTCACGGCATCCGGCAGCCAGAGATCGAACTTCACCTCCTCGCGTTTGCCTTCGCCCTTTTGCTTCACGGCTTCGGCCCATTGCGCATCACTGATCTTCCAGTCCCAGTTTCGTTCCACCACCTGCTGTGGCGATGGCGTGCCCCACTTCGCTTCATCCAGCACGCCGTTCCAGCTTTTCATGTTCTTCGACTGCACGTTCGCATTCACCCAACCATTACTGTGGCAACCGGGAAGCTGCTCATAGGTGCTCCATTCAGTGCCGCCATCCGCACGCCTCGGTGCAGTCCACTGATGATCAAGCCATGGCAGCACTTTCTCCGCCCACTTTGCCCCATGCTCACGCAGCCCCTTGCCGCTGAAGTGAACGCCTTTGCCATCACGCTCGCGGAGCTTGCCCTTCAGCGCATCGCTGTCCGGACCTTGAAGCGCGATGCCATCTTTCCAAAGCGATGCCTGTGCGGTTCGAATGTCCTCGCTGCCTTCATCGCCGGGCACATGATAACTCGCCTGTGCGACAAACCACGGTGCGTCCCAACCAATGGCACGCCGCGAATCGCGGATGAGTTTTTCCAGATGCTCGCGGTAAAGTTTGCCCGGCAGCGTGCGCGTCGTGTCCCTCTGGTTTGCATCGCTTTCGCCCTGATGCCAGAGCACCGCGCGGAAACCCTGCGGGCCGAGCGGCTTGATCCGCGCGATGAAGGCCTCATACGCAGCGCCCTTGCTCGCCCAGTTTCCGTTGGCGAGTTTCTCCACGCGGCTCTCGATAGTGGGAGGATTCGGAAACGTCGTCCCTTTCGGCAACCACTCGCGCACACTCGTCGCGCCGATGCCGCAGGCGATGATTCCCACCGGCACATTTTGTTGGGCGGCCACCGCATCGGCGAATGGCGGAATGAAACTGCCGCCACCACCGCTCGCACCCGGCTGCGGATCATCCGCGAGCCGCCAATTCGTCCCGTCAAACGTGGCCACGCGACCGCTCTGCGGCCTTAGCTTTTCCTGGCCATGATTCGCCGAGTTCGACTGCCCTGCGATGACAAACACCTCGCCCACGCCGACATGCTCGACCCCGCTGGAAGCAATCACCTTCCCCGCAAGTGAAACACGAACCTCTAGCCGCCACCAACCGCCGGCAGGAGCCTCGATCAGGCTGGAAATCGCGCGATCAGCCAACTTCGCATTCAGCCTCTGCCATCCCGCCTCCGGCGCCTCTCCGGCAAACCGCGTCTCCACAATCGCCTCGCCCGCCACCGCCTCCGAAAGCTGTCCCGCAAGCCTCAGCATGCCTCTCGCCGGCGTGCCACGCTGCACGACCTGATAATCACGCGGCGAGGTCAGGATCAGTTCCACAGCATGCAGCGCAGCGGATGGTGCGAGCAGAAGCGAGGCGAGAAGGGTGGTGAGGTGTTTCATGTCAATCAAATGGAGCCTTCTATCTACGACCGAGCAGAGCCTTAACCTTCGGCCTGATCCACAGCGCCCGGATGTCCCGGCTGCGCAGGCCTGAACTGCAGCGCTTTGAAATTGGAAACCGTGTTGATCGCCTGTAACGAAAGCCACTCAGCCACTGCAAGCATTCTCCTGTTGAGTTTGATTCACTCAGCTCTCAACCATCAACTCTCAACTCCGGTTGTTGAAGCTGAATGGTGACGTGGATTTGAGTGTGCTGCTCACGGCAAAAGACAAGGCCTCCATGACTGACTAGTTTTGCAGCAAGTGCAGCAACCCAATCTGCACAAAGGCGGTGGACTCGGGATAACCATCCCAGTGAATCGTGTCCTCGGTCCCATCAATGTCAGCATCCGTGAGCCGGTTGTTCACGGCACCGATTTCATTCAGCAAACGAACGCGCACCGGATTGTCACCGCAGTAATAACCAAGGATGGCCGTGGCTCGGTCGAGGTAGCGCTTCTCTCCGCTGACCTTGTGGAGTACGGCCAGCGCATGCAGCCAGTGACCGCCGATGTAGAGCGAGACGTGCGGCTTCTCCTGCTTGCCGAGAATGAAGGTCATGTGGGTGCCCTCGGTCATGTGGCCGAACATCGGTGTCGGTTCATGACGCTCCTGCAGTGGCTTCAGTGCGAGCCAGGCGTCCGCCGACTTCATCGCCGCTGATTTCCACGAGGCGGCATGGATGTCGTCCGGCAGCACGCGAGCGCCTTCAGCGAGAGCAGCGATGTTCATCGCGGTTGCATTGGCATAACGCGTCCACTGGCCATCAGGACCTGCGGATTCGGTGAGCGCGTTGAGCGCCTCGACCGTGAGCTGACGCAGCGGGCGCGGAGGCTGACTTTGGCTGAGCCGGATCGGCAAATCGGGTCTCGCCTCGCAGGCGGAGAGCATCCCGAGCAGAAGATAGGCGTGCTCGCCGGCAATGCGGCACCAGAGCGGCAGGCCGGACTTGGTGCGCTGCGTGTAACCGTGTTCGAGGCCATCATTCAAACAGAAGCGCAGCGCCAACTCGATCGCATCGCTCACCTTCCCTGCCAGCGGGCCTTGTGGGTCAGCCTTCAAAGACTCGCCCAGCGCCCAGACTGCGCGACCATTGAGCACACCGCCGTGGATGAAGTCGCGGAATATGGGATTGGCAAACCAGCCTTTGCCTTCCGTGAGCCACTCACCTGTCTCGAACATGCCGTAATGAAAAGCGCCCGCCGTGTAGTGCTCTTGTTTGCCTGAGGCTTCCTTCAAAGCAAAATTGTCCGTGCCGCGATGCTGCAATGCCAGCAGGTTTGTCATCACCTCATCCGCCAGTGCCCGGCGGTTGTCCGCCACCACCGGCTTCACCCGCTGAAGCATCCGGTAAACAATCAGGATGTCAGCCGGGTCATTGGTGAAGGTGTAAGGCCGGAAGTTCTCCTGCTTTCGGTTCGTGGCATCGCCATCCCACGGGTGATCATTGGAAGGATTGAACCAGGTGTTCCAAACCGCCTGCCAGAAACCGCGCGCGACACGATGACCGAGTGGCTGCGACCAGTCGCGATCACGATGATCGAAGTCGTAGAGCACGGCATGATTCTTGAACCACGCAAAATCTTCCGGCCGCGCGAGATCAAAGCCCGGCCTGTTCAGGTGCATCAGCTTTACTGCGCGGCTGTGCATCCAGAGATTCGCCAGCGTGCGCTGCCGCGACCATTGCGCCGACTGCTGGTCCTTGCGGCCCTGAGCATCCATGAAGTCATCGGTGAAGACCAGGGGCAGGTCCGGCAGAGCTTCCCTGCCGCCACTCACGATCAGTGTGATTTCGGCCTGATGCTGCGAAGCATCAGCACTGCCGAAGCCGGGAAGGTCCGTGGCATCCACATAAAGCAAACCTGACGCCAACGCGGGTGCTCCGGGGAAGGACTGCGGATAGCGGCACTCGAAACGGCCACCTTCAGCCTTCACCTCAGCGATGTGAGACATCCCGGATGAAGTGGTCACACGCACGCGAACCGGCGATGAAGTGGCAGGCGCCGCCGAACCAATGATATTGACACTCCCTTCGGCCAGCGGTTTCACAGGCGAAGGACTCAGGCTCGGAACGAGATTGATGGCGGGACTGGCTGGAGCTGCTGCTAAGTGCACATCCCGAAATGAAGTGAGCAGGAGAATGGTGAGAAGCGTGTGTGGTTTGATCATCGTGTTTCAGAAATGGAAATGAGCATCATGCCGGCATGCCCTGACAGATAGTGACACTGCTGGACCGGCGAGTCATTGATCTTCGCCACATCATTGGCATCCACCACACAAGCCAGGTCCACCGTGAGCACCCCTGTCTATTCGATGGTCCGCAGATAGGCGGCGATGTCGGCGAGTTGCTGGTCGGTGAAACCTTCCGCCAGCGGCAGCATGACGGATTTTCCAGCGACGTAACCGGCGGTCTTGATTTTGCCGATGGGAATGACCTGAGGCGCACCGCCCATGAGCAGCAGCGTGATGTCCTTGGCCGTCTCGGATTTCTTGAAGCCTTCGAACTTTTCGCCGGTTGTGGTTTCGATGCGGTAGAGCCGGAAGACCTGCTCGATGGCGGCATCCGGAGCGAGGATGGAGGTGAGCAGGCCGTCGAGATCGCGTTTGGATGAGCCATCGAGCGGCGGGCCGAGACTCGTTCCTTTGCCTTGAATGACATGGCAGGCGAGGCAGAGGCTCTCCACGATAGGCCGGCCTTGCGCGGCCTTGGCGGTGGTGAGAAGGTTTTTCACCGCGCTCATGCGCATTTCAGTTTTGGTCTGGAACTCCACGCCGGGTGCTGGCTCGGTGGCGACGACTTTATCCCACTTCGATTCCGCGATCTGTGCGGCGGGTGATTTCGTTTCCGCGAGCGCGAGCAGGAAGTCCTGGAAAGCCCGCTCGTAGCTGCCGCCCAGCGCCAGGTAGGTGCCGTTCCAGCCTTTGATCTCGGTCTTCGGCGCGGGCTCGCTGCTCCAGCGTTTCAGCCAGGCGATGTGCCGCGGATTCACGGGCCCCGGAGCACGGCGGAAGAAGCGGAGGATCTCATAGCGCACGGTCCACTGACGTTCGTCGGACAGAGGCTGGAGCAAATCAAACGCGATGTCCTCCGCGACATTCAAGGTGCCGATGGCACGGACAGCCTCACGGCGGAGATCGGTGGATGCATCCGCGAACAAAAGCTTCCACAGCGCGGCATCGAAGTGGCCGAGTTCCTCGAGCGACCAAAACGCATGAATGCGCGTGTCAGCACCTGCTTTGGCATCGGTCAGGATCCCGGTCAGTGCAGGGATGAGCTCCGCGGCTTTTCGTTCGCCGATTTGATGCCAGGCGGCGCGCATCTCCCAGGTGCGGTCGGCTTTGAGATGCGCGGGCAGCTCGGCGGTCGGCAAGCGGGTCATGTCCGGTACGGCGGATGCCGTCTGCGAGCGATGCCGCTCGCGCCAGATGCGGCCGCGCTCCTTGTCGCGCGCGGGATGATCGCGGGCGATCTCGTTGTGCGAGATG
>CAJCCF010000404.1 GCA_903960845.1 uncultured Verrucomicrobiota bacterium | reverse complement strand
CGAGCACCACTTCATCCGCCCTGCCCAGCGATGCGGCTGCTCTTGAACTGCGCAAGCCGCGCGCCCAACTGCAACCGCTGAGCCAACTGCCCAAGACGCCCAAACTGCGGCAGGTGGCCTCTGACCCGGAATTCATCAGCGCCTTTGAAACACTGCAACAACGCCGGGTCGATTCAGCAATGCGCAAGCTTGTCACCCTCACGCGCAAATATCCGCGCAGCGCCGAGTGCTGGGCGCTGCTCGGGCTCAGCGCCACCTATCTCGGTGCGGCTCCGGAAGCCCTGAACTGTCAGAGAAAAGCTGTGGCTCTCGATCCCAAGGCGGGGCTTTACTGGCACCAGCTCGCTTTTGCCAAAATGCGCGACAAAGCGGGCGTCAATGCTGACAACACCGAGGATCGCGAAGCTCTGGAACTCGCGACCGAGCAGCGGCCCAGTGATTCGCTCGCCTGGTTTTTGCTCGCCAGCCGGTGTGTCCGCGACGGCGATTTCGGCAGCGCTGACGACGCCCTGAAGCGCATCATGCTGCTCACTCCAGACAATGCCCAGGCCCACTACCTCAACGCCTATGTCCGCAGTCGCTTGAAAGACTATCCGGGCGCTCAGGCTGCCATCTCCCAAAGTCTCAAACTCAATTCAGGTTATGCCGAGGCCTGGTTTTTTCAGGGCCTTCTCTTTGACAAGAATGGCAACCCAAACGAGGCCGCCAAAGCCTATCGCAACACCGTTCGACTGCGCCCGGCGCACCCGCAGGCCTGGAAAAGCCTGGCTTATGCCCTGAAGAAATCCGGCCAGGCAACCGAAGCGAGAGAGGCCTTTTTAGAGCATCAAAAACGCAGCGCCGGCCAAGAAAGCCTGAAAACGGACCAGGCCAAGCAAGCTCGCAATTGAAGTGACAACCGTCCATCCATCGTTTCAGTGATGATCGTGCAAGTCCTCTTCAGCCCGCCATCTGACGCCCCCGTCACCAGGAATCATTTGCATGTGACACAGTCGTCACCAAGAAGCTTTGTCCCTCCCGCGCTTTCCCGTTTAAATGAAGACCGATTATGAGCAAAATTTTAGTGGTCGATGACGAGCCGGATATTTCCGAGCTGATCTCCCTGCATCTGATGCGCGAAGGGCATGAGTGCCTGTGCATCACCAATGGCCTCCAGGTCATGCCGACGGTGCTCGAACAGCAGCCTGATCTGGTCGTGCTCGACATCATGCTCCCGGGCCAGGATGGCATGTCCGTCTTCAAACGCCTCCGCGGTGACAGCCGGACCCGCAATGTGCCGGTCATCATGCTCACGGCCAAGGCTCAGGTCACCGACAAGATCAACGGACTCGAACTTGGTGCCGATGATTACCTGACCAAGCCTTTCTCACCGCGCGAACTCGCCCTGCGCATCAGCGCCATCCTGCGCCGCACCAAGAAAGTGACGCACGTCTCCGAGGTGAAGACCGGAGCTTTCATGCTGGATCGCAAGAACATGAAATTTTTCCACAACGACGTGCCCATCGACCTAACCACCACTGAGTTCAAACTGCTGGCGGTCCTGCTTGAAAACACCCGTGCCGTGCACGCACGCAGCGATCTGCTGCGCGAGGTCTGGGGTTACTCGGATGATGTGGCCACCCGCACGCTTGACACCCACATCAAGCGACTTCGCGAAAAACTTGGCGCTGCCGGCAAACACGTCGTCACCGTCCGCGGCACCGGTTACCAGTTCGTGATCAATCCGTCTGAAGTGGCGGTGGCAGCCTGACGGGGACAGTCAGTCCCATGTCTTGCGTGCTGAATCCTTGCATGATGCGCGCTTGCGCTTTCTTTGGCAAAGCCGCCCCCTAAACACCAAGCTCCCCACCTTCACACTCCTGCATGACCATCGCCCTCAGCATCGCTCTCCTCTCCCTCGCCGCGTGGGCTTGGTGGCGTGAGAAGATGTGGCGCAGCAGTTTGCAAAAAGTCACGCGCTCAGCAGGGCTCAAAACCTTTGAAGCCGACAAACTCGCCGCACGCTTTGACGGCCTGCAGGAGGCCAACCATGCGCTGAACAAGGAAGAGTACCTGCGGCGGTTGTTTGAGGCCCTGCTTAACGAGATCCGCCAGGGCGTCGCCATCGTCGACGACCAGATGCGCATCAAATTCGTCAACAGAACCCTGGCGCATCTTTTTCAAAAGAGCGGCATTCATCGCGGCCGCACCCTCATCGAGGAGTTGCAGGACCACCAGATCACCGATGTCGTCCAGAGCGCGCTTAAGGAACAGCGGCGCATCGTGCGCGAGATTGAGCTTTCCAACACGACGAACCTGACGAGCCGGCATTACCTCATCGAGGCCGCGCCGCTGCCTGCCAAGGCTGAAAGCGGCGCCTGGCTCATGGTGCACGACATCACCGAGCAGACCATGGCCGAGCAGATCCGGAAGGATTTTGTCGCCAACGCCTCGCATGAACTGCGCACGCCACTGACACTCATCAATGGTTATGTCGAGACGCTGCAAAGCGGCGTGCTCAAGGATCAGACCTCCATCCAGCGCTGCTACGAAGTCATGGAAAAACATGGCAAGCGCATCGTCCGCATCATTGAGGACATGCTCACCATCTCCAGGCTGGAGAGCGGCAACTCGGCCCTGAACATCGAGACCTTCACCGCCCGCTCATGTGTCCAGGACGCGCTTGATCAGTTGTCGCCGCTTCTTCAGGAGCGAGGCGCCAGCATCGAACTCGACCTGCCCGCCGATGGTGGTCAGATGCGCGGCGATCGTTTTTACTGGGACCAGGTCTTCACCAACCTCATCGAAAACTCCCTCAAAGAGAACCCGAACCCGGGCCTCATCATCAAAATCAGCGGCAAGTGGTTCACCGACCACTGCCTGCTCAGCGTCAGCGACAACGGCATCGGCATTGCCGCGCACGATCTGCCGTTTGTCTTCAAACGCTTTTACCGCGGTCACAAGCACCACAGCCCGCAGATCAAGGGCACCGGCCTCGGCCTCAGCATCGTCCGCCGCGCCATCGAAGCCCATGGAGGCACCATAGACCTGACCAGCACGCCCGGGGTCGAGACCACGTTTTCGATGAGGGTTCCCGTATAAACCGCGCCGCCGCCTGTCAGCGATGGTGCGCGTTGTCCGCCTGGCGGGCAACCTCGTGAGAGCGATCCAAAGGTGGCGGAAGTGCCTTTTGACACTGATGGGCATCGCCTCCACACTTCGCGCCCTTTTTCCGCCCTACCCAAATGTTTGAACTGATCGCCACTGATCCCAACTCCTCCGCGCGTCGCGGCCGGTTGACGACGCCGCATGGAGTGGTTGAGACACCGATCTTCATGCCGGTGGGCACACAGGCCACCGTGAAGGCGGTGCACCCCGATGAGCTGCGGACACTGGGTGCGCAGATCATTTTGGCGAACACCTACCACCTTTGGGTGAGACCGGGGACGGACATCATCCGCGAGGCAGGCGGGCTGCATCAGTTCATGAACTGGGACCGGCCGATCCTGACAGACAGTGGTGGCTTTCAGGTGTTTTCGCTGGCGAAGCTGCGGAAGATCAAAGAGGAGGGCTGCTACTTTAACAACCACGTCGATGGCACGCCGATGTTCCTGGGACCGGAAACCGCGATGGAGATTCAGGCGGCGCTGGGCAGTGACATCGCGATGTTGTTTGATGAATGCACGCCCTGGCCCTGCACGCACGACGAGGCGAAAAAGAGCATGGAGCTCACCCTGCGCTGGGCTCAGCGCTGCCGCGACTGGGTGGACCAGCACCGGCCACAGACGGGTGGCGGAGCGCAGCTGCACTTCCCTATTGTACAGGGCAGCACCTTTCAGGACCTGCGTGAGCGCTGTGCTCGTGAGCTGGTGGCGCTGGACTTTCCCGGATATGCGGTCGGCGGCCTGAGCGTGGGTGAACCGGAGGAGGACATGATGCGAATCGCCGAGTGGACCTGCCCGATCCTGCCCGCGAACAAACCGCGCTATGCCATGGGCCTGGGCACACCGCCGCAGATGGTGGAACTGATCGCCCGCGGCATCGACATGTTTGACTGCGTGCTGCCGACGCGACTGGCGCGGAATGGCACGGCCTACACGCATGAAGGCACCATGAATTTGCGAAATGCCAAGTACGCCAGGGACTTCCGGCCCATCGCCGAAGACACCCATCCGCTATGCCGGGGCTTTTCCAGAGCCTATATCAGGCACCTCATCAATACCCAAGAGGTGCTGGGTTTGAGGTTGATTTCCCTGCACAATCTGCATTTCTACGCGTCCCTCGCGTCCAGAGCACGCTTAGCCATCGATCAAGGTAGCTTCGCCGAATTCCGGGCGGAGGTCATTTCACGCTACCAGACCCGCCCCGAACCCACTGATCCATGATGCTTTCCCACCTCTCTTCCATCCTCGCGCAAGCCCCAGCCGGAGGTGCCGCTCCAGGCGGTCTGCTGGGCAATCCCATGGTGTTCATGGGCCTGATGTTTGTGATGATGTACTTCCTGCTCATCCGCCCTCAGCGCCAGAAGCAGAAGGAGCTGGAGAAACTGATCAGCAGTGTGAAAGTCGGCGACCACGTCATCATGAATGGTGGAGAGCACGGCATCATCACCAGTGTGAAAGACCGCTCCGTGATGGTGAAGGTCGCAGACAACACGAAGATCGAATACGAGCGCAGCGCCATCGGCTCCGTCAGCAAAAAATCCGATGTGGTCGAAGCCACGACCGTCTGAGCATACGACCGCCACCCGATCTCCATAGGCTCAGTCACTGAGCCCTGATCCCTCCCTTACCTTTCAAAACCAACCCACCTACATGTCCCCCATCGTCACCTTCCTGATCGGCGCAGCCATTCTGCTGATGCTTCTGTTTTACATCGGCACCGTCGTCCACAAGAGCAAGCGCCTCATCGGCACGGCGCTGATCTTCCTGATGACCGCCTTCGCCGTGATCACGGCAAAGAACATGGGCATCGCACTGGGCATCGACCTGAAGGGCGGCAGTGAATTCGTGGTCGAGCTTCAGAGTGGCAAGGCGGACGACGGGACGGAGAAGCCGGTGACTGCAGAGTCCGTGCAGCAGGCCATCGGCATCCTGGAAAAGCGACTGAATCCAGAGGGCACGAAGGATCTGACTTTGCAGCCGCAGGGTGACAAGCGCATTCTGGTGCAGATGCCGGGTGTGAAGGCCGAGGAATTCGCCGACGTGCGCACCAAGATCCAGCAGGTGGCGCATCTGGAGTTCCGCATCGTTCATCAAAGCAGTTCCTCGAAGCTGGCCGAGATCAAAGCCAACGGCGGCGTCAAAGAGCCGGGCTGGGAAGAATTCAAATACAAGAGCGAGAAGGACAAGGACGGCAAGGATATCCCGGACCGTGGCAGTGAGCTCGTCCGCAATCGCTCGGACATGGAAGGCAAGTATGTGAAGAGCGCCTTTGCCAATACGGATGCGGAAGGCTGGAAAGTGTACCTGAATCTCGACAGCGCCGGCTCAAAGCTCTTTGACGACATCGCCGCGGTGAACAAGGGCCGCCAGCTCGCGATCATCGTGGACGGCGAGATCATCTCAGCACCGACACTCCAGACGGATCACTTCGGAGGCACCGCCGTCATCTCGGGCAACTTCAACCAGAAGAGCGCCTTCCAGCTTGCCACACTTCTGGAAAACCCGCTGGAAAACCCAATGACGATCCTTTCCGAAAGCTCGGTGTCCTCGGCCTATGGTCAGTCTTCCATCGACCAGGGCAAGTGGGTCGGTATCGCCGGCTTGGCGATCACGACTTTGTTCATGCTCTTCATCTACCGTCTCGCGGGTCTCATCGCCATCATCGGCCTGGTGATCAACCTGGCCATCCTCTTCGGCGGCATGTCCCTCTTCCAGTTCACCCTGACGATGCCCGGTATCGCCGGGATCGTGCTGACCATCGGCATGGCGGTGGATGCGAACGTGCTGATCTATGAACGTCTGCGTGAGGAAATGGAAGCGGGCCGCACCCTGGCAAGCGCGCTTGAGGCGGCCTATGAGAAAGCCTTCTCCGCCATCGCCGACTCGAACATCACGACGCTCATCTCCGCCATCATCCTCTTCGTCATCTCCGGCGGTTTGGTGAAGGGTTTCGCCATCACGCTGATGATCGGCCTGCTCTCCTCCATGATCGGCGCGCTGATCGTGACCCGCGTCATCTTCATGTGGGTGATCGACAAAGGCATCCTGACCAAGATCACGACCACCAAGATCATCCCGGACAAGATCTTCGACATCCTTTCCAAGGCCAAGGGCTTCATCCTCGCCTCACTCGTTGTCACGGCGATCTCGTTTGCGACACTGGGCTTCAAAGGTGCCGCCAGCTTCGGCATCGACTTCCGTGGCGGTGGTCTGGTCCACGTCGAATTGAAGTCCGGCAAGAACATCGCTGATGCTGATCTCGATGCGTTGCTCAAAGGCCTGAAGCTGGACAACGGCAAGTCCATCGGCAGCTACTATCCGCAGCGCAAAGGCACCGCGACAGGCGGTGATGTGATCGCCATCCGCAGTGAATTCGAGGCCGGTCCAGTGATCGAGCAGGCGGTGAAGGCCAAGTTTGCTGATGCCATTCAGGGCACGCAGACCTCACGCGTCGGAGCCGTGATCGGCAATGAGTCGGCCAAGACTTCGCTGATCGCCCTGGCCGTGGCCCTCGTCGGGATCTTTGTCTATCTGATGGCCCGCTTCGAGTTCGCTTTCGCCCTGGGAGCCGTCGTGGCGCTCTTCCATGACGTGCTCATGGTGCCCGGCCTCTGCGTTCTGTTCGGCCAGGAACTGAGCCTGATCCACATCGGAGCCATGCTGACCATCGCCGGTTACTCGATCAATGACACCATCGTGGTCTTTGACCGAATCCGTGAAACCATCCAGCGCGGTGGTGCCGGCACGATCCGTGAGCTGATGAACGAGGCCATCTGCAAGACCCTGAGCCGCACGCTCCTCACCGGCCCGACCGCGCTGGCCCCGATGATTGTGCTCCTGTTCCTCGGTAATCCGGCCATGCTTGAGTTCGCCATGCCGATCACCATCGGCGTGGTCCTGGGCACCTATTCTTCCATCTTCATCGCCAGTCCGCTGGTGCTGTGGTATGCCACAAAGACCGGCCAGAGTCTCAAGCGCAAGGTGCTCGACACCCACGAGCAGGCGCAGAAAGCCGCCGCTGCCGTGGCTGCCGCCAAGACGGTCTGATCCGGTCAGTTCAGACTCTTCCTTCTGGGGGCCCCGCTCAACCAGCGGGGCCCTTTTTTTAGAGCCCGGCCAGCCAGCGCATGGAGGACCAATGAGCCTTCATCATCTGCGATTCCCCCGCGCGAGATGGGAAACGTGAAGTCGCAGACCTTGATCGCTGCTCACCCGAACACGTCACCAACTGAACCCGGCTCCGGTTTTATTCTTGCCACCCCCATTGGAGGCGCTAGTCTCGGCCTCGCAAATTGCACCCCCGTATCGAATGGAAGACATCAAAACGAACGACAAGGAGGCCACACCTTTGGACCTTAAACAAATCAAACAGATCGTCGCGCTCATGGCTGAGAACGATCTCAGCTATTTTCACTTTGAAAACCAGGGCTCTAAAATCGAACTCCGTCGCGGGTCCGATTTCCAGACAGCCAAGGAACTGCTCAAGCATCTACCGATCGCCGCGGCCGCCCCGTCAGCACCAGCTGCTTTCAGCACAGCGGCCCCGGTTGCAGCTCCAGCGGCCGCTGTTGCCGCCGCTGCCTCTGCACAAGTCGGCCCGGCCATCAACAGTCCGATGGTTGGCACCTTTTACCGGTCATCAGGGCCGGGTGAAAAACCACTGGTAAACATCGGTGACTCCGTGGATGAAAACACCACCGTCTGCATCATCGAGGCCATGAAGGTCATGAACGAGATCAAGGCCGAGATGCGCGGCACCATCGCCCGCGTCCTTGTCGAAGATGGCAAGCCCGTCCAATACGGCCAACCCCTCTTCGAACTCAAGGCATAGCATCGAGCGCACCCCGCCCGATATCGTAAAAGCCTGACTCCTCATCACCCCTGCCTCCCTCTGCGCCAGCATTCCGCGCCCTGCACCCTGCCCTATGTTTAAAAAAGTCCTCGTCGCCAACCGTGGTGAGATCGCCGTCCGCATCATCCGCGCCTGCAAAGAACTCGATGTCAAAACTGTCGCTGTGTATTCCGAGGCCGACGTGGACTCCATGCACGTCCACATGGCGGACGAAGCCATCTGCATCGGCCCCGGCCCCAGCAGCGAGAGCTACCTGAAGATGAGCCGCATCATCAGCGCCGCCGAGATCGCCAACGTCGACGCCATCCACCCAGGTTACGGGTTCCTGTCTGAAAAGGCCGAGTTCGCGGACGTGTGCGAGCAGTGTAAAATCAAATTCATCGGCCCGTCCGCCCGCGTCATTTCCATGATGGGTGATAAAAACGTCGCCCGGGCCACCGCCCGCGCAGCTGGCGTTCCCGTCACCCCCGGCTCGGACGGCCTCATTCACAATGAAGAGGAAGCCCTGCATTGGGCGCGCAAAATTGGTTATCCCGTCATCATCAAAGCCAGTGCCGGTGGCGGCGGTCGCGGCATGCGCCCGGTGCTCAATGAAGCCACCCTCATCTCAAGCTTTCAGGCCGCCTCCATGGAGGCCATGAAATGCTTCGGCGACGGCTCGATGTACATGGAGAAGCTCGTCGAAAAGCCCCACCACATCGAATTCCAAATCGTCGCCGACAGCTTCGGGAACGTCGTCCACCTCGGCGAGCGCGACTGTTCCATGCAGCGGCGTAACCAAAAGATCATCGAGGAGTGCCCCAGCCCCAAGATGAACGATGCCCTGCGCCAGCGCATGGGTGAGGCCACCATCCGCATCTGCAAGGAGATCGGTTACGAGAACTGCGGCACCATCGAATTCCTGCTCGATAACAACCGTGAAGATTTCTACTTCATGGAGATGAACACCCGCATCCAGGTCGAGCACCCGATCACCGAAGAAGTCTATGGCTGCGACCTCATCAAGGAGCAGATCCGCATCGCCGCCGGCCTGCCGCTGAGCGAGCACGTCGTCAACGCCACTGCCCGCGGTCATAGCATCGAGTGCCGCATCAATGCGGAGGATCCTGTGCGCAATTTTGCACCGAGCCCCGGCAAGATCGTTCACTGGTACACTTCAGGTGGCCGCGGCGTGCGCGTGGACAGCCACGTCTATGCCGGCTACGAAGTGCCGCCATATTACGATTCAATGATCGCCAAGCTCATTGTCACCGGTGCCACTCGCGACATCGCCATTCGCCGAATGAGACGCGCGCTGGGTGAATTCGTGGTCGAGGGTATCAAAACGACGATCCCCCTGCAAAGCCAGGTTCTCACCACCAGCGACTTCCAAAGCGGCAATTACGACATCACCTGGGTCGAAAGTTTCCTGCGTCAGGAAGGTTTGAAGACCTGATGCGGGGGCGGATTTGAGTCTGCTTTACACGGGTCGCGGCACCAAAATCGGCTAATCAAAAGTTTGTAGTTTGGAGTTTTCACCTGGAACTGACATCCCGTAAACTGCCGGCTCATGAAACTCCTCCTTGTCGAAGATGATCCTGAACTCGGCCGTCAGATGGCCGTGTGGATGGCTGAAGCAGGGCATGAATTGCACTGGGAGGAACTAGGCGCGCCAGCCCTGGCCTGGCTCAAGAGTCACGAGTGCGATGCCGCCATTCTGGACGTGGGCCTGCCGGACATGGATGGTTTCGCCATCGTGGAAAATCTGCGCCGGCAGGGCGTGCTCACGCCCGTGCTCATCCTCACGGCGCGCGCCAGTGTGGCTGACCGCGTGCGCGGTCTGGCCTCCGGGGCTGATGATTACCTGACGAAACCTTTTGCCGCCGAGGAACTGCTGGCCCGCCTGGATGCCCTGCACCGGCGCGCCACCCACACACAGCCCACCCACCGGAAAGTGGGCAATTGCCGGCTCGATCCCGTGAAGCGCCGCATCACCTGCGGCACACAGACCGTGGAGTTGCAGCCGCGCGAATGGATGCTGCTGGAAGTGCTCATGAATCACGAAGGGCGCGTCATGCCCAAGCAATACCTTTTGGAGCAGGTGTGGGACATCCATTTTGATCCCGGCACCAACGTGGTGGACGCCATGGTCTGCCGCCTCCGCCGGAAACTGGAAATTCCGAACTGCGACATCCAAATCGAAACCATCCGCGGCAAAGGTTATGCTTTCAAAAATATGGCCTGAACGGATGCCCTCGCAGTGGCGGCTCACGCTGCTGCTCGCCCTCATCATCGGCAGCAGCATCGCTCTGACGCTTTTCTTTGCCCGTGCCGCCGTCAGCAGTGACCTGCGGCGCGCCGACCGGGAGATCATCATGGATGACCTGGTGGAATACGCCGCCATTTACCAGCACAACGGCGTGGCCGGTGTGAATGAAGTTTTCCCGGCTGGCCAGCATGCTGACAGCAATGCCCTGCGCATCACCGATGACTCCGGCGCGCTCGTCTATGAAATGATCCCTGAAGTGATGCGCCATCACCCGTGGCCCAACATGCCGCCGGCTGAATTGAAGACGAAGGGTGACACCTGGCAAAGTGAAATCACCTTACCGTCGGAACCGCACTGGCTCAGTCTCGGTGCCATTCGCCTGCATGATGGCAGGACACTCTGGTTTGGCCGCTCCAGTGTGGATGCCGAGCGCTACCTGACAAACATCAAGCATCACCTCTGGCTCGCGGGCATCACGGCGGCCCTCGTAGCGCTGCTGCCGGTGCTCTGGTACTCGCATGATGTGCTCAATCCCATCAAGGCTTTCACCGCCAGTGCCAAGAGCCTGCATTTACCGGAGGGCGAAGTGCGTCTCATCGCCCCGCGTGCCATTCCCGAGCTCAAAACCCTAGCCTCAGTGATCAATGCCGGGCTCGACAAGATTCTCAGTCTCACCCGGGAGTTGCAGTCCACCAATGATCAGCTCGCCCACGAACTGCGCACACCCTTGGCACGCATCCGCGGCAATCTGGAATCCCTGCATGATCACACGGACAAGCCAGAAGCGCGGGAATCCGCCGCACGCAGTCTGGAGGAAATCGACCGTGCCACCCAGCTCGTGCAGACCATTCTCACCGTGCGTGCAGGCGACCACGGCGCGCTCAGGCTTCACCGCCAGGCCACGCCGATTCATGATCTTCTGCACACCCTCGTGGAGCTCTTCACTCCGGCCGCAGAAGACCGGCGTCTCAGCCTCACCCTTGAACACGGTCTTGATCTCATGCTCAACGTGGACCGTGAGCTGCTGACCCAGGCCGTGGCCAATCTGCTCGACAACGCACTCGCCTACACGCCGGCTGGCAGATCGGTCACCGTGCGCTGGCAGGCCGAGGGAACGGGCGCGGTGATCTACGTGGATGATACCGGTCCCGGCGTGCACCCCGAAGAAATGGAAATGATCTGGGAGCGCTACAACCGCGGCAGCGCCTCTGGTGCCCGTCATGCCGGCATCGGACTCGGACTCAGCCTCGTCCGCGCCATCGCCACCGCCCATGGCGGCACCGTCGGCGTGAACAACCGTGACACTGGCGGCGCCAGCTTCTGGATCAGGCTGCCACAGGGATAGCGCTGCTCACATCCAGCAAAAACGACTACAGCCGCACCTTGAATTCGTCCTTCTCGGTCACACTTTCGGCAAAGGCGACGAGGAGCTGGATGACCTGCTCAACATCCCGCAAATCCGCCATCTCCACCACGCTGTGCATGTAGCGCAGCGGCAGGGAAACCAGAGCGCTGGGGATGCCGTACTGCTGGGTGAAAATCACGTCCGTGTCCGTGCCGGTAGAGCGTGAGGAGGATTCGTGCTGGATCGGGATTTTCTTTTTCTCCGCCACCTCGATCAGGCGCTTCACGACTTCGGGATGATTCGCGCTTCCATGCGTCAGGCTTGGGCCGCTGCTGAGCTTCACTTCACCATGCTTCTTCACCTCCACACTCGGCGTGTCGGTGGCGTGCGTCACATCCAGCACGATCGCCACATCCGGCATCAGCCGGTGCGCCGCCATCTTGGCGCCATGACCACCGATCTCCTCCTGCACCGCGTTCACGGCGATGACGGTCGATGACACGCGCTTCTTCGCCCTGCTCAGCCGTGCGATGACCTCTGCGATGATGAATCCGCCGATGCGATTGTCCAGTGCCCGGCCTACCAAACGATGCTCACCAAGCTCCTCGACGGTGTCTGAATACACGGCCGGATGGCCGACGCGGATGCCGGCCTTTGTGACTTCATCGGCACTGGTGGCGCCGATGTCGATCCACAGCTCGTGCACTTTCGGGGCTTTTTCGTCATCGCGGTTCTCACGAATGTGGATGGCGATGTTGCCGATGATTCCGCGCACCGTTCCTTTGTCGCCCAGAATGTCCACCCGGCGGCCGCGCGCGGTGGCCACATCACTGCCGCCGACACGGTCCACACTGATGAAACCGTCTTTGGAAATGTACTTCACCATGTAGCCGATCTCATCCGCATGAGCCTCAAACATGATGCGCTTCGGCTTCTTCCCCGCCCCGTCCAGCGTGGCCCAGGCCGTGCCATAGGCATCACTGTCAAGGCTGTCAGCAAACTGGCGCGCATACGCCGCCCACTTGCGCTGTCCACGCAGTTCAAAGCCCGTCGGACTTGGAGTGGAAAGCAGGTCGAGGAGAAAGGTCTTGGAAGAAGGGGACATGGGCAGTGACTCAAGGAGAGGTCTGCGCACAGGTCAAGACCTGCCGCACGATCATCAGTCCGGCATGTTTTCGCCCAACCATTTCTTCATTTCCGCCATGGCGCGGGCACGGTGACTCAGGCTGTTTTTCACCTCGGCGGGCAAAACGCCGAAGGTGTCCTCATATCCCGCAGGTTGAAACAGCGCATCGTAACCGAAGCCGCCTTCGCCCTGCTCCTGCAATCGCAGGGTCCCCTCAACCGCGCCATGCGTGGTCATGAGCACCCGGCCATCACGCACCAGCGCCAGACAGCAGCGGAAACGTCCGCTGAAGCCGGCTTCTGAAGGGGCCATCAGGTTTCGAAGTGTGTCTTTGAGCTTGCGCCGATTGTCCGCATCCGTGGCATCCACACCGGCATAGCGTGCGGAGTAAACTCCGGGCTCGCCTTTGAGCACATCGACTTCCAATCCCGAATCATCCGCCAGGATCAGCAGGCCCGGCAAGGCGGCGCTG
>CAJCCF010000403.1 GCA_903960845.1 uncultured Verrucomicrobiota bacterium | reverse complement strand
CCTCAGCGCTGCTGCTGTCCTTGGGTAGGATCAGCACCTGACCGCGCTGCAGCACCAGAAACTCGCGCTGCGTGCCATCCGGCGGGATGGCGACGGCGATGGGCCACTTCGTTTCTAATTTTTCGTATACGCGGGTCAGTTTGACCGCATCGGCCGGGAAGGCGGTGCTGGCGAGGCTAAGGAGGGTGGCGAGGAGTGTTAACTTCATGGCTGGGGAGTCTGGGACAGGCTGGCTTGTTTGATCAACCGCAAAAACAACGCGGCTCGCGCGCCGGATTCTCATGCAAAATGCAGAGCGCATCCGCGCAGTTGCACTTGGGGCCGGATGCGTTAGGTCGGTGCCATGAGTGATTCCTTTGCAAAACCTAGGCTGGCAAGCTCCACGGGCGGCCTGCCCTCGGCCGTGGGCTGGGCTCAGCTGATGATGGAGGACCGTCTGCGACCCGGAGATGCCGTGCTGGATGCCACGGCTGGAAATGGACACGACACGCTCTTTCTCGCACGCCTCGTTGGCGCCGGCGGACGCGTGTGGGCTTTCGATGTTCAAGAGCCTGCCGTGCTGGAGACTAGACGCCGTCTCGGCGCTGCCGGCGTGCATCAGGCCACGGTGATCCATGCCGGGCATGAAACCATGCGTGAGCATGTGCCGATGGAGTTTCACGGCCGGCTGCGCGGCATCATGTTCAATCTTGGTTATCTGCCCGGCTCAGACAAAACCGTGATCACACACACCGAAACCACGCTGCAGGCGCTCACCTCGGCGATTGTCTTGCTGGCTCCGGACGGGCTGCTCACCATCGCCGTTTATCCCGGCCACGGAGGCGGTGCCGACGAGCAGCGCGCCATCACGGAATGGGCGGCAGCGCTGTCACCCAGCGCGTATGAGGTGCAGCTCATCCGTCCGATCAATCGCAGCGCCAGCCCTCCAGAATGCTGGGCTGTGTGGAAGCGCGGGTGATCACGGCACGGGCTGTGACTTGGAGCCGATGCACCAGAGCATCTTCTCGGTGCGGACGTAGAGGCGGCCGTCACCGATGGCCATGCTGGCATTGATGGGACTGTCGAGTTTGTTGGCGGAGAGTTGTTCGAACTTGGGCCCGGCCTTGAGCACGATGAGGTCACCCTGCTGGCTGCCGGCGAAAACTTTGCCATCACCTGCGGCGGGGCTGCTGAAGAATTTGCTGCTGCCGGCGCTGCCGTTGACGCGCTCTTCATAGAGCTGCTTGCCGGTCTTGAAATCGACCACCTTCAGGATGCCGCCATCACCGAGCAGGTACATCAGACCGTCCATCACCAGCGGAGATGGCACATAGGGCAGACCTTTGCTGAATTCGAACTCGACGGGTTTTGGCTGTGCGCCGCTGATATCAAGCGCGGCGTATTCCTTCACACCGCCGCCGGTGCCGAAGGTGCAGAAGTAGCGGTCACCCACCAGCACGCCGGAGCCCAGGCTGCGCTGGGTGAAACCGGGATTGTGCTGCCAGTTAAACTTGCCCGTCTTTGGATCGATGCCCATCACGCCGCTGGCGGTGTCGGAACAAATGACCTCTTTTTTACCATCCGCACGCTGATGCACGACCGGGGTGGAGAAGGTGTTCAGGCAGTTCGGCAGTTCGTGTCTCCAAGACTGCTTGCCCGTCCTGGCATCCAGACCAACGACGCAGCTTTTCCAGGCCTGCTGCACGGGATCTTCGGTGTAAACCTTGCCGCCACGCTGCCAATCGAACTCGCTGCGCACGATCATGATGCCATCCACCACGATGGGTGAAATGCCGGTGCCGTGCTCATGGATGTAGTCGGCCACATGCTCGTTCTTCCAAAGCAGTTTGCCGGTGTGATCCAGCGCCAGCGCCTGGATCGTGGTGCCGGTGCTCCAGTTGATGTAGATGCGCTCCGCATCGACATAGGGCGAGCTGCTGGCGAAGCTGTTGAAGTTGTGTTTTTTGTGCTCGGTGAAGGATTCTTCATGACGCCACAGTTCCTTGCCCGACTTGGCATCCAGCATGAGCACGGCGCGCTTCCCCACCCCGGTCTCGGCGGTGACGATGACCTTGTCCTCCCAGAGCACGGGGGATGACCAGCCCTTGCCCAGCTCGATCTTCCACACCGTCGTCTCCTCGCTGACGGATGAGGGCAGGCCCTTCGTGTCGGCAACGCCTGAACCGTTGGGTCCGCGGAAGCGGCTCCAGTCAGTCTTGGCGGACGCAGTGAGGGCAATGAGAAAGGCGATGGCGGGAATCAGTTTCATGGGGAGAGTCAATGATGGCAGTCGCCTGAATCGTCCGCGAGCACAGATTTCTTGCCATGATTGCAATTGATTCAAGCAATTGCATGGTCACGGACTCTCCTTTGGAAACCGTCATCCCAAGTTCCGGCATCTACATCCCCAAAATCATCAGCCGCCCCCTGAGGCCGGCTGATGGCTTCAAGATGGGCATTTTCGCCGGTATTCATGGCGATGAGGAAGCTGGTACGCTGGCCGTGCATGAACTGATCAAATGGGCGGAATCGAAACCTGCGGCGCTGCATGACTATGAGCTGCACTTTTATCCCGTCTGCAATCCCACGGGGCGGAATCTGGGCACGCGGCACAATCACAGCGGCCTGGATTTAAATCGCGAATTCTGGTCCGGTTCCACTGAGCCTGAGGTCGTTTTTCTCGAAGCCGAATTGCGTCGTGAGCGGTTTGATGGACTGATCGCTCTGCATTCTGATGATGATTCGGACGGCTGCTACGGCTTCGTCCGTGGCGCGCTGCTCAGCGAGCATCTGCTGGAGCCTGCATTGGCGGCGGCGAGCAGTCATCTGCCACGCAATGAGCTGCCGCTCATTGATGGTTTTTTAGCAGCGCGCGGAATCATCAAGGAAGGGTATGACGGCATTCTCTGCGCACCACCCGGGCAGCATCCCCGGCCGCTGGAGATTGTTTTTGAAACTCCGGCGCTGGCCCTGATGCCTCAGCAAGTGGCGGCCACTGTGGCGGCCGTGAAGACCATGCTGGCGGAGTATCGCGAGCTTCAGGCTTTTGCTGCAAATCTTTGATCCCGCACTTCGTTCAGGCCCGCCACCTCACATTTTGTCATTCATGCTTTTTGTCCGCCCAGCGCTCATCCTTTTGATCTTCATCCTCTCAGGGGTGGAGTTGGTTGCGCAGGTGCCAGCTGGCGGTTTTTATCGATCTCCGAAAAGCTACAGCACGACGCGCGACCCGGATCTGCCAAAGTATGCGCGGCACGCTCCAGACACTGGCTGGGATGCCATCAAGGAAGCCGCGTGGCTCGATCTCGGTCTCGACTACCGCTTTCGTTATGAGTACCGCGACGACGACATCCGCCGCGCCAAGGCCGGACTGGATGAGCCGCTGCTGCACCGCGCGCGCGCCTATGCCGGCATTCATGATCTGCTCGATCCCTTCCGTTTCGCCGTGGAGATGCAGGACTCCCGCCGCTACAACAGCAACTATGACCGCGACACGCGGGACGTGAATGAATTCGAAATCATCCGCCTGTATGGCGAATGGTATCTCGACAGTATTCTCGGCGGTGATGCGCTGGGGAACGCCCGGCCGCTGAGTCTGCGCTATGGCATTCACAACTTTGAATTCCTCGACCGCCGCCTCATCGGCAACAACCAGTGGCGCAACACGTCGAACACGTTTCAAGGGTTCCAGGGCGCCATCGGACAGGAGACCAATGACTGGCAGGTGGACCTGCTGGCGGTGCAGCCGCTCAACCGTTCCAAGTATGGCTGGGACCGGCCGGTGGAGCAGCAGTGGATGTATGG
>CAJCCF010000402.1 GCA_903960845.1 uncultured Verrucomicrobiota bacterium | reverse complement strand
CTTTGCTGTTCATTCATACGGTGGTGCCGCAATACATGGCAGACCTCGCGGGCGAACGTGTGCAGTCGGGTTTGATCATTGCCACAAGTTTGGCCGTGCTGCTGTGGTGTGTTGGCTGGCATTCGGGCCTGGCTGCCCGTAGAACGGCGCTGGCCGTGCTATTTCTGGACATGCCGGCGACCTTCATTTTGCAGTGGGTCAACATGACAGGCACGTCCGTGGATCGTGCAGTCGCGAACTGGACGCTCGCAGCCTATGTCTGCC
Organism: uncultured Verrucomicrobiota bacterium; assembly: GCA_903960845.1. Lineage (GTDB taxonomy): Bacteria > Verrucomicrobiota > Verrucomicrobiia > Verrucomicrobiales > Verrucomicrobiaceae > Prosthecobacter. The sequence goes on along the minus strand of CAJCCF010000402.1, from coordinate 1,523 downwards.
TGCTGATGATGTCCGCCATGTCACTGGGGCGTGTGGTGCTGCTTTATTCCTGGGTGCTGGCGGCAATCCTGACCTTGAGCCTGCAGTGGCACGCGCATGAGACACTGCTGGGCATGACCAGCGGCGTGGTCCTACTGACGCTGGCCTTGGTCGTGTGCCACAGCCAGCAGCGCATTCGCATCCAGATTGTGGAACAATTGTCCATTGAGCAGGAGCGCCGCGAACGGCTCGGGCGATTTTTTTCACCGGAGGTGGCCCGGCAGATCACGGATTCAGAGGAGGGGCTCGCGGCAGGGCAGGCGAAGCTTCTGACGGTTTTGTTTACCGACCTGCGCAGTTTTACCACCATGTCTGAGCAGATGGAGGCGCAGCAGGTGGTGCCGCTGCTGAACGCGTATTTTGAGGAAATGGTGGCCGTGGTGTTCAAGCACGGCGGAACGTTGGACAAGTACCTCGGTGATGGCCTCATGATTTACTTTGGTGCGCCGCTGCCGCAGCCGGATCACGCTGCACGGGCGGTGTGTTGCGCGCTGGAGATGATTGAGCGTCTGGATGCCATGAATCAGGCGCATGGTCTGCAAGGACGCCCGGCTTTGCGCATGGGCATCGGTATTCACACAGGCACGGCGGTGGTGGGAACGATGGGGGCTTCGCACCGCCAAGACTATACCGCGATCGGGTCTACGGTGAATCTAGCATCACGTCTTGAGCAGATGACCAAGGAATACGAGTTCGACATCATTATCTCCGAGGAAACCCGGAAAGCGGCGGGTGACGCTGTGCGACTCCGTGATGCAGGGATGGTGCAAGTCAAAGGCGTGGCAGAACCGATGAGAATCTTCACGCCGGAGCGCTGACCAGTTGAAAAAGAGCCATCCGCGAGTCCTGGAGCTTCGTCTAGAATGTCTGTGCGTCCTCAAGGAATGGCAGAAGGCGGTTTTTCTTGGCGAGGGAATCGTGGCGGCATTGCCTGAATCCGTCTTAATTCGCTTCTGGCTTCGCGCAAAGCGGAAGATTCGATGAAGCACGGGACCACGCTACGGCGGCTGCAAGGCTCAATTCAGGCCTGCGGCTGCGGATGCTCGATGAACCGTCTGTCTGATAAGAATATGCATTTTGGATTGCCGAGTAGGGTTGGCCCTAGACATGGAGCGGAGACGGTTGTGCGGGGCTGCTCTGTTCCGCCGCATCCAGCGCCACATCAAGTTCCGCGTTCCAGACGCCTCCATGCGCCGGGAGTTGTTCGCCCTCCATCTACCCAACCCAGAGCGGGTGCAGGCTAATTACGTGTTTCTCGCGGAGCTATCGAAGGGTCTCAGCGGCGGGGACATCCTGAATGTGTGTGCATCAATGCGATCTATGCGGGTAGCACGAATCCGAACCCGGAGCGTTGGATGGTCACACAGGAGATGCTGGAGCGGGAGATTGAGAAGGCGAAGTCGGAACACGCGGGAAAGAAGAGCAAGAGTCGGCGGAGGATTGGGTTTCAGCCGAATTGATCGGTTGTGAAGGTGCTTTTGATG
>CAJCCF010000401.1 GCA_903960845.1 uncultured Verrucomicrobiota bacterium | reverse complement strand
ATGAAGCTTCAGATCGCCGCTATTTGTCTGGCATTCCTCAGCCTGCGCCAGGCGTTCCCGGCGCAGCCGAACATCCTCTTCATCCTCACCGAGGATCAGGGTGCGCACATGGGGGCACTCGGCACCGCCGATGTGAAAACGCCGCACATGGATGCGCTCGCCGCCAGCGGGACCTTGTTCCGGCGGGCCTACGTTGCTTATCCGGTCTGCTCGGCATCGAAGGCCTGCATCATGACCGGCCTGCACTCACACAGCAACGGCCTGGTCAACAACACCAGCAACCATTTCAAACCTGCGGCCAAGCTCACGGAAGCAGAAAAGAAAGCGCCACCCTACCTGCACACGCGCATCCGCTCCGCCGGCCTGACGATGGTCGAGATGCTGGCCGCAAACGGCTACCACACGGCCGTGAGCGGCAAGCTGCACGTCTCGCCTAACGAACGATTCCCTTACAACGACTTCATTCCCAGGGTCGGCACCAAACAGGCCCTTGCCGGAATCATCAAGCGCGCGGCGGGCAAGCCGTGGTTCTTTCTGCACAACAGCACCACCTTCACGCACCGCCCGTTCGTCGACAGCGAAAAGCAGCCCATCGGCATTGATCCCGCCAGCGTCAAACTGCCCGCGCATCTGCCTGACACACCGACCGCACGCCGCGACTGGGCGGAGTATCTCGACGGTGTGCAGCGCAATGACAAGGCCGTGGGTGAAGCGCTCGCGGCCCTGCGTGAGTCCGGCGCGGAGTCGAACACGATCATCCTCTTCATGGGCGATCACGGCCCGGCCTATCCGCATGGGAAGATGAGTCCGTTTCATCTCGGGCTGCATGTTCCTCTCATCATTCATCTGCCCGGCGCAGCTCCACTGGTCAGCGAGGCTCTCGTCAGCGAACTCGATCTGCTGCCCACTCTGGTCGACGTGCTCGGCCTCCGCTACGATTCACCGCTGCATGGGATCAGCCTGCGCCCGCTGGTGGAAGGCAGGGCGGATGCCAAAGGCCACGATTTCATCTTCAGTGAGGTTTCCGGCCGCAGCCTGAACCAGCCTGTCGGCATGGAGGAGCGCAGCGTGCTCGACGCCACGCATCATCTCATCGTCCGCGCCAAACTGAATGAACCCCGCGTCATCAACGCCGACCTGCGCGACATGAAACCGTGGCTGAACCGCATCTATGGCGAGATCGTTCGTGTCAAAGACTCCAACCCGGAGCCATGGCGCATTCTCAGCGAGATGGATCCCCGGAAACTCGGTGGCAAACCGCCAGCCATCGAGCTCTACGATCTGAAAAACGATCCCGATGAACTGCACAATCTGGCCGGTGATCCCGCGCAGCGGCCACAACTGCAGAAGCTCTACTCGGCCTTGAAAAAATGGAGCTCCGAAACCCGGGACAGCGGAGCGCCATTGCCCGAGCTGCCATGAACCGGCTTATCAGCCGCTGATTGCGCGGCCGCACATCTCACTGCTTTCCACCCTGCATGAACATGCTGCCCATGCGCAGTCCTGTCTCAGTCATGCTGCGCGATTGCTGAAGGTAGTTTTCGAGCGTCTTAAGCTGGCCCGGAGTCAGGGTCGTGGCGGCCTGCTGCAGGATGCGCTGGTTGTTTTGATCGGTCATCTGCAGCATTCGCTGGATGTTGCCGTCGTTCATCTGGGACGGATCCTGCATGGCTTTGGAAATCGCCTCCTGTTCAGGTGATGGCGATTTGCGGATCTGCGTCATGGTGTTCAGCAGGGTCTGCTCCTGCTGGGGAGACAAGGGCTCCGCCGATGAAGCAAAAAGACTGCGCCCCATCGTGTCGTAAAGCGTGCGCTCCGGTTTGGTATCCTCCCAGCTCTGGAAAGTGTTCCAGTCACTGTCGTTGTTCATGAAGGTCTTGATGGCGTCATTGTACGTCTTCTTGTTCTTCTCCGCCTGGGCCATGATCTGCTTGCGATCTTCCGGAGTCAGATTGGGATCGAGCAGTTTGAGTCCGAGATCGGTTTCGGCTTTTTGACGGTCGGTGAGGAGCTTCTTGAAGTGCGCCTTCTCCTCATCGGTGAGCTTGAGCTGGTCAAACAGGCGCGCGTAACTGGTCTCGATCTGCACGGCTTGCTGCTGCTCCATCATCGCCCTCATGCCCGGATTTTTGAGCATCTCGCGCAGATTGTTCGCGCCCTGCCCCTTGCCGCCTGCCTGCACGGGAGCCGGCTCAACACCGGCAGCCGGTGCTTTGGCGCTGCCTGCTGACAAGGCCACGCTGGGTGAAGGACTCGGAGCCGGGAGCGATGCCGGGCGATTCGCGAGATCACGCCGGAGTTGTGCGATGGTCTGGCGCGACTCTTTCAACTCCGCCTCCAGTTTGGCAACACGCGGATCAATCGGCGCCGGTGTGCCCAGCACCCAGGCGAGCGCGATGATGCAAGCGACGGAGCAGAGGGCAAGTAAGGCGGTGAGTACTTTCATGACGGGGCGATCTGCATCGCTTCTAAACGACAGCGCAGGCAATGACGAGCAGGAAATGCACCCTCAGGTTTTGTTCCGCCGGTTGATGCAGCCGAATGACAGATCCACTTCTTGAACAAAGCCCGACATCCACCGGCAAATCCGGCTGGCCAGGATTCGTGGAGATCGTTAGACAAATCCCGTCATCGCCTGCGTCTTTCAGGTAACAAGCCGCCCATGCCTGCAAACAGCCAGATCGAACAACTCTACGATGCCCATGCGGCGGGGCTGTTTCATTACCTCACCGGCATCGTCCAGTCCGAGGCGGATGCGAAGGATCTGCTGCAGGAACTTTTCCTGAAGCTCCAGCATCAAGGCATGCCGGAGGTGGCAAGCGCCAAGGCCTGGCTCATGCGTCTCGCGCACCATCTGGCGATCGATTGGCTGCGCCGTCACGGTGCACGCCGCGCGGCGGAAGAAAGAAGCTCCATGGAGCCGGGACCGCTCTTTCAAACCGAATCCAATCCTGATGCCGCCGAGTTCGCCCGCCGTGTGGAGAACGCGCTCAATGAGCTGCCACCGGAACAGCGCAGCGTGGCTCACTTGAAACTCTGGCTGGACATGACCTTTGAAGAAATCGCTGAGACGCAAGGCATCCCGCTCAACACCGCCGCCAGCCGCTACCGCTACGCCATCGATAAACTGCGCACGCGTCTGCGTCCGCTCTACGACGAGATCCAGCCATGAACGACGAACTCGAATCACAACTCTCCGCGCTCAAGGTCCGGCCCCTGCCGCCGGAGTGGCGCGCGCAAATTCTGGGGCACCTCCCACAGCCCCGGGTTCCGGAAACACGCCGCGCTCCGCCGCGCTGGCTGATGGCGGGCTGGGGTCTGGCCTGGGCGGCCGTGATCGCGCTGCACTTCAGCACCCCCGCCACGCCGCACTCCAATGAACGGACCCCGCCCGCCATTTCAGTGAATGCCCTGCAGCAGCGCGCTGAACTCATGCAGTCACTGCTCGCCTTCAACTAACCCGCACACACTCTCTCATGCTCTCCATTCTCCATCACCGCCGGGTCCGGCGTCTTCTCTGGACCCTGGCCACCCTCATCACTTTCTGGGCGCTGCTCGCCGTCTCACTGCGCTGGTCTGGTCAGCGTCGTTGGTTAGGCCTGCAAGAGGAACTTCATGCGCAAAATGAAACGCTCGACTTTCTCAAGCTGCTGCCGCCAGCCATTCCGTCCGAACGCAATGCCGCAGCCATCGAACCCCTGAACGGCATCCGTCTCGCGCCCGGAAACAGCCCCGAGGCCAAAGCCGCCGCCGCGAAACGCGATGCCATCTCAAAGGCCTGCCAGTTCCTGCGCGAGGACCGCGTGAGCAAGGCTCTCGCCTCATTCAGTTCCGGCAGGGCACAACAACCCGAGCTGGCGAAAATCATCGCCGCGCTTCACGAGCAGAAACAACTCGCACTGCCCGCGAATGCCGATGCAGGGGCGCTCCGGCGGGCTTTGGAGCAGCACCTGCCCGTTCTGGTTCAATTTGCCGAAACTGCACGCACACATCCAGACATTGAGTTCCTGCCGCGCCTGGACACGACCAGCATGCCCGAGAATCTGTTTGAGCTGGCAATGCCGCATTACAGTGTAACTCAGGATCTCACACGCGCCCTGTGTCTCCACGGTTTCGCCTGTCTTGAGTCGGCTGATCCGGCCGCTGCCGCCACAGATGTGATCGCGGTGCTTCGACTGGCGGAGGGCGCGCTGAAGGAACCTTTCCTCATCAGTCATCTCGTCGGCATCAACCAGCTCCAAAAGGCCGCAGAGCTCACCTGGCTTTTGCTGCAAAAACGTGCGCTGACAGCCGGCAAGATCACATCACTGCAGCAGGGTTTTCAGCACCTCGACATCCCCGCCAGTCTCTGCCATGCCATGCGCGGCGAGATGGCTGCCGGTGCCGATATGGGCGAGCTCATGGAGCGGGATGCCTCACGCGCCGCCGCACTTTTCTCCGTGATCGGGAGCAATGGCAATGCCACCTCAGGCCCGTTTGACAGGGTTTTCGCCAACTGCGTACCCTCGGGTCTCTTCACGCACATGAAAACAAGCCTCGTGCAGGCCGAGTGGAAGT
>CAJCCF010000400.1 GCA_903960845.1 uncultured Verrucomicrobiota bacterium | reverse complement strand
TGGGCAGAGGGTCATTGATGGCGAGGTAGCGGTCGCCACCGCCGATCTCGATGTTCAGAGAGATGACGACCATGTCGCCGACACGCAGGTCATTGGCCTCGGTGATGGAACCGTCGGGCTGAAGTTTTTCATACCGGCGCTCGATGGCGTAGCCCTTGTTCTCGCCTTTGAACTCGCGATCCTGCGGGAAGCTGTGGGCTTCGAGACGCGAGAAAGCTTCGCGGCCGGCTGGCATCTCGATATTCAACGGTGCGGCGGAGAGTCTGGCGTTGAGGTCGAACGAGACCTTTGCACTGCCGGGATGCGCGGGGACATTCAATTCAGCTTTCTGCGAATCCCAAAGCACCCGGGCAACAAGCGGTTCGGATGATTTCTTCAGGCTGCGTTCATAGGCGGCGAGACCCGTGAGCGTCCAGGCATTGGCAAAGGTGTTGCCCCACTCGCCGCGCCCGTTTCGTGATTGCATGATGTTCCTGGCCAGCTCTTCGGCACTTTGAGTTAGGCCGAGGTGTGTGTAGGCGATGAGGCGCAATCCTTTGTTCGCCCCATTGCCAGCCCAGTGAGACCAGGCGGGGGCGGGTGAAGATGAGGGCTTGCCGGACTTTTTCGCCCTGGATTTGCCGGCGGCTTTTTTACCGGTTTCAGGTGGTGCCGGAGGATTCCAGCCGAGCATCTCTTTGATCTGCTGATCGGGCGTGTCGCTCAGGCACATGGCGAGTGCGGTGTAGAGGCGGGCTGCTTCGGGCAGGGTGTCGCGTTTTGCATGAAGCAAATTTTGGTAGGCGGCCTCGGGCTTCTTGCCCTTGGCGAGGGTGTAGAGGGCCATGGCGCTGTCAGTGATATTGTAGGGATCCTTTTCCTCCTCCAATCCGCGCAGCTTCTTCGACAGGTAGGCGAGGAGTTTGTCGATGGCTTCCTGTGGCACGCTGGCTCCGGCGTCGCGGGCACGGATCAGCATGAATCCGCCATAGGCGCTGCCCCAGTAGCTCGATTCGTTGCCGCCCGGCCAGTAGGACAGCCCTCCTTCATCGGTGGTCATGGCCAGCAGGCGATCCACGCCTTTCTGCACTGCGGCCTTGGTTTTTTCAGCATTCAGAAATTCGGGGAAGAGCGACTGGTAGCCGCCCAGCACAAGCCATGGGATGGTGGCGGAGGTGCTCTGTTCGACGCAGCCATAAGGATACTGCAGGATGTACTCCAGGGCATCATGCGTCTCATAGAGTCGGGAGGTGCTGACGCTGACAGACATGGTTCCTTCGCCTTCCAGCAGCGCCGGGTTCACGCTGGCGGCGAGATTGTCGATGGGTTCCGCGCCGAGTTTGGCATAACGCACTTCGCGCATTTCCGGCACGGGATGCGCGACCTCCAGTGTGGACTCGGTTCCATCATTCAAGGCGGCACCACTCCAGGTGACGGTCCGGGCGCTCCATTTCCATTTGGCAGTGCCGAGTTTTGCAAACACAACAGGATAGGCCACGGAGGAGGTTTCATTCGCTTTCAGGCTGACTTTTTGTTTCCAGATTTTTGGATCTTCGGGAGCATGGATCGAGGCTGGAATGAAGAATCTCTTCTCGTGAATGAAGTCGGCGGTGTCATCGAGTTGGAGCGTGATCTCGACCTCGCCACTGTTTGGCGTGGTGTTGTGCACCACCGCCTTCAGCAGTGTCTCATCGCCAAGACGGGCAAAGCGCGGCACCACGGGATCGACCATGAGAGGCTTGTTGATGGTGAAGGACGATTCCCCGTTGCCAAAGAGATCCGCGCCGCTGACAGCGACGGCCATGAGACGATAGCGCGTGAGATTGTCCGGTGCTGTGATGCTGGCAGTGATCTTGCCCTCGGCATCGGTCACTGCCGTGGCCAGCCAGAGCGGTGTCACGACGAAATTCTTCCGCAGTTTGATCGGTGCGCTGTTCTCATCGCCCCCGCCGCCGATGACAAAACCCTTGTTGCCGCGCTCGCGCACGGCCAGTTCTTCGGTCAGTAGGTCATCGAAGGAGGTGTAGTTCTTGATCGCCAGCGGCATTGGAGCGTGGAAGAACTCGCTTGGATTGGGAGTCAGATGATCCATCAGGCTGAGCACGCCCTCATCCACGGCATAGAAGGTGACTTCGCTGCCGGCGATGGCCTTGCCTTTGTAATCAGTGACCGTGGCCGCGACGGCAAAGGATTCGGCAGGCTTCACTTCCGGTTTGGAGGCATTGATTGTGACCGTCAGTTCTTTGGCGTGTGATTCCACTTCAAGCTGGCAGTAGCCGAGTTTGTATTCGGGCATCTTGTTCTGTTTCGGACTGGCATCACTGCCGCGCACCAGGATCACTGAAACAAACACGTTTGGGGACTCCGCCTCGTGAACCGGCACGCGGATGACTGGATTTTCAGGTGAAAGCTGAGTGACGAAATGCTGATGTACCTTGTTCCGTTCCACGCTGACGAGTGCGGTTCCGGAGATCGGTGTTTTCACGACAATGACCGCTTCCTCGCCGGGTTTCAGGCTCTTCTTTTCAGGCTGGAGATTGATGCGCGCGCCGTCTTCCATGGCCCACGGAAATTCATTGCCGCCGATCACATAAACCGGCAGGCGCGAGAGCACCTTCTTGCCTCCGGCGTCGGTGGCTTCTGCCGTGACGAAATAAACACCACCACGTGCTGGTTTGAAGGCAATCGTAGCGCTCGGCACACTGCCTGCGGTGGCGGCTTTCAGATCGAGTGCCTGCTTCAGTTCTTCACGCAGGATGACCTGATCCTTGGTCGTGGACCCACCACCGGCGGTGGCGATTTTGAGCGTGTGATATTCCTGGCGCTCGATCTTCAAGTCCACATGCACCATGCCTGCGGCCGGCTTGCCTTTGGAGTCGATGCCAACGATTTCCAGAGTCGTGTCCTTGCCTGCGGTGCTGAAGAACCGGGGGCCTTTGAGTCCGAGGATGAAGTCGGCGCCTGGAACTTCAAATTGCGTGGCGGAACTGATGGTCTGTTGATTGATATCCGTGACTTCAGCGCTGACGCGCACCTGCTGCGGCAGTGCGGCGCGGTCGGGCGGCGGCATGGGCATCTCCAGCACGGCGGTGCCGTCGTCATTGAGCGCGAGATCACCATTCACCCACCATTCTCTTTCATCATTGTCGCTGCGGTCATCGTAGTTGCCGTAGGCGTCACGATCTTTGCCATAGTGCGCCCAGTCGGGCGCATCGCCGAAATGATTGTCATCAAAACCGTCCGGTGCGTTGAACTCACGCTGTGAGGAGGCGGTCCAGCTCACCTTGGCGCGGCTGAGTGCCTTGCCCATGAAGTAGTTGGCGGTCATCGGCAGCTTGATTCGGTCGGTGAGGATCAGGAGCTTGGCCGGGTCGAGCTTCACCTCAAAGGTGTTCGGCTTGTAGTCGTCGATGCGGAAACTGTAATTGCCGCTCTGGTCATCGTCATTGTCGCCTTCTTTTTCGAACTGAATCCCCGCCTGATACCAGCCCATGGGGCTTTCGGGGAGCTTGACGTCATCCGCCCAGGAACCGTTGGCGGTGAAGGTGATTTCCTTGTCGAAAATGGTGCGATAGCGCGGGTCACGTATTGTCAGCCTGCCTTTCTTTGGTTCAGCGTCGAGCATCAGGTCGTCGCCGATGCGGTTGCGCGTGTGGGCTTTGAAGTGAGCCGTGTCACCCGGGCGATACAGCGGGCGATCCGCGAAGATGAATGTCTTGCGAGATGGCTTCCAGATGTCTTCCCATGCCGTCGGGATGTCATAAGGAATCACGCCGTTGATGCCGGTTTCATTCGTCCGGATGGCCGTGCAGTCGCCACCTTTTTCGGCGAGGACGATGGCGGGTCTTTTGCCCTTCAATGTGGCGATGCCATTGGCGTCGGTGTCGGCATAGCCGATGAGCTTTTGCGCTTCATCGACCATGGTTAGGCGTGCGCCTTGAACCGGCTTGCCGGTTGCGAGCGAGGTAATGAAAACCATGGATTCACGACCATTGCTTTTCTGCATCAGGCCGAGGTCGGTGAACTGAACGAGCGTCTGGGTGATCACGCCTTTCTGGGTGACACCGTCGGCAGCCAGGCCTTCGATCTCAACAAACAGCGGTGTGGCAGGTGCTCCGGCGAGTATCTCCTTCCAGTTGAGTTTGATCATCTCGCTTTGATCAAGCGGTTTCCTGACGGGGAAGGTGCGGTCAAAAATTTGAGTGCCTGAGTATTGGTCGATGCTGGCCGGCACGTAGCCATGCCTCTTTTCATCGTCCTGGTTGAACTTGTTCAGATACTCACCGTATTTGTCCATGGCCTGGAGGAGATCGGGACCGGTGAGTTTTTTCACGCGCACGCGCACGTCGCGGACATTGGCGGCGGAGATTTCAAAAATGCCCGAACCGCTGGCAAGCTGGGCACGCACAAAGGCTGGCGCGGCGACATACGGCGGGTTGGGAATGAAGGTGACATCCCTCTCGGTGATTTTCTCCAGAGGCAATCCATCACCAGACATGAGGTTAGGCTCAATGACGATGCGGTAGGCCTTCTGCAGTTCGAATTTTCCCTTGAGGTGCAGTGTGCGGTTGAATACCTCCGCCTTTACCTCAACGGCTGGATCGATATGCACGCTGGCCGCGAGTTTGAGCGCAAGTGCGTCGAGTTCTTCGCTCTTCCATTCCTCTTCACGGGCCGGGATGAGCAATTTGTTAAAGTGGATATCAAGGCGGTAACTGTCATCGAAAGGCGTGCGGGCAAAGATTTGGCTGACATTGAAAGGTTTCACATCACCGAGCGCGATGTCGTCTCCCTGGGCGATGGTGTCATGGCCGGAGGCGTTCAAGAGGGTGTTGCCGATTTGCAGATGCCATTTCTCGGCGACGGGCAGCGGCGACTCGGGTTCGACGACGATGGCGCTCAGGCGTGTCGCATCCTCAGTGATGCTCGGCTTCACTTTGGCGATCTCTTCCGCCCAAGTGGCCTGTGGCGTGTTATTGCGGCGAAAGTCCCGGCCTGTGGCATGGCGGACCTTTGCGGCTATTTTGATCTGAGGTTTCTCCGACACAAATGCAATGCTGTCGGCAGCGCTGCCCAGCGCGACGTTGTCATTGAATTCAAACATGAATTTCGAGTTACGGTTCGCCTCGTCATTGCTGAACCACTTGGGTGTTTGATCGATCACCCGGAATTCAGCACTGCTGACGGAGCTGAGCGTGTCGGAGGAGAGTGCTTTGCCTGTCAGGTCCTTCAAATCCTTGCGCAGGGCAAAGTCATAACTGGCATTGAATTTCGGAGCTTCGGCCAGGATGAAGTGACCGCTGCGGGTGCTCACCCAATGGAAGTTGCCTTTGAGCTCTGGAGTCACCATGAGTGGCGATTCCGCAGCCGTGCTGCCGACAAGTTCCTTGCTGATCATCGGCGTCGGGAAGACGATCTCGATGGTGCTCGCAGGGGACAGTTCCGGCGGGTTCATCGAGAACGCTGCCTGAAGAGTGGGCTCAGATTTGGGAGTGGTCGCGCGGCCCTTGGCTTTTGGGGCTGCGGAAGATTCAGACACTGGCAGCAGAACTGCCAGACACAGGGCTGTGATGAGCCCGGAGCGTGAAAGAGTTTTCATGGGGTGCGGGGAAGGTCGCGCCGCAAGAATAGCACGAGTCCGCGCCAACCAAGGAAGGAAAGAAAATTATTTTGCCGGATCCTAAGGAGCTTCTTTCAGTCTCCTCGATTGCGGCATGAAGGGCTCCGTGAGCGCGGTCGAGAATTGGAAACCTCCAGCGAAATCTTCAATGCTGTCGCCTTCGTTTCTACCGAAGTAGCCGGTTTCGATGAGATTGTAGACGATATTGCCCACGTCCTCGCCGCAGTTCAGACCCCAATCGGCCAGGATGCTAAAAGCCATGGGACCGTATTCGGACAGTGCATGCTGACGGACGCCTTCCAGCACTTCCTGGCCGGTGACATGCTGGTCTTCCTTGCCTTCGCAGAAGATCTTGGCTGCCACATGCAGGGCATCCCTCACGAACTCATAAGCATGGGGGTGGTAGCGCGGGTCTTTCTCCACAGATTGGGAGATGGCGTAATGGAAAGACAAATCAGACATCTAAAGAGGTTCGGGTGTCGAGGGGGCGCGAATGTGTCCATCTCATGGATCAAATCAACGTCCGTCGGAAAAGAAAAACCCCGCCGGTCTCCCGGCGGGGTTTCAAAATGAGACCGGTCATGGCCGGCCCCGGTCGGCTTACCAGCCGTGGGCGTTGCGGACCTTGATCATGGCACTGAGGATGTTGTTCCAGGTGTCAGGTGTTTCGAGGACGGCATTCGGGAACATGCAACCATCCCAGCAGATGTGCTGGATGCCACGTGCCGCGGCGTCTTTGAGCCAGTAACCGGCAGCCTTGGTGATGTCGAGCTTGCCGTTTGGATCGTCGGCCCGGCAATGCTTGCCAGTCTTGTCGTAAGAGCCGGCTCCGTGGACGGTCCCGTCGTTTTGAGCGACGTGGAAGTCGATGGTCCATGGGCGGAGGGCATCGGTCATCTTCTCGTAGGCAGCCCAGAATTCAGCATCGCTGTAGCCTTCTTTGAGCAGGGCATGCTCAGGGGCGTTGTAGCCGAGTGTGTAGAGGTAGGTGTGCGCCATGTCCGCCTGGAAACCAAAGGCTTCCGGCATGCCCACACCTTCCAGCACATCCAGCATGTCTTTCCAGGAGTGCATGCCGGCCCAGCAGATTTCACCTTCGGCGGCGAGACGCTCACCATGATCAGCGGCGATCTTGGCGGCTTTCTTGAAAGTGTCCACGATGCGCGCGGTGTTCGCTTTCGGATTTTCACGCCATTTGGCGATGCCGAACTCGGCGGAGTCCACGCGGATCACGCCGTATTTGCGCACGCCATGCTTGTTGAAGATGCCTGCGATGCGGCAGGCCATGGTCACCGCGTCGAGGAACTTTGCCTGCGCTGCGTCGTCGCCCATGGCGGAGTCACCGACGGTGCCCGGCCACACGGGAGCCACGAGGGAGCCGACCGAGAAGCCCTTGCTTGCGATCAGATCGGCGATGCCTTTGAGTTCATCTTCACTGGCTTGCGGGTTCGTGTGGGGCAGGAACAGGAAGTAGTCGATGCCCTCGAACTTCTGGCCGCCGACATTCGCGGCGGCGGTGAGGTCGAGCATGTGCTCAAGGCTGATCGGTGGTTCCTGACCTTCGCCGTCGCCTTTGCCGACGAGACCTGGCCACATGGCGTTATGCAGTTTTGGGAGTGTGCTCATAATAGGGTTGGGTTCTTTGGATTTATGCTGGGAAAGCCGCGCGATGATAGACAAGCGTCTCAGGAACGCACGGAAAAATCTCGCTGAATTCACAAGTCCTGACCGGCGTCAAGCCGTCGGGATCTGGAGTTGCTCCAGCCTGCTAGCCAGTGACCTGGTCAGCGCACTCTTCCGCAGGGTAGGTCCAGATCTCACTCAAGGTTGGGTGGTAATGTGGAATGAGCATGAAGTCCTGCACCGTCGTTCGGTGATGCATGGCGATGACGACTTCATGGATGAGTTCCGTGGCGTGCGGGCCGACGCAGGAGGCGCCGAGAATCTCCCCGGTTTTGCGATGGGCGAGCATTTTCACAAAGCCGTCTGTCTCGCCCATGACCATGCTTTTGCCGTGATCGGCAAAGGGATAACTGGCGGCGACAAACGGGATGTCACGCTGTTGAAGGTCGCCCTCGCTGGCTCCGACTGCGGCGACCTGGGGATGTGAGAAGACGCCGAAAAGCAGCAGGCGGTAGTCCATCGTTTCATTCGCACTTTCTCCTCTCAACAGGCGGGCTGCATTGCGCGCGGCGATCTCTCCCTGCTGGATGGCGACATGCACGACATCGAGCGGGCTGCACACATCGCCTGCGGCAAAGATGTGCGCCTGGCTGGTCTGCATGGTTGGCAGGACAGTGATCTTTTTTCCTGACAGAGCCACCTGAGCGGCGTGCAGTTCGAGTCCGTCTGTGGCCGGGCCGCGGCCCATGGCGACAAGCACCTGATCGACCGTGACGCTGCGCTCATGATCACCATGCTGGTATTCGATGAGTTTGCGTCCGCCATGAGCACTGACGCGATGGAGCTTCGTGCCGAGGTGGCAGGTGATGCCGCGCCTGGTGTAGGCTTTTTCAATGACCGCACTGCATTCGGGATCAAGACCGGTGAGAAACTGCGTCCCGCGCTGGATCAGCGTGACCTGCCTGCCGATGCCCTCCAGATAATGCGCCATCTCCAGCGCGATGGCGCCGCCGCCAAGCACTGCGAAACTTTGCGGAAGTTCTGCCGCATCCAGCACGTCGTCGCTTGTCCAGTAGCCTGTCCCGGCCAGACCTGGAATCGGTGGCACGCTTGAGACGGAGCCTGTGGTGATGCAAAACGAGCGTCCGGTGAGTTTGAATGAAGCCGAGCCATCGCGTGGCAGAACCTCGATCTCGTGTGCTGAGACAAAGGAGGCGTGGCCGCGATACAAAACGAAGCGCCCGTCCTCAAGCTGGCCCTGACGATAGCTGGCGAAGTCGGCGATGAGTGTGCGCTTGCGCTCACGGATGGCGGCCACGTCCACGCCCAGAGGCTGAGCCTTCAGGCCAAACTCCGCGGCGTGACGGATCGCGAGATAGCGGTCGGCGGACTCGATGAGTGATTTGCTTGGCATGCATCCGCGCAGGATGCACAGGCCGCCCAGCTCCGCAGCGCCATCGACCACCGCAACGCTGAGCCCGAGTGAATGAGCCGTGCGTGCCGCCGCATAACCCGCGCTACCGCCGCCGATCACGATGAAATCAAAGTGTGTGTCGCTCATGAGTGTCTCCAAAACCGAAGAATCAGACGTCATCAATCAAGTTTAGCGAGAATCGCGAG
>CAJCCF010000399.1 GCA_903960845.1 uncultured Verrucomicrobiota bacterium | reverse complement strand
GCCTTGGATGATAAAAAGCACCTGATCGAGGGCATTCTGGCCAGTTCTCGATCCCATGAAGAAGCTCGCAGTCGCCTGAACGAAGCATTGAGCCATCACCACAGCCTTTACGCTCTGGTCAAAGGACCGCAGGGTGAAAAGCTGTACCAGACCAACGGCTACAGCGGCCCCACTACGCAAGCATCATTCATCACGACTGACGACGGTCGCGAGCTTCAGTCTTGGAGGAATGGAGGGCGCGAGTTCCATGAGATGAGCTTTACTGCTGGCATGGTTCAGGGGGCGGCCGGGCCGCTCCAAGTATCAATCGCCGTCGATACGCAGCACCACCAAGAATTCATGAGAGAGCTCCGGCGCAGCATTGCAATCTATGCTGTGCTGGCCATTCTTCTAAGCGGATTCTTAGCTTGGTTCGCGGCTCATCAAGGCATGTCTCCGCTGCGCGCAATGAAACGTCGTGCCGCTGCAGTGACAGGCCAACAGTTGCAAGAGCGCATGCCCGAGGATGCCGTCCCGATTGAAATGGCAGATTTGGCACGGGAGCTCAATGAGATGTTGGGCCGCCTGCAGAACGACTTCCAACAGCTTTCTGATTTTGCGGCGGATTTGGCGCATGAATTTCGCACACCCATCAGCAATCTCCTCACCCAAACACAGGTGACGCTGTCCACCCAACGCGACCTTAAGACATACCAAGATACGCTGGCGTCCAACGCAGAGGAATTGCAGCGTTTGGCTCGGGTGGTGTCAGACATGCTACTCCTCGCAAAGACAGAGCGGGGGGTTGACCTGCCCCATAAGGAGTCTTTCTCGGCAGCACAAGAAGCTCGCGAACTCGTTGAATTTTATGAGGCCGTTGCGGACGAAAAGCGCATCCTGATGAGCGTGGAAGGTGATGGGCGAATCTATGGCGATCGTTTGATGTTCAGACGTGCCGTGAGCAACCTCCTATCCAATGCGCTCAGGCATGCACCAGTCGGCGGTGTCGTGTCTGTCAGGATCGAAAGTTCGTCGCGCGAAATCGGGGTCACTGTCGAGAACACGGGCAAGGAGATCCCCCCGGATGTCCTGCCGAGACTCTTCGACCGCTTCTATCGCGCAGATTCAGCACGCAGGCACCCGGCTTCTGACGGGGCAGGCTTGGGGCTGTCGATTACCAAAGCCATCGTCGAGGCCCATGGCGGTGCGGTCTCGGCTACGTCAGACCGGGAGTGGACACGATTCCGGCTTGTTTTTCCAGAGCGACGGTCGAAGGCTGAAGCAACCGCCTGAACTACTCAATCCACACCTTACCGGCCCGGGCTTAAGGCCGACTCCTACAGTCTTAAAAACTGCCGCGATTTAACTTGGTTGAGTGATAAGCCCGCCTGAGCGTGTGGGCTGGCACCTGATGCGTTCCCAGTTGGACCGTGCAGCTTCACAACCGAAGGAGATTTCAATGCCCCATCAGCAATTTTCGTCGTGCGTCACCACTTGCTACGAGTGTGCGCAGGCATGTAATCACTGCGCAGCGTCTTGCCTTCAGGAGCAAGAGGTAAAGGCAATGGCCAAGTGCATCGCACTGGATATTGATTGCGCGGAAATCTGCGCACTTGCCGCTTCTGTGATGGGACGAGCCAGCGAAACGTCGAAGCAAGTCTGTTCTGCCTGTGCTCAGGTATGCCAAATGTGCGGCGACGAATGTGCCAAACATCAGATGCAGCACTGTCAAGACTGCGCACAAGCCTGCATGCGATGTGCCGATGAATGCCGGAAGATGGCCGAGATGGCTTGATCGCTGCAGGACATTGAGCCATCGGCCCCAGAGATAAAAACGACACTCTTGCAGCACATGTCTGTTGGGGAGCCTTCGTCCGGCGCAAGAGCTTGCTTCTGGCTTTTCAAGCAAGAGAGCACAGAAGCTTGACGCAGATCAAAGAGCAACTGCACTGAGGCACGGATAGTGCAGTTGAAACTCAAGGAGAAACTCATCATGCGAACACGAATTCTTGCTGCCACCACAGTGGCCACAGCTGTCATCTCTGGAATTGCCTTCGCGCAAACACCCAAGGCCGAAGAGGATCATTCGGCACATCACCCAGCCGGCAGCACTGCTGCAGCAAATTCCTCCACGCCTAGCGCAGCACCCAGTCCCGAGGCCATCAACCAGCAGATGAAGGCCATGCAGGACATGCACCAGAAGATGCAGGCCGCCAAGAGCCCGGCCGAGCGGGCCAAACTGATGGACGAGCACATGAAGTTGATGCAGTCCGGCATGGCCATGATGGGCCGGATGGGCGGTGGCCCCGGCGGCTCGGCGCCGGGGGGCATGGGCATGATGCCGCCAACAGCCCAGGCTGGCACGGGCCAAACGCCAGCGGCCAGTGCAGGTGGAGCGTCCGGCATGGCGGGCATGAGCGGGATGATGAACATGCACATGCAGATGGAGCGCCGCATGGCCATGATGGAGCAGATGATGCAGATGATGGTGGACCGCGAGGCGGCCAGGCCCGGCAAGTAACTCGGCAATTAACTCGGCTAGTAGCTTGTCACTGACAGGAGGCTTTCATGAACCAATCCCAGCCTGACGGCCCCCCGTCCTTTTGGAAGTCGCCCGCCGGCTTGAGCCTGCTGGTCGCGGCCCTGGTGGGTGGCTACTTTCTACTCACGGAGCACCGGGCTCACCTGTTCGGCGCGCTGCCCTACCTGCTCTTGCTGGCTTGCCCCGTGATGCATCTATTCATGCACAAGGGTCACGGGCACGGGGGTCATGGGGGATCCGGTCAGGGCCACAAAGACCACAAGGAAGGACCTAGCCGTGACCAGCGCGAGCAATGACTATGGGCTGTGGGGGCTGGTGTTCCTCAACGTGGGCGTGTTCGTGGGCTTTGCCTACAGTTTTTTCAAGCCCACCACCTTGCGCGATTGGCGCAGCTTTGGGGCCTACACCGGCTTCATCGTGGCACTGTTCGCCGAGATGTATGGTTTTCCGCTCACGATCTACCTACTTTCGGGTTGGCTGGGCCAACGCTTTCCGGACGTCAACCTCTTTGGACACGAGGCGGGCCACCTCTGGTGGCTGCTCACCGACCAGCAAGGCGACCCGCACGGCGGAGTGATGCATATCCTGAGCTTTGTATTCATCGGGGGCGGCTTCTGGCTGCTATCTAATGCCTGGCACGTGCTCTACCAGGCCCAACGCCGACATGAACTGGCCACGACAGGCCCCTACCGCGTCGTGCGTCACCCTCAGTACATCGGTTTCGTTGCCATCATGGCGGGATTCCTTCTGCAGTGGCCCACGCTGTTGACGCTGGCCATGTTCCCCGTGCTGGTGGTCATGTATGTCCGCCTGGCCATCAGCGAAGAGCGCGACTCTGAAGCAGCGTTTGGTGAGGCTTGGCAGCGCTATGCAGCCATCACGCCCCGATTCATTCCTCGACGCGCCAAGCATGAGAAGTCCGTCATCGACCATCAAGGCCGCTGAGCTCGCCTCCGGCTTGGGCGCCATCGTCTTGGGGGCGGGGCTCGCACTGCTCGTGCCTAAAGTGCTTCAGCGCTTCGCGGTGGCGCTCTGGATCGTGGGCCTGCTGGTGCACGGGGCGGGCAT
>CAJCCF010000398.1 GCA_903960845.1 uncultured Verrucomicrobiota bacterium | reverse complement strand
TGCCGAGGGCGACATGCCCTCGTAAAAATCCAGCGCGGCACGGCTGACGAACACGCCGTTGAACCACGCCTTGAGATTGAGGCCTGCGAGTGTGCGCACCCGCGAGAGTGCCACGTAGGCTTGGCCGGGTTCGCGTGCGGCTCTCACGTCGATGTAGGCACTGTCGAGAGTGAGGCCCTGCGCTTTATGGATCGTGAGGCTCCACGCCAATCGAAGCGGGATCTGCACAAAGGTGGCGCTGTGTTTGTCGCGTGAATCAAACCGCCACTCATAGGGCGCGACGCGGATCGGCAGCCCATCGCAATCGACGAGCACCTCGTCACGCCCACACACAACCACCGTTCCGGTTTGGCCGTTCACAAAACCCTGATCGGGTTTGTTCACGGTGAACATGACCCTGGCACCTAGCTTGAGCACGAGATGCTCGGGCGTGAGCAGATTGTTGCGCAGGAACTGGATCTGATGATCAGGACCGTTGGTGCGTGCCTGATATACGGTCTCGGACGTGTCGATGCAGGAGAGCCGGTAGGCGTTCCATTTGTCCACTTGCGTGTTGTGGGTGAACAGCCGTGGTGTGTCGGCATTCGGGAAGTGAACCACGCGCGAGGCGAGTAGTGCCGAGTTCTCCGCATTGAGCCGTCCCTGCCGGAATTCCCCGAGGGCCGCGAGAAACCGCGGCTCATCCTGGCGGTGAACTTTTGTCAGATGGATCACGGCAAAGTTGGCGCGCTTCCATGACTGGGTGAGGAAAGCCCAGTCATAGGGTTCACTAGGATTGGTGCGCACTGGTGGGAGCTGGCAGTTGTGAGTCACTGTGCCGTCAGCCAGCAGAAAGAGGTGATCGCCGTCGGTTTCAAACCCGGCGAATTCTCCCACACCTTCGGCGCTGACCCGCAGGGTGGAGTTCAATCGTGAACGTCCCAAGGTGCGCGGGTGCGACTGCTTGCGGGTGACTCGGGTTGGGATGCGCCAGGTGTCGCCGCCAATGCTGATGTTCCACGATTGATCGCTGCTGTTCCTAAGCAGCGATGTCCTGAAACCAAGATGATCGGCCAGTTGTTTAACCTGTCGGGCGAGGCCATCAAGCACTGTGCAATAGATGAAACGGTTGCCCGACCAGCAGCCATCGCTGTCGAGAAGCCCCGCGAGGAGTTCAAGCCTGTTGGCTTCCGAGTTGAGCAGAAAATCATTCGGGATGTGCTTATTGCCCAGCACGCCATATTTGATCAGAAGGGTGCGAACTGGATTGATCTTCCCCTTGCCGTTGCTGAGTGAAATACGAAGTGCAGGGGTGTTGCATCTTTCCCGGCGCAAGCCACAGCGTGCTCCTACTCTGGCGGCGTAGCGGTGGCAGTATTCGATGACTTCCGGATCGGGTGAAGTGATCCGCGCGGCGCAGGTTTCACCATCGCCAAGCCAGATGCCGAGGAAATACGGCTCAAGCTCCAGTCTGCGCTCAGGTAGTTGAACCACCCCCGCTTTGTAGCCGCCAAAACATTCCAGAAACTTGGTATTCTTCGAAGGCATATCCGCTGCGCGCACGGTGATGTCCGCTTGAAGCGAGGGATAGCGTCCGGAATTACCCCGACGCCGCAGCGCCAGCAGATGGTTGCCTGTGACTGTGTAGGAATCGCCATTGGCCTGCTCCACGCGGTAAAGGGGAGCCTCGCCGCTGAAACACCGGATCACGTTCCGCGGCTTGGAGTCGGGTCCCATCACTTGATCGC
>CAJCCF010000397.1 GCA_903960845.1 uncultured Verrucomicrobiota bacterium | reverse complement strand
TGTATGTGCTGAGTGACTGGAAAAAGACCCATCACTGGACGGGCAGTATCCGGCAGCAGTTCCTTTGCGGCTGTCTTGACTCACTCGCCAAGAACCTCGGTCAACTGGGCAGTCGGCTCATCCTGCGGACGGGACGCGCGGACCTCGAGATCGAGAAATTGATCCTCGAAACCAAGGCAACGGCCGTTTATTTCAATCGCGACTATGACCCCTACGGTCGTGAGATGGAAAAGAAGGTGCAGGCGGTCTGTGCGCGCTATGCCGTGGTCTGCCAAAGCTACAAGGACCGCGTGCTGCATGAACCTGATGAGGTGCTGACGGGCAGTGGCGGGCCGTATCGTGTTTATACACCTTATTCGCGTAACTGGCTGGCTTTGGACAAAACTGCCCCGACGGGTAAGCCAACAACATTAGGTGCGGCCAGCCTGATCCCGAGTGACCCTCTGCCGACACTTGAGCATTGGCAATTACCTGCCACTCAGGCAACCCTGCCTGCACCTGGAGAACGTGCGGCACGGGAACGAATGAAGAGCTTCATTGAAAACCGGACTTTGATGAGTTATGCGCAGAAAAGGAACACACCGGCTGGCGTCACCACCTCACGACTGGGGCAGGACTTACGCTTCGGTCTGATCTCCATCCGCGAATTGTATGCACGCTGCATCGCGGCAGCAGGAGGCGCGTTGCCTCAAGAAGGGCAGGGGGTGTCACTTTCAATAAGTGATCGCCTGTCGATCGAGACATACATCAAAGAACTGGCCTGGCGGGAGTTTTACCAGGCCATCTTGTGGTATTATCCATCCGTGTTTGAGGAGGAATTTACGCCCAAGTTCCGTGGCCTGCCCTGGCCGGGAAGCGATGAGGATTTCCAGTCCTGGAGTCAGGGCAAAACGGGTTTCCCAATTGTCGATGCCGGAATGCGCGAACTTCTGAGCACGGGATTCATGCACAATCGTGTGCGCATGATTGTGTCGATGTTTCTCACCAAGGATCTGCACTGTCATTGGAAGCTGGGCGAGAGCTTCTTCATGCAGCATCTCGTTGACGGCGAGAATGCCAGCAACAACGGCGGGTGGCAATGGAGCGCCGGCACGGGAGCTGATGCCGCACCTTATTTCCGCATTCAGAACCCCTGGACACAGACCAAAAATTACGATCCTGAGGGGCATTACATCCGCCAATGGGTGCCTGAATTGAAAAATGTCCCCGCTGAGCGCTTCCTGGCGGTGCCCAAAGATGGACGCGCACTGGCACCCGGCTACCCGCTGCCCATAGTCGATCATGGCAGGGAGAGGCAGCGGACATTGGCCATCTTTGCGAAGCATGCTGGCAGTTCTGCCGACTTCTGAGGCTGGCCCAACAAGCCGCAAATCATCGGGCCCCGACCGGGATGACTGGTCTAATCCTCGGTCCACTCTGGATTGATCGACGGAGCTTGGACATCTGGAAGACGCGAAGAGGCCGGCACGTTTCAATTGAAAGGAGATTAAGCCCATGAAAAGCCCATCAATTTCAAACAATGAACAATCACTGGGGTTTTTCAGAGTTTTTGCGAGCAGCCACTTCCTTTTGATGGTCGCCATCTGCATGGCTTTGGCCAATGGGGTCTTGCATGGGCAGGATGGTCAATCGTCCAATGTACCGCCCAAGGCAAAAGACCCGCAGACAGCAGCCGGACCCGCAGAGGCGGCTAACTATGAAACCAAAGTCGCTGCCGCCCGCGAACAGGCGATATTGCTTCACCGTGTTTATTCCGCCACGTTGGATGTGTTGCATCATCGCTATTTCAGGCGCGACGGATCCGTGCTGCCTGCCCGTGCCATGGAGGACGTGTTCGAGGAGATGGTCAGTTCATCAGGAACCTATGCAAACTGGATTTCGGTGAACACAAAGGCGATGAACATCGACCACGAGCCCTCAACCGATTTTGAAAAAAAAGCTGCTGAGGAGATTTCCACAGGCAAGGAGGCTTACGAGCTAGCGGGGAAGGCGGTCTATCGAAGGGCCACAGCCATTCCGTTGCGCTCCAGCTGCGTTGGTTGTCATACCAAAATGTTTTCAACCGGCCCCACTTCGCCAAGATTTGCCGCCTTGGTGATCACGATCCATCTGGATTTGGATAAAAAATAAACGGGTGTGTTGGGTTGGTGT
>CAJCCF010000396.1 GCA_903960845.1 uncultured Verrucomicrobiota bacterium | reverse complement strand
GGAACAGTGGAGCAATTTGGGAATGCTGGATGGCAACAAAGCCGACTTGTTCAACCAGGCCAAAGCGGGTAGCGTCGATTACCTGAAGGCGCATCCTTACCTGATGGCGGACACTGCTCTTTATGATGCTGAGTTTAAATACACTTTGCTGGCAGCGGTGGATAATCTGGATGAAAGTCTTGATGGATTGCTGATACATGGAGACAACTTTCAGGCATTGAATTTGTTGCAAGAGCGGTATCGGCAGCAGGTTGTTAGCGCCGATTGAATATTGACCCACCCTGCCGATTGAATATTGACCCAGGACGGGTAGCTGATTTTTAATCATCAACTGTGGATAAGTGTACCAAATAACTGTTTCTGATTTTCTCCTTTCCCATTTTTATCGATTCGCAGAATGCGCGAGGAACGGCGCTAAGGACGTAGCCCTTATTGAAGTTCCCGCGCACTTACTCAGAACGGCTCGTCAGGTGGGGGTGGCTTTGCTTTGCCCCCCTTGCGTGTTTGCTCACGCGACTTGATCCTCGACTTTGCCGCCACGCTGCTATGCTGGAACCGGTACGACTCATTGCCGGTTTCCACGATATGGCAGTGATGGGTGAGCCGATCCAGTAGTGCCGTTGTCATCTTGGCATCACCAAACACGCTGGACCATTCGGAGAAGCTCAGATTCGTGGTGATGATCACGCTGGTGTGCTCGTATAGTTTGGACAACAGGTGAAACAACAAGGCACCGCCAACTTGGCTAAAAGGAAGATACCCAAGTTCGTCCAGAATGACGAGATCCATACGCATTAGAGATAGCGCAATCCGCCCGGCTTTGCCATCGTGCTTCTCCCGCTCCAGGACATTGACCAGATCAACCGTGGAATAGAAGCGCACCCGCTTACCCTGCAAGGCGATGCCGGATACAGCGATGGCGGTGGCCAAATGCGTCTTGCCCGTGCCGGGGCCTCCAATGAACACTGCATTCTGTGCCGTATCGGTAAATGACATCGTTGCCAGTTGTTTGACCAAGTGCTGATCGACCGTGGACGAATCAAAGTCAAACCCCGCCAGATCACGATGCACTGGGAACTTGGCCGCGTTCATTTGATGACTCACTGATCGCATAGCTCGATCCGTATGTTCTGATTGCAGCAGGTGTTCGATCAACCATCTCGATGATTCCGTTGACGTCGTACCTTGGGCTATCAAATCCGTCCATGCGCTGACCATGCCGTGCAGCCGCAATTCTTTGAGTTCGGCAGTGACATCACGCATGGTCGTTCTCCTCAACATCGGTCACCGCTTCGTCAGTATCCCGCAGGCCATCGTAACGACCAGTGTTGGCCAGCGGTGCCTCCTTGAGTTGCAAGCTCGTCTCGACGCACGGTGGCGGTGGGCTTGCATTGAGCCGCGCTATCACATTGAGGACATGTTCGGCACTGAGCACGCCGGATTCGATCACCAGTTCCACTGCCACCAATACCGCATCGAGGCCAGAGGTGGGCACGGCTGCCAACACCTGTGCCATGATTCTGTCACCACCCGCATGTCGCATCAGACCTAGCCTCAACAGCTTGAGTGGTGCCGGCATGTCGGCGAAGGGGGCACCGTTCCGAAGTGCTCCCGGTTTGCGCTGCACCAACGGAATGTAGTGCTGCCAGTCGTAGCAGATATGATCACGTTCAGTCAGGCGATCATGGCTGGCGACCACCGTGTCACCTGCCACAATACTGACCCGATTCGGATAGAGCCGGGTGCTGACCCATTGACCTGCCAGTTCACATGGTACCGAGTAACGGTTGCGTTGCACGCTGACCAGACATGTACTGGACACCCGTGCCGCCTTCTCCACATAGCCGTCAAATGAGGTAGGCATGGGCATCATATGGGTGCGTTCCTGCTCCAGCATGTCTGCCACGCTGAGTCCCTTGTATTCTGGATGATGCAGCTCACTCCATAGAGATCGGCAACGTTCGCCCAGCCACGTATTGAGTTCAGTGAACGAGCCAAATCGTTGACTCTGTGCATCCAGCCAGATGCGCCGACGACTATCCTGGACGTTCTTCTCGACCACCCCTTTCTCCCAACCGGAGGCCACGTTGCAGAAGTCGGGATCAAACAGATAGTGTGCACACATCACGGCAAAGCGCACATTGACGACACGCCCCTTGCCCTTGTTGACTCGATCGACAGCCGTCTTCATGTTGTCGTAGATGCCGCGCCG
>CAJCCF010000395.1 GCA_903960845.1 uncultured Verrucomicrobiota bacterium | reverse complement strand
TGGATCGCTCGTTTCCCTGGTTACTGCTCTTTCTCATCATGAGTCTTCTTTGGTCACTGCAGCAGCGGCTCTTCAAGTGGTCATCACCCCTTAACTTTGGACTCGTTGCAGGGTTTGGCGTGCCGTTGTTGATACTGCTCGCCGGGAAATATCCCATCTACTACACTTGGATGGGCTGCAGCATCGGCTCCCTGGCAGCCTGCTCCGTGCTCGGCACACATTGGCAGCAATGGAAGACTCCAGTGCGCGCACTCTTTTGTCTGCCGTTGATGATCGCCGCTCTGATAGGATTTCCCAAAATGCTCGTCAATGCCGTGCAGGGAAATCGCGCTGACTTGACATCGATCATCCAGTTTGTTCAAGACAACGTGAAGCCTGAAGATCATGCCTTGGTGGCAGATGCCGCCTATTACGGTTCCATCAAGCAAGCTTCAGAAACTTATTGCATCGGCTACAGCGGCGGCCGTGGCCTCCGCACCTTCCCACCTGAGCAAGCCGCGCGCATTACCGTCCTGGTCATCGACCCAGACACACTAGACGCCTGCGTGAAAAAAATTGGCGGCGCATGGAAGCAGGTCAGGAAATACAAAGCCGGCGCAGCAAACACCTGCGCCATGAACCAGCAACTGCAGCTTGCCGTCTATTGGCGCTCAGCCGATTGAAAAGCAGAACTTGGGAATTCAATTTTGTGAATCCTGTCTGATTATTCTTTCTGCTTTCCCATTTCTCATTTCGCCCATGTCCGAGCCCATCATCCGTGTCGAAAACCTGGGAAAATGCTATCGCATTCACCATGAGTCACGGGAACGCTACACATCCCTGCGTGATGTCATTGCGAAGAAAGTGAAAGGTCTGTTTCAGCCTTCCTCCCATATCCCTCATCCTTCGTCGGATGAAGACTTCTGGGCACTCAAGGATGTTTCGTTCGAGGTGAATCAGGGAGATGTTGTTGGTATCATCGGTCGAAACGGCGCAGGCAAATCCACGCTATTAAAAATTCTCTCCCGCATCACCGAACCGACCAAGGGCCGGATCACGCTCAATGGTCGCATCGCCAGCCTGCTGGAAGTCGGCACCGGCTTCCATCCCGAACTCACCGGACGTGAGAACATCTACCTGAATGGAGCCATCCTTGGCATGACGAAGTTGGAGATCAAAAGCAAGTTCGACGAGATCATCGCCTTTGCTGAAGTGGAGCGCTTCCTCGACACACCGGTGAAACGCTACAGCAGCGGCATGTATGTCCGCCTCGCCTTCGCTGTCGCCGCGCATCTGGAGCCGGAGATTCTGGTGGTCGATGAAGTGCTCGCCGTCGGGGATGCGGAGTTTCAAAAGAAGTGCCTTGGCAAAATGGGTGAGGTTTCACGTGGAGGCAGGACGGTGCTTTTTGTTAGCCATCAGATGGCGGCTGTACAAAACCTCTGCGAGACCGGCATTCTTCTTGCCAACGGAAAGTTGGTGGAAGCCGGACCCATCGAGAAAGTGATCAAAAACTACCTGACGCAGACGCACCATCTTGCTCAGTCTTCATTTGCAAATCGAAAAGACCGCCAAGGCAACGGAGAATTGCGCTTTGATGAGGTCACTCTGAAAGACGCCGCAGGAAATGCAGTGGCCGCATTCGATTGCGGCACCCTTGGGGTCATGGTGCTACACATGACCAACACTCGCCACGATTCAGTGCGCTCAGTGCGCGTGGCAGTGGGCGTGGACAACGATCTCGGACAGCGCATCACGGTCTTGTCCACGCATTTGGCTTCTCAAGATTTCCCGGAAGTGAGTGCTGAAATCAAGCGTGTCGAAATAGTCATCCCACGCA
>CAJCCF010000394.1 GCA_903960845.1 uncultured Verrucomicrobiota bacterium | reverse complement strand
TCGCCCTGCGTCATCCGGACAAGGTGAAAAGCATGATCCTCATGTGCACCTGGGCGCGTCAGGACCGCTTTGGCCTCTACACCTGGCAGCACCTGATGAAGTGCAAGTCCACCATGCGCCCGGAAGACTTCATGCACTATGTGCAGATGCTCATCTTCACCAAGCCATGGTTCGACAACGATGACTGCTGGAACAACATGCAGGCCGGTCTCAAAGAAGCCGCCACCAATCCAGCGCCGCAACCCGTCCACGCCATGGAGGCTCAAAGCGCCGCCGCCATCACCCACAACACGATCAGCGAGCTGAAAAACGTGAAGTGCCCAACCCTCGTCATCGGCGGTAAAAACGACACCTTCACCCCGCGCTGGATGGGCGAGGAAGTGGCCGCCGCAATCCCCGGAGCCGACCTGCATCTCTACGACAACGCCGGCCACGCTTTCCACTGGGAGTGCCTCGGCGACTTCAATCCGCGCTCCCTGGAGTGGCTGCTGAAACATTGAGATCCGGGCAGGCCTGAATCTGCTGCACGGTGTGCCGGGTCAAAACCGGTCTCACCGTGCAGCGGTCCAAATCTCACGCCCCACTGTCTCAATCCCCTCACCCATCAGGCGCAGACGCTCGGCCTGAGCCTTGGCCTGCTGCTCTGTCGGCACAGCCCCCACCGGCGCCCTGGCGAGAAGCGGCAGGAACCGGTTGAAGAGTTTCTCCACATCCTGGCGCACCTGTTCATCGAGCATCTCACGCAGCGGATTGGCGGAGCCTTCCAGTCGCTCGATGAGGGTCCGCCGCGCCGTGCTCAGCGCGGCCTGGGTGGTGAGAAAAGCAGCACCGACAAGCGAGAGACCACCCGCTGCGGCAATGCCTGCGCCGGGCGGTCCTTCCAAAAACCACGCGGCCGCGATGCCAAGAAAGGCCGGCAGGGTCAGCCAGGGAACCAGGCGCGCGCGGCGGCGCGCGGCCTTCAGGCCGGGCTCGATCGCCTCGTCCAGCTGCAGGCCTAACACAAAGCGTCGAAGCGTGATGTCGATGCGCGCGCTGAACTGGCGGCGGATGTCCGGATCACTTTCCGTCGGCAGCTTGTCGTCGGCCGGGAAAAGGCTGCCGCGTCCCTGGGCATGGAGGAAGCGCTCGTATTGAAGATAGTCCTCCTCCAGAGTGGTGCCCACATGACGCCAGCGGTCACCGCTGCGCTGCTGCAGATCCTGAAACAGACGGTGATCCAGGCTCCTGGCCTTGTTGCCCGTGGTCCTGGTTTCCTCCTCGGGATCAGGCTTGGTGAAAGCTTGTTTGGTGGTCAAGGCCTCATCCGCAATGCCGGCGATGCGCAGGCTTGATTCATGATAGTCACGCACCGTCGCATCCAGTGCCGGCACCACTTTTTTCAAGGTGCGATCCATCTGCAGCTCGCGCTCAGCCTGCAACTCCTGCACCAGCACCGCCGCCCGCCGGGCCTGCTTGGCCCTGGCCGCCATCTGCTCATCAAGGCGATCAAGCAACTGCCTGGCGATGCGGGCTGCATTGCCCAGTTTGTTGAGCCGTATGGCGTTGCGTCCGACGAGTCCGGAGATGTGTTGCTGCAGGTCATGGAAACCGCTCTCCTGCATGAGTTTTTCATGATCCGCGCCCGAGTTGCGCGCGAGAGAGGCTTTGCTTGCCGAGACTGGAAAGATCGGGAAATCGCAGCCATAACGCTGGCGGGCCAGCTGGCCCATGTTGTCGATGATCACGCTCACTTCTTCCGGGCTGCGAAGATCGCAGCGCTGGAGCACGAAAATCACATTGCGCATCCAGTGCCTGTGAACCTTGTCCAGAAACTGCCAGGCCGACATCCCCTGGGGATTGGTGGCGCTGAAGACGAAGATGACGAGATCGGAAACAGGCACAAAGCGCTCGATGATTTCCTGATGCTCATTCTCGATGGCATCCGTGCCGGGCGTGTCGACGATGTGGAAATCACGCAGAAACTCGGCGGGCACCTGCACCTCATCCAGCGTCGGCGTGACCGGGGTGACGAGGTGCTCCGGCCCGTGTTTGAAAAACAGAATCTTGCCCGTCGTCGGCATCACGCCGGGGCGTGAGAAATCCTGTCCGAAGAGTTCATTCAGGAAGGTTGACTTACCCACGTTCACCTCCCCCACGACCACAAAGACGAAGGGCTCCTTCAGGCTGGAAACCAGATTGTCCGCGATGGCCACCGACTCATCATCAGCTCCGGAATCGCGCAACAACTCCCCCAGCTTTGCCAGCTCTTTGTCGAGCTGTGAGCGCAGGTAAAAATAGGTCTCGCCGATCATGGGGAAATCATCATGGGTGCGGGATCAAAGATGAAGACCGTGCCTGATTCCGCCAACCGCCGCGCGAGTCATCGCACCTTGGTTAACCCCTCACGCCCCGGCCGGCATCCCTTGTCCCGGGCTGATCACTGCGGCAGTGGCGTCGGATCTTTGTCTGTCACCGGCAGGGCTGGACGAATCACCACACCCACCGGCATGTTGGCCTTTTCCATGTTCATGAGCTGGCTCACGGTGACAAACTGGTAGCCCTTGGCCAGCAGCTGATCAAACATGGATGGCATGGCCTGGATGGTCGGCGCATGAATGTCATGGGAGAGCATGATGGCACCGGGGTGCGCACCATTGACCAACCGGCTCGTGACCACGGATGAACCCGGGCGGCGCCAGTCCTGAGGATCCACCGACCACATGATGGTGGGGTAGCCAAACTCGGTGAACATCAGCTGCTTGATCCGGGTGTTGATGGCACCATAAGGCGGGCGGATCAGATGCGGGCGGTAATTGGCGGCGGCGACCAGGGCATCCTCACTCTGCTGGAGTTCGCTGCGGATCTGCGCGTCCGAGCGGCTGGTGAGGCTGCAGTGGGTCCAGGTGTGATTGCCGATTTCATGACCTTCGGCGAGCATCCGCTGAATGATCTTCGGATAGGCTTTCGCGTTTTTGCCGATGACAAAGAAGGTGCACTTGATGTTACGCTCCTTCAGGATGTCCAGCAGCTTGGGGGTCAGGGTCGGGTGCGGGCCATCGTCAAAGGTCATGGCCAGCACCGGCTGGGTGATGCTGACCTGCGAATAGCTGATCTTGGCACCGGCTGGAGGCACATTGGGCAGGGAGGACGGGTTGTTCAGCCGCCCGGCCAGAGGATTGCCCTGGGCGAGCATCGCCGACTGATCGGCGGTAGAAGACTGCTTGTCAGAGGACGAGCAGCCGGCGCTGCCTACGAGAATGCCAAACCAGATGCTGAGGTACATGCGTTGAAAAATCACGGCTCAGAGACTAAAGGCAGCTTGGATTTAGGAAAGCTTGAAGTTTGTGGAAATCACGTCCCGCGGCAAGCCGGGGCGCCGAGGAGTGCGGAAGGAAACGGCACCTGGCACAAGTGACGTAGCAATCCGATCATTTGCGCTTCTTCACCAGCAACCAAAGCACGCCAGTTGCCGCCACGATTAACACCATGATGAGACTCCACGGCGTTGATGAAGTCGGTTCGTCGGTCGGAGTTGGTGGCGCTGATTCGGGAAGTTTGGCCTTCGATCCTAGTGTCGGTGGTGGAGTTGGAAACGGTGGTATTGCTTCCTGAATGCTCGCAGAGTTTGTGCTCACTGCTTTTTCCCGGAGTTCGCGGACTTTGACACGGTCATCGACCGTCATTTCAAGCGATTGTGCCAGACCGGGATTAATCTTTGCCACTTTGGCGGCGAACGATTTAACCAGTTTCACATCTTCTTCCGTCCCATAGTAGCACAGTTCCGTCGAGGCCATGTTAATCGCCGCGCGACGATTGGTCGCAACATTCTCAACCTCATCCAAGACAAAATAATGCTCCAAATTCCCCCTGATGGCCGCCACAATCTTGGACCGGTCAAACTGAGGGCCAAGCATCCTGGATAGCGAAAAAGAAGCCATCCAGTGTGGCCGTTTGCCGGTGTCGGCCAGAGTTGTGGCGATAGCATCACCAAGCTCCTCACGAGTGCCCAGTTTCAAAAGGTCACTGAATCCGGCCACAATAAATCTGTCGTAATATCCAGGCTCTTTCCCTGGAAATTCAGAAGACAGATCACCAAGCATCTGTTCATAAGCCGCCATGAATTGCGGTGAGGCTGCCGTGACTGGCGTCACCAGCCACAGACAAAGAACAAACAAAAACTCGCATCTCATAAACCAGGGAACGGTAGAATAAACAACGTGCTCCTGAGGTAAACGGGGTCAGGCGACAAGAGGGTTCATGCCAGGCATCTTTTTTTTGGCGGCGATAAACAGTACCAAAGCGCTATTGATGCACGGAAAATCTTGGACGATGCAGGCATCGACATCAATGAGGCAGCCATTGGGTGTTTTCTTCCAACCAAATCCGAGTTTATCGACATGGGCAAAGCCATTCATAACGGCAGCCCTCCCGATCCACGCGAATACAGTAATTGGGTTTTGAGAAGATTAGAGCCACTTGCAAACAACCCAGATGCCTTACGACTTGAGCTTCAGAAGATGGCCAATGACTTGGTTGAAGTCGGATGGCCTTAATTTTAGCGCTGTTACAAAGTCATGAGAATATTTCAGATCATTTTTCTCCCTGATGTCTACCAGTCACTCTGTCAAAAAGACGAGAATTTGAATGCGTTGCGCATATGCCCTAAAGGGACATCGCGCCAAGAAATTTGGCCAGCACGTTTGGAGCTTGAAGTCACCGAACCATCCTGGCCGAGGGGGATATT
>CAJCCF010000393.1 GCA_903960845.1 uncultured Verrucomicrobiota bacterium | reverse complement strand
GACACTAAAACTGCCAATGAGTCTCTTCGCGCAGAACTTGATAAGGGCGGGCATCTCATCGGAACGATCACCGGATATTCACCAGTGACCCAACACGCGGAGCCGGGGTATGCAGCAGCGTTGGAGTTCGAGGAGGCCTGCAAAATCGGAGCCCGATTCAAGCAGGATGCCATCTACTTTGTCAGCAGTGGCACGCTGTTTGTCAGTCATTGCGATCACCGGCGCAGCCTGAAACCCATCACCCAGTTCTCGAAGCGAGTGGATTCAAAAGTCTGACATGGAACCCGTTGCCATCATCAGTGACATCCACGGCAACCTGCCCGCCTTGCAGGCGGTCATCGCCGACATCGATCGGCAGGGCATCCAAGAGCGGGTGTGCCTGGGCGACATCGTGGGTTATGGAGCACAACCCTCTGAATGCATTGAACTGCTGCTGGCAAAGAATTTTCATGTGATCATTCAAGGCAACCATGACGCCTATGTCGCTGCCGATGAGGATCCATCAAACGTGAGTGACGAAACTGCCGAGGTCATTCGCTGGACGCGGAGCGTGCTTACACCTGAACAGCGAGCCTGGCTTGGTGCGCTGCCGTTGACCTGGCAAGATAAGGACTATGAGGTGGTTCATGCGTCGCTGCATCGGCCTGAGGAGTGGGGCTATGTTTTGGAACCATCTGCCGCCGCATTACATTTCGCCCACCAGCTAAAGCCCCTTTGTTTCATCGGCCACTCGCATCAGCCGAAGATGTTCGTCGAAGGAGAGGACCGGGCTTTAGACACCACCAGCCTGGAGAGTGTCCGCAAAGGCAGCAAACAGGTGATCAATGTCGGTTCGGTCGGGCAGCCACGGGACAAGGACGAGCGTGCCTGTTATGTGGTTTACCGCCGTGCCGAGCAGGACGTGTGGTGGCGTAGAATTCCGTATGACATTGCTTCAGCACAGAAAGCTATCATTGGAGCAGGTTTGCCGGGTAAGTATGCCGGTCGTCTGTTCTTTGGACAGTAGCTCTGGGTTATAAATGGTTCACTCGCTGACTTGAACCATCTTCTCCAATTCCTCCCGCATCCACCTCGAAGCGTGACCTCAAAGCCTTGGAGGACAGGATCGAATTCAATGGAGTAGGCAAAAGGGTTGTTACCGGCTGAAGAGGAAAATTGGCAAAAAAATAAACAGGTTATTTTCATCAGTACCCCCGCCAATGTCCTACCCCCTGGTTTAGTATGTTCATATTCCTGCGACAGAAACCTCTTCTCAGCCACCCGAACCTCAAATCCCATCCACCATGACCGAAGGACTTAAAGTAACCGTCAAAGGCGCAGACATACCTATTCCGGCAACATTGCAGCCTTCCTAGTTAATTCCTAAGTGGGCCCTTAAATCTTTGAAATAGTCTTTCGTTTTCGTGGCTTCTTCTCACAAAACCGCTTTGATCCCCTTCACTTGAAAAACGATACCCGCGAGATCCTATGCAAACTGATTGCCGAGCATGGGCAAGCGCTCTGTGATGATCCAGTGCAATGTGAAGGCTTGCTACGTGATCATTGCCCGCATGATCCGGGCGGAGTAAACGTGCTGATATATGCACTTAACGAAGGGTTGGAGAGCGGCATCCTAAGCATCGACCCCTTTTTGCTATTGCAGGGGCGACTTGTCAAACGCCTAGAGGATCATCATGGCATGCGCGAGGACATGGCGCTGTGGGCCGTGGAAACTTGGGCGCTTGCGCTGGGTATAATTAGACAGAATGAGCTACTGCCAACGCAGAAAATTGTCAGGTGCGATTTGCGCGACTATAAGTTCTGTGAGCCTGATTATGAGCAAATATTACTCTGGGCAGGAGCTCTTAAGTTGGAGCCGCGGACGATAGTCGAGCGATTACTAAT
>CAJCCF010000392.1 GCA_903960845.1 uncultured Verrucomicrobiota bacterium | reverse complement strand
CTCGTAGTTTGGTTGTCCCTGAAATCAACAGAAAAGACGATCATCTCGGTGAAATGAGGTCTGAGCCGAGTGGCGGCCCTTTCGCGTTTGTAGCGGCCGTCTCCATGAGTATCGCTGGGGGGGCTGTAGGGAATTGCTCCTGCAGATTCAGCTAGCCCGAAGGTTGATCTGTAAGAATCTCACGCGACCCAGGCGGCTTGGGATCTGGTTGTGCCGCTTAAAACTTAATGCTTATAAACTTAAAACTTCCCCCCCCATCCCACACTGACCCTTTTTATTTTATGAGTTGGCATACGTGATAAGAAAACTCCACTTTTTAGACAGGTTAGCGGCCATTGCGGTCGATCAAGTTTATGAAATTCTATTTTATCGACACAAAAGATTGACACGTCGATCGCATGGACATAAATTCGCAATATGTCGATTTTTCAACAAAATGCAAACATGACAGGGCAATGGCGTCCTGATCAACCATTCGATAGCCTACCTCTCCTACCGCCGCGTGGGGACATGGAGACGAAGCTGATTCTCAAGCAATGCATTGAGGCTCGTGCCGCCGTGGCAGAACTCAAGCAGGCGGCTGAGTTGATTCCCAATCAAGGGGTCTTGATCAATACGCTGCCGCTGCTGGAAGCACAGGCGAGTTCCGAGATTGAGAACATCGTGACCACGGCGGACCGGCTTTTCAGATTCCACGAAAGTGAGGGCGGGGCGGATGCGCCCACAAAGGAGGCCCTGCGCCACAGCCAGGCACTACTGGAAGGATTTCGGACGCTAGCCAAGCACCCGATGAATACGCGCACCGCGGAGGAGGTGTGCAGTAAGATCAAGGGCACGGCGATGACGGTAAGGAAGGTGCCGGGCACGACGCTGGCCAATGAGCGCACCAGGGAAGTGATCTACACACCACCGGCCGGGGAGCAGCATCTGCGCGATTTGCTGGCGAACTGGGAGCGATTCCTTCATGAGCAGGTGGAACTGGACCCGCTCATCCGGCTGGCCGTGGCGCATTACCAATTTGAAGCGATCCATCCCTTCACTGACGGGAACGGTCGCACAGGGCGGGTGCTAAACAGCCTGTTCATTATCCAAGCAGGGCTACTGACCCTGCCGATTCTGTATTTGAGCCGCCACATTATTCAATGGAAGGCCGACTACTATCGCCTGCTGCTGGGCGTGACCCGCGATGAGGCCTGGGAGCCGTGGGTGGTTTTCATCCTGAAAGGCATCGCCGAAACGGCCCGCTGGACGACGGGCAAGATCGCCGCGATCCGCCACCTACAGGAGGGCTGCATTGGGCATGTGCGACAGCAGTTGCCCAAGATTTACAGCCGGGAACTGGTAGATACGGTGTTTGAGTTTCCCTACTGCCGCATCAGCAATCTGGTGGATCGCGGCATCGCCAAGCGCCAAACGGCATCGACTTACCTGAAGGAACTCGTGAGGATCGGCGTGCTGGAGGAAAAACAGGCGGGGAAAGAGCGCCTATTTATCAATCCACGATTACTACATCTGTTGACCCGTGAGACAAATCAAACAGATCCCTACCACCCATGAACGAATCCGAAGACAGAGGCTCACGCGGAGCCGCGGAGAATGAGAAGAAATCCGCTTAAAACTTAATGCTTATAAACTTAAAACTCTGTCATCCACAGATTGCACAGATTTTCGCAGATTGGATGGTGAAAAGTGTTACCTATGTCCTGACCGAACCCGTACTGCTTAAAACTTAATGCTTAGAAACTTAAAACTTCCCTCCCCCATCCCAAGAACCTACTCCTCTATTGCAAAATGAAAGAAAATGCACACTGACCATTTATACTCGGAATCTCACTCCATAACTTTATTTTGAAAAACTTCATAAATCCATTTTCTTGCTCCGGCATAAACGCAAGTGATGACTCGCTCTCCATCAATTAAAGAGTATTCAAAGATCACACGATAAGACCCCACCCTCAAACGATGAAACCCCTCTAAATCGTCGGTTAAGGATTTTATATTCCCCTGTTCCTCTGATAATTTTTTAATCGCAAGTTTCAAAGCATGACGAGGTTGAGGCGGAAGACTCCGCAAATAATCAAGCACCTCCTCTTGAATCCTGATCCGAATCATATAGAATCCAAGGCCGACACATCTTGGTAAATCGCTTGGCCCTTCCGATGCTTTCGGATAACTTCCATGGCTTTTGAATCCGCAAGAATTTCCATAGTCTCAGCAATGGCCTCCATCCTTTCTATCGAGACAAGCACAGCCACAGCCTTTCCTTGTTTTGTTATTGTTACGGGATGTTCTTCGGCAACTTTAACTAAAGCAGAAAATTTTTGCTGCGCGTTTTTTATTGTATAAGAGTCAGCCATGCTTTGAAAGTATACACTTTTTTAAAATAAAGTAAACCTTTTTGTTCTAAACATAAATTTCTCAATCAGCAAATGAAGTAATCCAGCTCCGTGGCCCCCTTACCAATGCTTGGCTC
This sequence comes from uncultured Verrucomicrobiota bacterium, assembly GCA_903960845.1. GTDB lineage: Bacteria > Verrucomicrobiota > Verrucomicrobiia > Verrucomicrobiales > Verrucomicrobiaceae > Prosthecobacter. The sequence continues at coordinate 990 of CAJCCF010000392.1, read as the reverse complement.
CTTAATTTTCCAGCAGCTTGTTGAAGGATTTTCTTGCCTTTTCCATATAACCAGCCACAAGTTAGAACCATGAGCGCCGAATCCATGGAGAGACTGAAAGTCTACATCGAAACGACAATTCCGAGCTTCCTCACAGCGCGACCTTCAAACAAATTGATTCTTGCAGGTAAGCAGGCATTAACTCGCCAATGGTGGGAAAGGAGAAGAGAAAAATACGACCTGTTCATTTCACAATATGTTCTTGATGAGGCGAGCAAAGGTGATTCTGAAGCCGCAGAAAGAAGAATAAATGCAATCAGCCATATTGAGATGCTTGAAGTTGATAATGATGTCATTTTACTTGCTGAAAGAATAATGATGTCAGGAATAATTCCACCTAAAGCGGATACTGATGCGCTTCACATTGCGGTTGCTTCAAGGCACAGCATCGACTTTCTTTTAACTTGGAACTGCACCCATATTGCAAACGCAGAGATTTTAGTTAAAATTAACCACATTGTTACCGAATCAGGTTATTTCCTGCCTACCATTTGCACGCCTGATGAACTTTTTGGAGGAGAAGATTATGAATGACCCAATAGTTGCTGAAATTCGTGAGCACAGAATGAATATTCTTGAATCCTATGATTGGGATTTCAGAAAAATGTCGCGCGATGTGATGAAAAGACAGTTTGAGAGTGGTCACAAGGTTGTCAGCTTTGCAAAAAGAACTCCCCAACAAGGTGCTGCACCTAACGCCTACGCTCCATCCGGGCATCCCTAAACAGCGAAATCTTCCGCTGCCTCCATTTGTTGACGCATTACCGAGGGACGAGGAATCCCGCTTTCTCGAAATGCTCGTCGTCACCAACAAAAGATTGGCATCCTTCTGCCAACATGACCTCAAAGGAGACACAGTCTGTCAGACTTAACCTGCGTTCACGTGCTTGACGTGCACGGGCTGCGCCCAGCGCGTGCAACCTCTCGTCTACCCATACGACACGGCACCTT
>CAJCCF010000391.1 GCA_903960845.1 uncultured Verrucomicrobiota bacterium | reverse complement strand
CGCATCATCCCCCCGTCACAAACATCCCCTTGATCACCCGAGCAGCCACTCGGCAGGGCATCCATGCCCGCTGACTTCCATTCCCGTTTTTAGGTTCAACCTGCTGTCTTGTGAGAAGGACTTTCGGACGGTGCGCGGAGCCACGCATCTCTTTGCGGAGCCTGGCAAATTGGAGCAGGTGGCGCAACTCAGCGCGGATTGGTTTCACCGTTACATGGGCGGCGGGCAGTGAGTGAAAAGATGTACGAAAACCAGACTCATGGTCCGGCTTGCATCCCGGCTTGGAGATACCAATGCCGACCCATTGGTATCCACTCATGATAATCCATGTTCGGGGCGGCGGTGCGGGACATGAGAAACCCCAGACCGGACAAACCGGTCTGGGGTGATGATTTTCAGCGGAAGGCCACCTGCTGGTGCAGGCGGTCACGGGAACTAAGCTTTCCAGCCGTCGCGGTAGGCGGGGCGGGAGATGAACTTGTTCGGGGCTTCGGCGTTGGTGACTTTCATGTTTTGCTTGTCCCACTGCACGCTCTGTTGGGCGCGCACAGCGAGATTGCCAAGAAGCACGAATTCGGTCAGCGGTGCGCTGTAGTCGAAGTTCGAGGCCGGGAGGCCACCGTTGACGATGTGGTGAGCCCACTCGCCTTGCGGGTTGTTCGGCACGGCGCTGCGGGCTTCGGTTTTGACGATCTTGCCTGCTTTCATGTCGAGACGCACCTGGGTGTAGCGCTCTTCATTGTAGATGACCGGGCTGCTGCAGTAGGCTTCGCCTTCAAAAACGGTGCCTTCGGTGCCGATGAACATCATGCCGCTGCTGGCCTTTTCGAATGCCTTTTTGGCGAGTTCGCTGGTCATGTGCGGGGAGATCTCAGGCTTGTTTGCCACACCATTTTTGGAGCCGTCTTTCCATGACACTTTGAGCGCGGCATGCTTGCCGGCAGGCATGTGATAGATGAGGTCGGACCAAACTGGTGCGCAGGTGTCGGAGATCGGGCTGCTGGTGACGTCGATCTGCTCAGGAATGAGCTGGCCGAGAATGCTGAAGGTGGCGTCCATGATGTGGCAACCCATGTCGCCAAGCGCACCGGAGCCGAACTGCCACCAGCCACGCCAGGTGAAGGGATGAACGCTGTTGCCGCGCTTGTTTTTCTTTGGATCCATGCCGGAGGGGAGCTCAAACTCAAAGTAGGGTTCGTTAGCTTCGCTGGAGAGCCAGAGATCCCAGTTGAGTTCCGGTGGACATTCGGCGGCTTTTTTGACGAGCGGCCCCTGCGGCCAGATAGGGCGGTTGGTCCACAGGCGGATTTCTTTGAGGGTGCCGATGGCTCCCTGTTCGATCCATTCCTTGGCGAGGCGCTGGCCTTCCATGGTGCGACCCTGATTACCCATGTTGGTGACGAGGTTGGCTGCCTTGGCGGCGCTGTGCATGTCACGCACTTCGGAGATGCGATTGCAGAGAGGCTTCTGAACGCAGACATGCTTCTTGTGCTTGATGGCGTGCATCGCGGCGACGTAATGCGTGTGATCGGGGGTCGAGACAATGACACCGTCGATCTCATTGGCCATTTCATCGAACATCTTGCGGAAGTCCTGATAGAGCTTCGGCGCTGGCGGGGCCTCTTTGCCGGAGTCGAGGTGGTGTTTGTTGCGCTTCTTCGCGGCTTCATCGAGGCGCTTGCTGTCCACATCGACGAGGGCCACGATGTTGTGATCGAGAGTCACCCCTTGAGTGTCGGACTGACCTTTACCATTGGCTCCGATGACGGCGAGATTGAGGCGTTTGCCGGCTTTGTCCTGACCACGCAGGAGCAGGTTTGGACCAGTGAAAGCTCCAGCGGCGAGGCTGGCGGTGCGGCCCAGAAAATGGCGGCGTGAGATGATGTTGAGACCCATAGGGTGTGTATTGTTTGGTTGAGGTTTGGGGTCGAGATAAACGCGGGGTTTCTCCCGAAATTGCGGTGTCATGCTAGGCGTTGCACGAAAAGTGGCAAGTCTGTGTTCGTGAGCCCTGCCGGGTGCATCCGGTGCTATGGATTGTTTCGTGAAATATGGCGGCTGGCGCGCTCCAGGATACGGCGCTCTTCGTCGGTGAGGCTGGTGATGCCGAAGTCGCTGATTTTATCGAGGATGGGGTCCACCTCATCACGCATGAGGTCGATGACGAGATCCATTTCCGGATCGTTCTCATGCTTGAGTTCCCGCTCAATTTCGATGGCAGCGGGGCGTGCATGCACCATGGCGCGACGGCGGCGGACTTCGTTGCTACGCCTTGGCCGGTTGAGGTCAAAGGGCCGGGCTCCATGGCCGATGGAACGTGCATAATACCAGCCCGCCAGGGCCCCGCCGACATGAGCGAAGTAGGCGACATGGCCGCCACCGCCGGAGAGCCAGGCCGGGAGTTTGTCCAGCATGTCCAGCACACCAAAAGCGACATTGATGAGGAGTAAAAATTTGGCCATGCCCCACAGGCGGGCACGGATGGGAATGATGAAGGCCAGAAGCAGGGTGATTCTCTCTTCCGGCATGGCCACGGCATAGGCGAGAAGCAGGCCCATGACGGAGGCAGAGGCCCCGATGAGGGTGATCTGCGAATCGTGCATGACATAGGAGCTGAGCAAAATTTGGAACAGGGCTCCAGCGATGCCGGATAGCAGATAGATCAACACAAAGTGGCGCGGCCCATAAAGATCCTGCACGCGCTTTCCGGCAAACCAGAGCATGATCATGTTGACCAAAATGTGTCCGGCACTGCCGTGCACGAACATGTAGGTGAAGACCGTCCACACGCGCCCTTGGCCGATGGATTCCAGGCTGACGGAGCCTGAGGGCAGGTATTCGCCGGTCAGGGGATGCTGATCGAGACCGATGCGGAAGACCCACTGCGCCACAAACACGATGATGTTTGCCCAGAAGAACCAATGGAAGGCGGATGCCTGGCGCAGTCGTTCGCCGATGCCTGGTGCGTTGTCGCGCATGTAATCACGGTCATAGATGGACATGAGTAGGCGGAGTCTAGGGCTGGCAGGGATGGGTGCGAGATCTTTTTCGGAATCTGAACTCTTTGCTGTAAAAAATTAAGGGTGCACAAAATTGATGAATAATTTGGCAAAGAATGGCGATCCGAGGAACGTCTTGAGAACTGCTATGAAGCATACCCTCATCCTCTCACTCATCTTTGCCGCTGGTCTTGCCAGCGCCGCAGACACCACCATCACGCTTTCTGGCGTTCACAACTGCTGCAAGAGCTGCACCACGGGCATCACCAAGGCAGGCACATCCGTGAAGGATGTGACGGTCACCGCCGAAGGCGGCACGGTGAAAGTCACCGCCAAGTCCAAAGCTGCCGCCAAGAAGGCCGTTGAGGCCATCAATGCAGCCGGCTATTTTGGCACCAGCGATTCCGATGAAAAATCCGCCTCTGCCGGCACTGCCAAGGCAGGCAAAAAGCTGACCAGTGCAACCGTGAGCGGCGCTCACCTCTGCTGCGGGAAGTGCGTCAAGGCCATGGCTGAAGCCGTGAAGTCTGTCGCTGGCGTGACGGAGTCCAACATCGTGGCCAAAGAAAGCACCTTCACCGTGAAGGGCGACTTCAGCGAAAGCGATCTCATCGCCGCGATGAACAAGGCTGGTTTCACCGGTGAAGTGAAGTAAGGATCACCAACCCAAAATCTGAGGGCGGGCACTTTCGAAGTGCCCGCCTTTTTTTGTGGCAGTATGACGGCAGCGACGAGGTGCCCCCGGCAAACCAGGTGATCAGGTGCGGGGGGGGGCTGGGGATTTGGAAAAATGTCGCGAGAGACGTGCAGCGGCATTGTTCCTGCTTATGGGAAGGTGATGACCCCCACCACACCCCTTCGGGAGCATGGCTTCCGATTGCTTGAAGATGATCTAAAATTCCTGATGAACGCCTTTGCCTCTGTGCTGCGGCAGATCGGGGAAGGAGAGCTTGCGGACAATTTGCCATGGATCGGCCAGTGTGCGGCCATCACGCCAGAGCCGAACCGTGCGCTCGGACAGGCTTTGTCGATTGCCTTTCAGCTGCTGAATATCGTGGAAGAACGCGCCGCTTCACAGATCCGCCGTCTGCGTGAAAAGGCCAATGGTCCTGAGTCGGAGCCCGGCATGTGGCCGGACAACCTGCGCCAGATGAAGGCGCTCGGGCTGAGCGAGAGGGATCTCATCGAGGTCTTGAAGGAGGTGAGGGTGGAGCCTGTGCTGACCGCGCACCCGACTGAAGCCAAGCGCGAGAGCGTGCGCGAGTTGCACCTCGAAATCTATGGGCTGATGAACCGTCACGAGAACAAGGACTACACACCGCGCGAGCAGCAGCGCATTCAGTCCCAGCTCCAGACACAGCTCGAAAATCTCTGGCGCACAGGTGAGATTCACGTCACCCGCCCAACCATTGATGCCGAACTGCAGAATGCCCTTCATTACTTGCGTGAGGTTTTCCCGGAAGCCCTGACACGTGCCCACATCCATTTGCGCGAGGCCTGGGTTGCGGCTGGCTTCGATCCGGCTGGTGCGGACGGTTTGCCGCCACTGATCTGTTTTGGCACCTGGATTGGTGGTGATCGCGACGGACATCCCTTTGTCACCGCCGATGTCACGGCGAAAGCCCTGCGCGCCCTCCGCTCAAACGCACTGCGCGTGCACCGGCGGGGGCTGGAGTCACTGGCTTCGCATTCGCCTCTGAGTTCGTTATTCCAGAAAACACCGCCGGTGCTGGAGGCTCTGATCACGCGCTTGAAGGATTCCCTCGCGGGAGAAAGCTCCGTGGATATCGGCTACATTCTGGAGCGCAATAAAGAGGAGCCCTGGCGCTTTGCCGCCTACCTGATGCGCGCCAAGGTATTGATTGCGCTGGAAAAACCGGGCAGCCCAAATGGCTATGCCAAGTCAACCGAACTGCGCGCTGATTTGGATGCCTATGCCCAGGCCCTGGAAATCGTGGGCGCACATGCACTGGTGACGGAGTTCGTTGTGCCGTTCCGGCTGCGCATTGAGGCATTTGGCTTTCACTCGGCCACGCTCGATATCCGTCAGAACTCGGCATTTCATGAAAAGGCGCTGGATCAGCTCCTGCGCGCTGCGGGACTCATGGATGAGCGACCGCTCGGGGCATGGTCTCTGGCGGAGAAACGAATCCTGCTGGAGAAAGAACTGCTTTCTCCGCGGCCCTTCCTTGCTGCTGGAATGTCTGCGGGAGCCGAGGCGGATACGGTGCTCAACTGTTATCGTGTTCTGGCCGGGCACATTTCCAGTCATGGTACAGAGGGCCTGGGAGCTCTGATTGTCTCGATGACGAGAAATGTGGAAGATCTTCTCACAGTGTATGTGCTGGCACGTGAAGCCGGCTTGATGAACTGGGTGGAAGGCGGGCTGAGCTGTCCTCTGCCTGTGACTCCGTTGTTTGAAACCATGGGCGACCTCGAGGCCGGACCCGGCATTGTGGACGAGTTTCTCCAGCATCCGGTCACCCGCCGCAGTCTGAGGGCTGAGAAACCCTCGCTGCAGATGATGGTGGGCTACTCGGACTCGAATAAGGACTGTGGCATCCTGGCCAGCCAATGGGCGCTGCATCGTGCCCAGACCGCGCTGGCTGCCACGACTAAAAAGCACGGGGTCGAAGGCATCTTTTTCCATGGACGCGGTGGCACCGTCGGGCGCGGGGCCGGGCCAACACATTGGTTCATGGAAGCGCTGCCACAGGGTTCGTTAGGCGGTTGCCTGCGCATGACCGAGCAGGGTGAGACCATCGCGCAGAAGTACGCTCATCTCGGGTCGGCGGTGTATAACACCGAGCTGCTCATGGCTTCTGCAGCTGCCGCCACGGCCAGGCATCGCCATGGTGAAGCGGCTTCACTCAGCCTGCATCCGACGCTCGACAAGCTCGCGGGCTGGAGTCGTGATGCCTACCGCGCCTTGCTGACAGAGCCGGATTTCATGCTCTTTTATCGCGCCGCCACGCCAATTGATGCCCTTGAGCATGCACGCATCGGCTCCCGTCCTTCCCGCCGTACAGGTCAGGCTTCATTGGATGATCTGCGCGCCATCCCATGGGTATTCTCCTGGACGCAAGCGCGTTTCTACCTGCCGGGCTGGTTTGGTGCGGGGTCTGCATTCGAGAAGCTTCGGGTTGAGGATGCTGCTGGTTACCTGGCTTTGCGGGATGGCCTTAAATCCTCGCCCTTCCTCAGGTATGTGCTCACCAATATCGAAAGTTCGCTTGTCAGCGTGAACGTTGAGCTCATGCAACTCTACGCCAGCCTGGTTCCTGACGAGGCGGTGCGGGAGCGCTTCATGAAAATCATTCTGGATGAGTATCAGCGCACGATGAGTGTGCTGATGGATCTGTTTCAAGGCACCTTTGCCGCCCGGCGGCCGCGTCTGGCCTACACGCTGGACATTCGCGAGGAACCGCTGCGGGTGCTCCATGCCCAGCAGGTGAATCTCCTGCGTGACTGGCGTGCCCGAATCCATGCCGGCGAAACTGAGGCCGCGGAGGGAATGCTGCCTGATCTGCTCATCTCGGTCAACGCGTTGGCCTCTGGTTTGCGCACGACGGGCTAGTGGCCCGGTGGAAAAAGTTGAGGCTGGACGGCTCCCGACCGTCCAGCCTCCTGTATTTTCATCAACCTCAACACTTTCCTGCATTTCGGCAGGGACAATAACAACAACCAATCACTCTCTTGGTCAGCATGGCGGAATCACTTCCACGACTGCTGATGTCTCTTTTAGAGAGTGGTGTGCAGAGCTTGTTGAATAAAACTAAAAAATTTATTTCGGAGCATCTCCGGCTGCCTTCTCCCACTGCTGCCGATAGTGATCCAGCCGTTCCTTCACCCTGCCTTCCAGGCCATTGGTTGTCGGGTCATAGTATTGCCGTCCGCCTTCCAGGCAGCGCTGCGGGATGAAGCCACCTTCATAATCGTGCGGATAGAGATAACCGACGCCATTCCCAAGGGATTCGGCTCCTTTGTAATGGGAATCCCGCAGATGCTTGGGCACTGGCAGTGTCCTGCCTTGTTTCACATCCTCCAGAGCAGCGTCAATGGCCTGATAGGCGCGATTGCTTTTTGGCGCAGTCGCCAAATAAATCGTGGCATGCCCAAGGATGATGCGTGCTTCAGGCATGCCGATGAACTCCACGGCTTGTTGCGCCGCCACGGCAACACGCAGCGCATTGCTGTCTGCCATCCCCACATCCTCACTGGCTGCGATGACGATGCGCCGGGCGATGAAACGGATGTCCTCGCCGGCGTAGAGCATCTTGGCCAGCCAGTAGATCGCAGCGTCCGGATCGGAGGCCCGGATGGATTTGATAAAAGCGCTGATCGTGTCGTAATGCGCATCACCATCGCCATCATAGACGACTGTTTTCTGCTGCACCGACTCCTCTGCCGCCGCCAGATCAATCACAATACGGCCCTCGGCATTCGGTCTTGAAGAAAGCACGGCCAGTTCCAGCGCATTCAGGCATTTGCGCGCATCACCATCACTCACATTCGATAAGTGGCGGAGCGCCTCATCAGTGATCGTCGCCTTCCAGCGCCCCAGGCCTCGCTCTTCATCGGTCAGAGCTCTGGTCAGCAGCTTCTGCAAATCATCCATGCCCAGCGGTTCCAGAGTGAAGACTTGTGAGCGGCTCACCAGCGGGCTGTTCACATAGAAGTAGGGATTATGAGTCGTCGCTCCAATGAAGCGCAGAGTTCCCCTCTCCAGATGCGGCAGCAGCACATCCTGCTGGGCTTTATTGAAGCGGTGGAGTTCATCCACGAAAAGCACTGTCCCCTGATGGTTCAGTTGCCGAAATTTCACCGCCGTTTCAGCTTCCTTGCGAATGTCCGCAACACTGCTCTCCACGCCGCTGAGTGTCACAAAACGTGCTTTTGTTTCCTGGCTGATGATGTGGGCCAGGGTGGTCTTGCCAACTCCCGGTGGACCATAGAGAATGATCGATGAAAACCGGTCGGCCATCACCGCCCGGCGCAGCAGCTTGCCCTCTCCCAGGATGTGGCTCTGACCTGCATACTCCTCCATGGTCAGCGGTCTCATGCGTGATGCCAGTGGCGCATCAGCCTGAGCACAAGAGCTGGATGTGGCGGGCGCGGGGGAGGTGAAAAGATCGTCACTCATTCAGAGCTTCCAGTGTGGCTTGGATTGAACTCAGGGCAAGCTGCCGTCCTGTCATCGCCAAGTTCAGCTGCGTCTGATGACACAGGCACTTCCGGCCGAGGTCGAGGCAAGCTCAACAATCGCTGTGAATAACCCTAGTTTCCGTTTGACACCTCGCCTGAGACTTCTACTCTCAAGGCCCTTCTTTTCCTGCTGCCGGTGACGTTCACCGGGAGCTCATCTCAAAGAACCTTATGAAGACATTCTCTGCCAAAGCCCAAGACATGACCCGCCAATGGTGGATCATTGACGCCAAGGATCAAGTCCTCGGCCAAGTCGCCGTGGCTGCCGCCAATCTGATTCGTGGCAAAACGCGCCCCACTTTCACACCTCATGTTGATACCGGCGACTTTGTCGTGGTGATCAATGCTGATCAGGTGCGTCTGACCGGCAAGAAAGAGCAACAAAAGGTCTACACCAGCAAGCGTGGTGGATACATCGGCAATCAAAAGGTGGAGACCGCCGAAAAAGTGCGCCAGCGCCGTCCTGAACTTCTCGTTCACCGCGCCGTCAAGGGTATGGTGCCTCACAACCGTCTGGGTGATGCCATCGTGACCAAGCTCAAGGTTTATGTGGGTGCAGATCATCCGCATGTGGCTCAGAATCCGCAGCCTTTCGTCGTCGCCTAATATCCAAGCACTTTCCTGATTTAACTTCATGAGCAAGCCCCTCAACAATTCCACCGGCCGCCGCAAGACCGCCATTGCCCGAGTTCACATTCTCGCGGGTTCAGGTTCCATCACGGTGAATGGTCGTGACTTTGAAGAATACTTTCCAACCGTCGCGTTGCAGAACCAGATCCTGACCCCACTGTCCCTGACAAACACACGTCAGATCTATGACTTCAAGGTCAACGCCTCCGGCGGTGGTATCACCGGTCAGGTTGGTGCCGTGAAACTGGGCATCTCCCGTGCTTTGATCGCCGTGAATCCTGAGTTGCGTGGCACGCTGAAAAAGGCTGGCCTGCTGACTCGTGACTCACGCGCCAAGGAGCGTAAGAAGCCGGGTCGTCCGGGCGCCCGCAAGCGCTTCCAGTTCTCCAAGCGTTAATCGCTGGTTGCTTATTTTTGGAAAAACCCCGCCTGCAAAGACGGGGTTTTTTTATGCCGACTTTGATCGTTCGGCAGCATCACTCCGACTTCACTCAACCCATGTGTTACCGACCCGCCCTTATTTCGATATTTCTGCTGATGACCGGATTCCTGCTGCCTGCGGCGGTGCCCAATTCGGATCCTTTCCCCCAAACTCCATCCATCAAGGGGTTGCAGGTTCAGATGGTGAATGATGCTCTGGCCCTGGGCATTCATCACGCCGGGATCAACATCAACATCACCGCGCTGTTGGATCTCCAAAAGAAGCCTGGCAACCCAACCCGCACGGTTGATGGTCAGGAATTCAGTTTCAACGAGGCTTACTTGAAGTCACTGGATCAGCAGATCAAACCTCTCTCGGATCGGGGAGTGCTGGTCTATGCGATTGTTCTTTCCTATCCATCGAAAAATCCTGCAGTGGATGCGATAGCGATTCATCCTGATGCGCGGGAAGATTACAAATACAGCATTGGCGCATTCAATACCAAGACGCCCATGGGCCGAGCCTGGTTGCGTGCAGTGTCTGAAGAAATGGCCGAGCGCTGGAGTGGCGATCACCCCGATCATGGACGTGTCTGGGGCTGGATCGTGGGCAACGAGGTGAACTCACACTGGCTCTGGTACAATCTCGGACGCAAACCGATGTCTGCCGCTGTGGCCGAGTATGAGAAGGCCTTTCGCCTCATGCATGAGGCGGTGCGCCGTTCTTCGATGCATGCACGCCTTTATATTTCCTTTGATCATCACTGGTCGATTTCCATGCACGGCATCAGTGCTGAGGAGGCCGCTCCCGGTCGTGACTATCTGGACGCCTTTGCCAAGACCGTGCGGGCGCTGGGTGATCTGGACTGGCATGTGGCCTGGCATCCCTATCCGGAGGATCTGGGCAATCCGAGAGCCTGGGCGGACAAAGGGGTGCGCAGTGATGATGCGACGCAAAAAGTCACCTTCAAAAACCTGGAGGTCCTCAGTCGTCATCTCAAACAACCCGAGTTACTCTGGCAGGGGCAACCCCGGCGCATCATTCTTTCCGAGCAGGGCTTCCAAACGCTGCTCAAGCCGGAAGGCGAACCACTTCAGGCCGCCGCCTATGCTTACGCTTGGGAAAAGTGCCAGAGGCTGCCGCTCGTCGATGCCTTTATCTATCACCGCCATGTGGATCATGCCCACGAGGGTGGTCTGCGCCTGGGGCTTTGGCGGAATGCGCCAAATTCAATAGCTGACCCTCACAGCAAAAAGCAGATATGGGATCTCTTTTTGAAAGCGGGAACTCCCGCATGGAAACAGGCAGCCGCCGATTTGCTGCCTGTTACTGGATTGAAGTCATGGGATGAACTGGCCGGTGATTGATGAGGGGCCTGAGCGTTATCAGCACGGATTCAGCCGACGCAATTTTGTTTTACGTGATGTTCGGCAACACGAAAAATGACCTGGTTTCTGCCGCCTCATTTCAGCGTCACCTGCACTCCGGGAATGGCGGTTGTGAGTGCTTTGACTCCTTCGGGTGTTGCCTTGGTCATGAAGAGCGTGACGTGTTTCAGACTCTTGATGGCGGCCAAATGTTTCAGGCCGGCATCAGTGACCTCGGTGCCGTAAAGATTGAGCGTTTGCAGTTTCTTCAGGCCGGTGAGAGAGGCCAGACCGGCGTCCGTGATTTTTGTCTGGCGCAGATCCAGGACGGTCAGGTGAGTTAACTGGGCCAGTGTTTTCATAGCGCCATCCGTGATCACCGTGCGGCCCAAATCGAGCTGTGCCAGTTGGTCTTTCAGTGGCAGCAACACGGCCACTTTTTCGTCATCGCACTTCGACACACCAGTGAGGAAATCGGCGCGCAAGAGCGGGCTGTCGAGTTTCAGCGCGGAGATCTGAGCACCACCAGCCTTGGCCTTGGCGATCACGGCTTCAGGCGCTGCTTTCACCTCTTTTGACAACTGCTGATAAAACACATCATGTTCGCGCACCTTCACCACTTTTTTAGCGGCGGCGGCAGCGGCGACATCGGCGGGTGCTCCCTCCATGTTGCCAGTCCATCCAGCAAAATCAGCACCACTCTCGATCCACTCCTTGAGCAGCTTGATCTCCTCTGGTGTCATTGGGTCGCCTTTGGATGGCATGAACATGTCATCGTCCTTTGGCAGGGTGACCACCTCATACATGTAGCTTTTGGCCAGGTTACCAGGGACCAATGAGGGGCCGTTTTCTGCGCCCTTGAGCATGGCCCAGGCGGCATCCAGTTGCAGGTCACCTTTTGGTTTCTTCGTTTTGCCGTCCACCACCTTGGTGGCGCTGTGGCAATCCAGGCATTTTTTTTGCAGCACAGGCAGAATTTGTTTTTCGAAATTCACCGCCGCATGGCTGCCGGTTGCAGCAAGAGTGAGGGAGGTGAGAACAATTGGGAGGTAACGATTGGCGAGGATGATCATGGCAAGGGGGGCTGGGTTGGGACAGGTTAACGGCGCGGAGCGAGTGATTTTCATCTAATGGTCGCTGGAAACGCTTGCCTCTTCGCGTTTTTTCCGAGAAAAGACATCTGCCACTTAACGATTATGCCAAACAACTTCGCCACTGATGACATTCTCCGCCGTTCAACGCTGGCCATTGTCATGGGAGGAGGCGCGGGAACACGACTCTTTCCGCTGACCAAAGATCGCGCGAAGCCTGCTGTGCCGCTGGCGGGCAAGTATCGCCTGGTGGATATTCCAATCAGCAACTGCATCAATTCAGGCGTTCGGCAGGTCTTTGTTCTCACGCAGTACAACAGCGCCTCGCTCAATCGCCACATCGCCCGCACCTACAAGTTCGATCAGTTCACTCGTGGTTTTGTTGAGGTGCTCGCTGCTCAGCAGACGCCGGATGGTGAGCGCTGGTATCAGGGTACGGCGGACGCCGTTCGTCAGAACCTCCGGTATTTCACGGAGAACAATTACGACTATTATCTCATCCTCAGCGGCGATCAGCTCTACCGCATGGATTTCCGCCTGGTCATGGCTCAGCACATCAAGAGCGGTGCTGAACTCACGATTGCCACTCTGCCCGTGAATGCAGCGGATGCCACCGCCTTTGGCATCATGAAAACTGACAGCTCCGGTCGCATCCATGAGTTTGTTGAAAAACCCAAGGATCCAGCCGTGCTGGAAAACCTGCGCATGCCGGTGGAGACACTGAATGAACTCGGACTGGCCGCCGATGAGCCTCGTTACCAGGCTTCCATGGGCATTTACGTCTTTAACCGTCAGGCGCTCATCGACAGTCTCGACAACAACTGCATGGACTTTGGCAAGCACATCATTCCGGGTGCGCTGAAAAAGTACAAGGTTCACGCCTTCAACTTCCAGGGCTACTGGGAGGATATTGGGACCATCCGCTCCTTCTTTCAGGCCAACCTGGACCTTTGCAAGCTTGTCCCCCAATACGATTTCTTTGACTCCGCTGCACCGATCTTTACCCATGCCCGTTTCCTGCCGGCCACAAAGATCAATGGTGCGGAGATTCGCGAGGCGCTTATTTCCGAAGGTTGCATCATCACTGATGCACACGTGGAAACGGCAGTCATTGGCGTGCGTTCCATCATTGAGACCGGCACTACGCTGCGTGAGGTCATCATCATGGGTGCAGATTATTACGCGGGCGCTGCAGGCACTGACCCGAACAAGCCGGCTCCCGGCATTGGTCGCAACTGCCGTATTGAGCGCACCATCATCGACAAAAACGTGCACATCGGAGACAATGTGGTCATCACGCCTGACGGTAAGCCTGAAAATATGGACAGTGAGCTCTTCCATATTCGCGACGGTATCGTCGTTATCCCCAAGGATACAGCCATCCCCTCCGGGACATGGATTTGACCAACGCCGGGCGGTGTGAGTTTCGGGAACCTCTGCAACTTAAGCCAGGCCGGCGCGTGCCAGAAGAGCCATCGGTTCCGGGTCGCGGCCCATGAAATCGCGGAAGAGCTTCGCCGGGTCTTCTGAGTTGCCTTTGCTGAGAACCTTTTCGCGGAATTCGTGGCCGACTTTGGCGCTAAGAACGCCCTCTTTCTGAAAGCGTGTGAAGGCATCCGCATCCAGCACCTCCGCCCATTTGTAGCTGTAGTAGCCTGCGGCGTAGCCCACCGGGCTGCTGAAGAGGTGACTGAAGCGGCGCGCCATGGTCGGATTTTCCGTTTTCATGGGCGTCAGGTAGCCTTTCAGGATCTGACGTGAAAGTTGATCCAGATCGGTGTCATCGTTCGTGACGTGGTGCATGTGCAACTCAAGGTCCAGCTTGCCAAAAGCGAGCTGGCGCATGATGTCGCTGGCGCTGCGGTAGTTTTTTGCGGCGATGACTTTCTTGAAAATCTTGGCCGGAATAGGTTTCCCAGTCTCGTGATGCCGGGCAAAAAGATCGAGACTCTCGCGCTCCCAGCAAAAGTTTTCCATGATCTGTGAGGGCAGTTCGACGAAGTCCCAGTACACATTCACACCATTGAGGGTGGGAATCTCCACATTGCCGCAGAGTTGATGCAGCAGGTGGCCAAACTCATGAAACACGGTGCAAACTTCGTCATGCGTCAGAAGCGCGGGCTTGCCATCCACCGGTGGCGTCATGTTGCCGCAGATTAGGCCCAGATGCAGGCGGCGGTCACGCTCGCCACTGGGTGGAGTGCCCATTTTTAGATAGTTCATCCAGGCTCCTCCACGCTTTGAGTCGCGTGGATGCCAGTCCGCATAAAAAGAGCCGATGTGAACGCCTTTTTCGTTCTTTACCTCGTAGAACTTCACTTCCGGATGCCAGACTTCCACTAGGCCAGGCTGGCCGGGTTGTGTGCTCGCCGGGCCGGTTTCGCCAGCGGCATAGAACACCGTCTTACGCTGCAAAATGCTCAGGTTGAACACCTTTTCAACCAGCGTAAACATGCCGTCGAGCACCTTGTTGAGAGGGAAGTAAGGTCTTAATTCCTCCTCGTCGAAGTCGTATTCCGACTTTCTCTGCTTTTCCGCCCAGAAGGCGACTTCCCAAGGCTGAAAAAGATCTGCCGCCTGATTGGATACGTCAGCGCGGTACTCTTGAAGCTGGATTGTTTCACGATGAAAAGCACTCTGAATCTTGCTGTGCAGGTTTTCGATGAATGACAGGGCCGTCTGGCCGTTCTTCGCCATGCGCTGTTGCAGCACTTGATCCGCAAAGTTTGATTTGCCCATCAGTTGCGCCTTCTCCTGACGCAGGCGCAGGATCTTTTTGATAAGATCCGTGTTGTCGTGCTCGCCACCGCGTCCGATGTTTGTCGAGCCTTCCCAGACGGCCCGGCGCAGTTCAGCGTCTTCAGCGTGTTCCGTCACCGGGATCATGGAAGGTCCTTTGAGTGAAAAGCGGTATTGTGGAGCCTCGGCCGAGCCTACTCCCTTTGCCGCAGCATCCGCGCGAGCCGCTTCGATGGCGGATTTCGGCAATCCCTTGAGCCGTTCCGGATCGGTGATGAAAAGTTCCCACTTGTTTGTGCTGTCGAGCACGTTTTCCGAGTACTTTTGTGTAGCCTGTGACAGTTCGGACTCGATTGCTTCGAGTCGCTTTTTTTTGTCTGGTGGCAGATCGGCACCTGCCTGACGGAAACTTTCCATCGTCTCATCCAGCGCGCGCTTTTTGATGGGGGGCAGGGAGCGTGCTTCTTCGGTGATGCTGTAAGTTTCCAGCAAATCCCAGAGGTGATCGTTGAGGGGAATCTTGGCAAAAAACGAACTCACTTGAGTGAGCATCGCATTGTGAGCCTCACGCAGGGCGGGGGAGTTGCAGAGTGAATCGAGATGCTGCACCAGACCCCATGCCTCATTGAGCGGGCGCGTGGCATCATCCAGCCCGATCACCACCGAGTCGAAATTCATTTTGCCGCGATCCTGGTCAGCAAGGTCGTTGATGTTTGACTCTGCTTTCTTCAGAGCGGTCGTGATGTCTGCCTGAATGCAGGCGATATCGAGAGTGGACCAACGGGGGTGAAAATCCTGAGTGAGGAAGGGCTGAGCCATAATCGGGGGGAGGCGGGGTGTCGATTATCGCAAGCGACTTATGCGTGGCAACCAGATTGATTTTTCGACCTTACAAGTGTTGAAGAAACTGGCGCCGCTGCCAGAAAACGGATTCACAGCGATTCGATTGTTCGGGGAAACTTGATCGAAGCCAACTTCATCGGTGCATGGCGCGTTCAGTTTTTCAAATTTATTGCCCTCGACCAAGCGTAAGTACTGGCGAAGCCCTTCATCAACCTCAGGGTATGGATTGCGTTTAGTGAGTCTTTTACCAGCGATGCTAGCGAACGATTTTTGGACCTCTAACTCATGTCATGTTGCTGTGAATCCCCACCGCGCAGCGGATTCTCATGATTTGAAAAGGTGGGCGGAAGGGCAGGGGTTGTCGGCTCTATGTTTCTTTCAAACCTCCGGAAGTGAAAACACCCCCAAATGGGTGGCTTTATCGAAACAGGCTTTTCTTATTTCCGCCCGGGCTGTGAATGGGCACTTCGGGATCAAGGCATCTGACCGTTGGCTGATTGCCTTGCCATTGCACCACGTCGGCGGTTTTGCCATCCTGGCCCGGGCGCATTTGTCCGGATCAAGCGTGGTGCATGATGTCTCCCGCTGGCAACCCTTGGCATTTGCCAATCTGTGTGAACGCGAAAAGATCACTCTCGTCTCTTTGGTTCCGACTCAGGTCCATGATTTGGTCCGCGATCGTGTCCCGTGTCCCGAATCGGTCCGCGCGGTGATCGTCGGCGGTGGCAGTTTGCCCCGTGAAATGGCGGAGGGTGCAGGGGTGCTCGGCTGGCGCATTTATCAGAGTTACGGCATGACGGAGGCGGCATCACAGATCGCGACACAGACCTGCAATGGCGCTGCCACACTGGATGCTCTGGAGGTTCTGCCGCACTGGAAAACCCATGTCGATGATCGCGGCTGCCTGGTTTTGAGCGGCGACTCCCTGGCAAAAGGTTACGCAATCAGAGATAAAACCGGAAATTGGACATGGCATGAGATTGGTGGGGAATTGGTGACGCGTGACGCGGTTCGGCTTTGGGACCACGGCACAAAGCGCCTTTTGCAGTTCATCGGCCGGGAGTCTGGTTTTGTGAAAGTTCTGGGTGAATTGGTGCATTTGGCACCACTGCAAGCCCGTCTGGACTCCCTTATTTTTAAAAATGGGTTTGTTTCAAATCCCGTAATCGTCGCCGTTTCTGATGCCAGGAGTGAAAACCGCCTGGTGCTGGTGAGTGAAGACTCCTTTGGAGAGTCCATCATGGCTGCATTCAATGACAGAACCGAGCGTCT
>CAJCCF010000390.1 GCA_903960845.1 uncultured Verrucomicrobiota bacterium | reverse complement strand
CTGTATTTCTTTGTTCTTGCGCTTTCCATCGCAGTGGCAAGCTATGGGCGCGGACAGCTTGGCTATGAGGCGCTGGATCTGGGCCCTGTGCCGCTTTGGAGCTACTTCATCTTTGCTCAGAACATCCTGATGGCCGTTCACCATGACTTTGGATCAAACTGGCTGACGGTCACTTGGTCGCTTGCAGTTGAGGAGCAGTTCTATCTCGTACTGCCATTCATGGTACGCTTTCTGACAGGACGCCGGCTCGTGTATGTGGCGCTGGCCGGCATTGTCAGCGCAGTGCTACTGCGGATGTATTTCAGCCGCGAATTCCTTGTCTTCTTGAGCGCTCCCACACGGGCAGACTCGGTATTGGCAGGCCTGCTGCTGGCCTGTGCGATGAGACCACCACGGGTGCGCCAGTTGATGGAGGAACATGTGCGGCTGCTGATGCTGCTCGTGGCATTCGGCGCTGTGGGTATGGTGCTGCTCACTCGCAATGAGCGACTACTGGGTGAGGGGCTGCATCTGTGGATGGCTCTGTTTTACACCGGTGTCATTGCTCTGGTGTCCATGGGGCAGCCACGCTGGCTCTACAGATGCCTGACACTGCGCTGGCTGCAATTTACGGGCATCATTTCGTATGGACTGTACCTTTTCCATTCACCGGCAGATTGGCTCGTTCGCCGCCTTTTGCCAGCGGTGGACATGACACAGCCGTCCGGCATCTTCATCATTGCCGGCAGTGCTACAGCACTCACACTCGTGGCTGCCACTGCCTGTTATTACTCTTTCGAACGTTCCTTCGTCAACCTGGGCCACCGCCTGCGCTATCGCTCCTGCTGATCTCCTCTCATGTCTGTAAGTACATCCACCGCCGCCCTGCCTGAATGGCAATGGAAGTGGCTCACCTCCTACAAGCTCAACCGACTGCGCACGCGGCTACATGCGCTTCTGAATCCAAGCGAAGACCCGCGACTTGTTTTCATCTTCGGATGCCAGCGCAGCGGGACGACGATGCTTCGCAATTTCATTGGCTTCCATCCCGCCATTCATGATCATGGCGAGGGTGATCCACCCTACTTCTGGCAGGTGCCGGTTGAGGATTTGCGCTATCTGCGCGTTGTGCCTGAGGTGGAAATCGAAAGGCTGACGCGCGCACAAAAGAGCCCCGTGGTGCTTATCAAACCGCTGCATGACAGCCAGCGCGCGGCAGAACTTCTGCGACATTTCCCGCGCTCCAAAGGTCTGTGGATCTTCCGTCATTACCGCGAAGTGATCCTTTCCCACCTGAACTACTACAGGGGCCGCTACGATCCACTGCCGTATTTGAAGGATCTGCTCGAGCTAAACACGCAATCGTGGAAAGCCGAGGGGTTGGATGAGGAAATGCTTGACTTTATCGTTAAGCACCGCGCTGATACTGTCACGCCCACGGCCGCTTACGCGCTCTTCTGGCTGGCGCGTAATTCGCTTTTGTTTCATCAGGACCATCCTGATCTGCTGACCGTGAACTATGCTGACCTTATCGAAAATCCGCAGCAGTCGCTGAAGCAGCTAAGCCATCACATCCAAATGGATCTTGATCCTCGTTACGCCCTCTTTCCGCAGCGGCTTGAACGTCCACAATCGTTACCTGATATAATTCCTGAAAGCATCCTGGCCGCATGCGATGCGATGTATGAAAAACTCTGTGCTATGTCGTCAAACCCTTCCCAACTGCCTAAATAGCTCATACCAATGCCTGCCCCATCCTCCAAACCACAACGCCTTTCCTTGGGGCGCCTCTTCCTTTCAAAAGCTATGCATGAGCGAATGCAGCTGGAGCGCTATCAAGTCTGCCAGTTCATTCGCCAGCAGGTGTTGCCACTTTTGAAGCCGGGCATGCTCGTGCTAGACGCAGGCTCCGGGCATCTTGAAGAACAGGTCATGCGCAAAGAATTGCTAGCCACGGGTATTACCCTGCATACGATGGACATGAATCCTGGACCGGGTGTGGACTTTGCAGGTGATGTGTCGGCGATGGAGTTTGCTTCTGAAACATATGACGCCGTGATCTGCACGCAGGTTATGGAGCACGTACAGTCACCAGAGCTTACATGCGCGGAATTGGCGCGTGTGCTGAAGCCTGGCGGACATCTGTTCATCACCGCCCCGCAATCGGCTCCATTACACAACATCCCCTGGCACTATTTCAATCCCACAAAATTCGGCCTGCAAATGCTCATCGAAAAGAATGGTTTGGATATCCACCAAATTGTGCCTCAAGGTGGTCACTTCAGCCAATTAGCCACGGCTCTGCATTACACTGTGCCGGTATTAAGGCAATCAAGCCTGCCGGGGCTCATTAAGCTTCCGATGGAAATCCTAGCACGTTTTCTTTTCGGCTTCGTAGCAAAATTAATCCTGATTCCACTGGATCAATACGATACGGAAAAACGAAACGCAGGCGGCTGGTGTTTTGCGGCTGTGAAAAAGGCGTAGCTCGTTCGTTGCATGACCCCTGCACTCAGAAGACTGCCACATCAATTAGAGGATAGCCTGCGGCACAGCCGCATTGCGCGCGAGTCTCTGGCTCGTTTATTGGGACTTGCGGGTGGTATGGCCACATCTCTGCGGAATCGCTGCCAACTCACCATGCGTGCGCTGGAGGCGACAGAAAACACT
>CAJCCF010000389.1 GCA_903960845.1 uncultured Verrucomicrobiota bacterium | reverse complement strand
GCCACAGGCAGTGTGACCAACGCGAACTACATCGGAGCCAGTCATGTTTACACCACGGGTGGCCTGAAGACCTTCACTCTGACCGTGACGGACTCAACGGCCACCTCCGTTTCACGTTCAGGTGTCATCCGTGTGATTGCCGGGCCTGTGCATGCAGACCGAGTTCACATGGCGATTGAGAAGGGGTTGTTAAATCTTTACCAAAACTACACGGTCGTAGATGTGGATCGAATTTACTGGTACAACCCTCTGAGCGCAGGCCACACCACTGATTATGGTGCTGGAGCCACTTCTTCCGCGATCTTGGCATTTGAAGAGAATGACCACCTTCCAGGTGAAAATGATGTCGAAGAAATTTATGCGGAGACCATTCGGCGCGGGCTCAATACTTTTTTGCGCAAGCGACAGCTTATAACATCGGCGCAGCGCAACACTCGGATGGAATTGCCATGCGCGATACTGATATGAATGACAATGGACGAGGTATCTATTTTAGCCTGTCTGGTGGGCACGCAGCATACAGCACCCCCTTCTGCGGGATGGCCATTATTCTCGCCAAACGCAATGCAGCGGAAGCTAGTGCATCAACCATTCCCTATGGCCCGTTTGCGGGAGTGAATTATCTAACATTTGTCCAAGACTTGGTGGACCAGTTGCACTGGACTCAAGGTGACAGCGGATATCGAGGCGGCTTTGGCTACTCAGTCACAACGGCAAGCCAAAGCCGTTTCGATGGTTCGTCGCAGCAGTGGCCTGCGTTGATGTTGCTTGCTGCGGAAGAGCGACTGGGCATTCACACGCCACAATGGTGGCTCGACAACGCTGCCTATGGTTTTAGTGCTCTTACGTCTTCCGGCGCAAGTGCTGGCGGCATCGCTTATTCTAGTCCTAACGACGGGTGGACAAATACGGCAAAAACTGGTGGTGCATTGGCATTGTACTCCTTTGCCGGAAGGATGGCTGGAACAGATGCCAATGCGACGGCTGCCAGGAATTTCATCCAAACTAACTGGGTAAACAATCCCGCTTGGTCTGGCGATCGATCAGGTTGGGCGGGCCACTGGTATGCGATGTGGGCATTGAAGAAAGGTCTTCAACTTCAAGGCATTACCACTCTTCAAACGGGTACAGGTGCCCGCAACTGGAAGCAGGACATGCAGGCATGGCTTTTGGGTAACACTACGCTTTTGGACTCCCAAGGAGCCGGAGTCGCACCTGGCTATCGAAACACAAATTACATGTTTGGACAGCAGGCCGATGGCAGTTGGCGCTCGTCTGAATATCCAGGTTCGGCGGCTTATGCTTCAGCAGTTAATCAAATTGGCATGGACACTGCCCACGGCGTTCTTATTCTCTCCGAGGCAGTCACACGGCCTGTGCCAGTGGCAGTGATTGCAGCGGTGGGCAGCCAGTCGAACCGTGCCGGTTTCCGCTCGTTTGACATGGATGGCTCTGGATCCTACCACTTGGACGCGAACTCTTCGATCATCGAGTATCTCTGGGATTGGAATGCCGCCGATGGCCTTGACTGGAACAGTCCAAATGCCACCGGCCCACGCCCAACCAACCCAGGTTACGCGACGGTGGGCAATTACACCGTGACCCTGCGCGTGAAGGACAATCAAGACCCGTTTGAAACGTCCACATCCACAGTCGTGGTCAATGTGATCGACACGGACATCGCTCCGGTCGCGGTGGCCATCCCTGCCGCCCGTGCGCCTGCTTACACAGGCAAAGTGGGGCAACCGATCCAATTGGATGGCACAGCCTCCTTCGACCCTGAGAATGATGCCATCACCGACTACAGTTGGGACACCGATGGCAACGGCACTTATGGCGATGCAACGGGCCCGACGCCCAGCGTGACGTTCAACACACCTCATGTAGGTCAGATCGGCCTGCGTGTGACGGCCAACGGCAAGACCAGCACCAACAGCGCTGTGGCAGACATCTATGCCACGCCAAATGACTTCTACATCGAATCCATCGCCGCCTCGAACATCGTTGTCGGTGTGTCTGCGGACGTAGAGGTGGTCGTGAAAAACGCCGTGGGTTCCAATGGAACCTGGAATAATGTCTCCGTCCGCTTCTACACGGGTGATCCGTTCGCAAACGGCGTGCAGATCGGCGGCAACTACACCGTCAATCTTCCTCCAGAGGGGACGGCGACGCTGAATGCAAGCCTGACGAATCTCAATGGTCTTCAGGTGGCATATGCCTATGTGGATGCGACCCGCACGGTTCCAGAATGGGACGAGCGCAACAACACCGCCTCGGTGAACGTCGCCACCAAGCCTGAAATCATCGTTTACAATGGCAGCCACACGATGGCCCCTGAACTGACCGACGGGCAGGCGACAGTCGTGAATTTTGGCGGCACAGCGCCCGGAGTCGCCAGTGTTCTCGCATTCTTGGTGCGTAACACGGGAGATGGTGATCTCCACATCACAAGCGTCACCGTGCCTGCCGGTTACATCACCACGGGAGCCAGCACGGTGCTTGCCCCTGGCACCAGCTACAGCTTCCAAGTTTCGCTCAATAGCAACGCGGCGAACACCTACACAGGCAATGTCGTCATCAACAGCGACGATCAGAATGAGGCCGCCTTTGACTTCCCCGTCACTGGCACTGTGGTCCCCACCGGCAGCGCCCCCGTGGTTAATGTCGGCACGGGTGATGTCGCCATCCAGGGAACCGCCGGTTCCGGAGTCTTGGGAGGTCCGGTGGGATCCACCCTCTACAACTTCATTGGTTCCCCAGCCCTGAACTCCAGTGGTGTGCTCGCCTCCGCCGTGGTGATTCGTCATTCGGACGCCAGTCTGCACAATGGCATGATGGTTGGCAAACCACTCGCCCTCATCGCCACGGACAGTGACGCTGCGGCGGATCTGCCTGGAGTGAACTATTTCAGTTTCGGACCTCCCGTGATCAATGAGGCCAACCAGATCGCCTTCACTGCGGAAGTGCGTGGCGCTGGCATCACCAAGAATGTCAACAGCCGCTGCCTGTTCAGCAATGCCAGCGATGGCGTGATCAGGCTCGCCGCGCAGGTCGGCACGAACGTGGGCTTGGGCAGCAATCTGAAAACCATTGGTAACTTCTCCATCGGTGGTAACCTCGTCATCTTCTTGGGCACTCTGGTTGATAACCGCGCTGTCCTCTTTGGCTGGGATGCTAATGGTGGCCTGCGTGCGCTGGTGCGCAACGGCCAGACTCTCAGCGCCAATGGGGTCGTTAAAACGGTGCAGAGCTTCAGCATCTTGGAAACCACCAACGCCTTCTCAGGTCATGGCAAAGAACTCAGCGTCGCCCCTACGGGTGAGTCGCTCGTCACCTTCTCCGTTGCTTTCACCGATGGCACCAGCGGTGTCGTCGTGGGCAGCTTCGATGGCACGAGCGACACTGGCTTCGGGGCCACCTATGGAGCCAGCCAGCAGCTCGCTGACACCTATGCCACCTCTCCGGCGATCCCCTTGGCGAAGTGGAATGGCTTCAGCAGCCCCGGCTTTGACAACACAGGCAACTATTTCGGCTTCATCAGCCCGATGGCCATCAACACCATGG
>CAJCCF010000388.1 GCA_903960845.1 uncultured Verrucomicrobiota bacterium | reverse complement strand
TGGATCGGCGGGCGGAGCTTCCAGCCTCTGGCTGGCCTTGCACCCCGATCTTGCGGATCCGAAAAGCAGCGATCCCATCGCTCGGGAGTCAACCCGCCTGACATGCGCGGCGGTGCTCAGCGCCCAAACGACGCTCGATCCTCAACAGGTCGTGAGTTGGATTCCCAATACCGTCGGTTATGGCGCGCACGCTTTCGGCATCAAACAAGACCGGACTCGGAAGCTGAGCATGCTCCAGGTTTACATCACCGACCGCGAGAAATTCCTGCCGTGGATCGCGGAGTATTCGCCCTACGCGCTGGTGAGCCAGGACGACCCGCCGCTCATGCTCTACTACAGGAGAGCCCCGGAGCAGCCCGGCCAACCCGTTATAGACACCTCCCACACCGCCAACTACGGCGTGAAGTTTGCCGAGCACTGCAAGGAATTCGGCGTGGACTGTCTCTTCATCCACCCGGACGTTGCAGGGTTTAAAGATCACTCGATCGAAAAGTATCTCATCCAAAAGCTCTCGGGCGGCAGTGACTCGAAATAGAACCATGAAGTCCACCCTCTTCCTTCTCACCACCTTACTGCTCGCGCTGCCTGTCGCTGCCGCACCGAAACCCAACATCATCGTCATCCTCTCTGATGACATGGGCTATGCCGACATCGGTGCCCACGGCTGCAAAGACGTTCCGACGCCGAACATTGACCGGCTTGCGAAGGGCGGGGTGCGATTCACCGATGCGTATGCAAACGGATCGTTCTGCACGCCGACGCGCGCAGCGTTGATGAGTTGCCGGTATCAGCATCGCTACGGCATTGAAGACCTCGGCGGACCATTACCGGCGCAGGCCAATACGTTGCCACAGCGGCTCAAGGCGGCGGGCTACGTGACGGGCATGGTGGGCAAGTGGCACCTGGGATCGAACGAAGGTTTCACACCGGTGGATCGCGGTTTCGATGAGTTCTTCGGCTTCGTCGGGGGCGGGCATCAATACATCATCCAGCCGCGTGGAAAGGGCGAATACAACGCCCCCATTCTGCGCAATCGCGAACCGGTGAACGAGCAGCGTTACCTGACGGACGCCTTCGGCGAGGAGGCTGCCGCCTTCGTCGATCGCCAGCGTGAATCGAAAAAGCCTTTCTTCCTCTACCTGGCCTTCAACGCCGTGCATGCGCCGTTGCAAGCCACCGAAAAATACCGCGCGCGTTTCCCCGGCATCACGGATTCCAAACGCCAGACTTATGCCGCCATGCTCAGTGCGATGGATGGTGCCATCGGACTCGTGTTCACGAAATTGGAGCAGACGGACAAGCTCAACCAAACGCTCATCGTCTTCACGAACGACAACGGCGGCCCGACCACGCGCAATGCCGTCAACGGTTCGCTCAACACACCCCTGCGCGGTTCGAAGTGTGAGACCTTCGAGGGCGGCATCCGCGTTCCCATGCTGATGCAGTGGCCCGGTGTCATCGCGCCCGGCACGACGTATGCAAAGCCAGCGATCAGCTTCGACATCAGCGCCACTGCTCTCGCCGCCGCAGGTGCCGACGCCTCTGCCATCGACGGCGTGGATTTGCTCCCGTTTGTCAAAGGCAACAAATCCGGCGCACCGCACGACATCCTGTTCTGGCGCAGCCGCACAATGAGCAACAACTACGGAGCACGCCAGGGTGATTGGAAATACGTCCACAGCACCGAAGGCGACGCCGTGCCCGGTCCCAAACAAAAGCCCGCGCAAGACATGCTATTCAATGTCGCCACCGACATCAGCGAGCAACACGATCTCGCCGCCGAACAGCCCGTGAAGCTCGCGGAACTGAAGAAGCTCTACACGGCCTGGAGCAATGAAGTGGATGCCGACTGCCGAAAGCTCGGACTCGAACCAAAGTTCCCAAAGCCCGCCCCAGCCAAGAAGCGCACTTCCAAGTAAGCTCACGATGAATCCCGCCCTCTTCTTCACCGCACTGCTGCTTACACCACTAGTCGCACTCCACGCCGCCGAGTTGAAATTGGCTTCTGTGTTGGCCGATCACATGGTTTTGCAACGCGACAAGCCCATCGCCGTGTGGGGCTGGGCGGATCCGGGTGAAAGCGTGACGGTTTCCTTCGCCGGGCAATCGAAGTCGGCGATCGCCGCTGCCGACGGCAAATGGTCACTCAAGCTTGATGCCCTCACGGCTTCTGCCGAACCTCGCACTCTGACCGCCACCGGCAAAGACGGGCGCAAGGTGGAGGTGAAGGACGTTCTCGTGGGCGAGGTGTGGTTCGGCTCCGGTCAGTCGAACATGGAGATGAGCGTGAAGGCTTCGAATCACTTCGATGCTGAGCAAGCCGCCGCGAACCTCCCGCTCATTCGCTACTACAGCGACACCAATGGAACTGCCGCGAAACCGCGGTCCGAAGGCAAAGGCGTGTGGCAGGTGTGCTCCCCGGCGACGGTCGGTCGCTTTTCTGCCACGCTCTACTTCTTCGGTCGCGAGATTCATCGCGAAATCGGGGTGCCCGTGGGCCTCATCAACTCCTCAGTCGGAGCCACGCAGATCGAATACTGGATCCCCGCAGAAGCTCAGTGCAGCGACCCGGAAACGAAGGCCAACTACGACACCTTCATGAGAGGTTACACCTCTTTTGACGAAGCCAGGTTCGCGGCCAGCTACGAGAAGCAACTTGCTGCCTGGAACCTCGCTGTTGAGAAGGCCAAGGCAGACAACAAGCCCACTCCGCCCAGGCCACTGGATGTCCTTGCCATCCGCAAGCGCAAAGGCACGCCGGCTGGTCTCTTCAACGGCAAGGTCTTCAACCTCGCGCCCTTCACCCTGCGCGGCATCCTTTGGTATCAGGGCGAGAGCAACTCTGCACTTCCAGGCCCCAACCAAAAACATCTTTACCACAAGCAGCTCACTCAATTCGTCACCAGTTGGCGCAAGTTCTGGGACGATGAGTTGCCCTTCGCCTGGGTGCAGCTCCCGAACTTCACCGCACCCGGCGAAGGTTGGCCGCGCATGCGTGAATCGATGCTGAAGACACTCGCCCTGCCAAAGACCGGCATGGCCATCACCATCGACATCGGCGATGCCAAGAACATTCACCCCACCAACAAACAGGAAGTCGGTCGCCGGCTTTCCCTTTGGGCGCTCGGCACTGTTTACGGCAAAGACGTGCCCGCCATCAGCGGTCCTCTGCCCGCAGGATCGACCATCAACGGCAACGCGATCAGTGTCTCGTTCAAGCACACCAACGGCGGATTGAAATCGATCACCGGTGGTCCGCTCACCGGCTTCCAGATCGCTGCTGCCGATCAGAAGTGGAAGCCAGCTGAAGCCAGGATTGTTGGAGAAACTGTCGTCGTCAGCAGTCCCGAAGTCACGCAACCTGTCGCCGTTCGTTATGCCTGGAAAGACTGGCCCGAGTACAGCCTCGCCAATGGCGCGGGGTTGCCTGCTTCTCCCTTCCGCACGGATGACTGGCCTGTGCCTGGCCTAAAGAAGTGACGGCAGACGCAAAGCCAACCCGGATGCGCGTCCACGGATGTCAGACTTCCCATGCCCGCCGCGCTGGACAACCACGTAGCCGGCGACTACGCCGAGCGCATCCGCGAGTGGTCACGGTGGCGCTTGCAGGCACTCCGGGAATGCCTTGGACTGAGCAAGTTCGGCCTTGGTCGTGAGCGTGGCGTCAGTCGCGGGTCGTCTCATGGCCAGACCATCATCATCATCGGCGGCACTGCCGGCACGATGCTACAGTTCACCGTGCAGCTTTTTCCGGTAGCGGGCGGGTGGCAGGCCGTTCGCTTTGGTGAAGAAGCGGCTGAAGTATTGTTCGTCGGAGAAGCCGAGTTCGGAGGCGATTTGCTTGAGCGGCTTCCGGGTGTTGATGAGTTGCCGGATGATGGCTTCGTTGAGGCACCGGTTCACGTAGGCTTTGGGGCTGAGTCCCAGGGCGCGGGTGAAAGCGAGCGAGAAGGCGTGGAGGGTGGTGCCGTGAGCCTTTGCGACATCGGCGATGAGCAGACGGGCTCCGAGATGCTGCCCAATGTGGCTGAGGGCATCCTTGAAGCGAGCGTGTATCTGAAGGTGACGGCTGATGATTTTGTCCAAATCGGGAACGGCCTGGGAGATCCACAGGCCGAGTTGAGACTGAAGCCGGAGACAGGTGTTTGCGGTGGGTGGCTTTCCGGCCCGCCATGCGGTCTGCCATTTTTTTTTCCAGGCCCCGAGACAAACCGGGCGTCGTTTGGGCCAGTCCAGCAGCAAGTCAATGCCGGGATGCCATTCGCAGCGAAACATGAGGTAGAGGAGTTCGTAGCGGCGACTGCACTGGCGGATCATCGGCGTGTTGCCAGGAAACCAGTAGGCATGGCCGGGGCGGAGCTTGAGTTCTTTGCCGTCGAGGGTGACACTGGCGTTGCCGCTGCAGACGAGGTTGATATGATGCAGAGCATCGCACTCTGCGCGGCCTTGGGAACTCCACTCGGGGCCTACGTCGGCGTGGTGCAGGCCGATGATCTCGAAGCGGAGGCCCCGGGCCATTGACATGGGGACTGCCAGGGACGGTTCACTGGCGAGTGTCTCATGCTGGCGAAAGGGGAAAGGACGGGTGGTGTTCCGGGTCTTCATGAGAGGTCTCTTGTTAAATATCTACAAGAGACGGCACCCTTCGTCCAACCTGCCGGAATTAATATTCGCCCTGCCATGACGTATGAATAACCATGCGCCTGCTCCGTTTCGTTTTCTTGATTGCTGCTGTCCACTCCATCGCCACGGCCAAGGCGGGTGCGGTGGATCACGCGGTGATGCCTGAAAGGCACCGCGCTCTTTTCAAAGAGCACTGCGTTTCCTGCCACGGCGCTGAGAAGCAGAAGGGGAAGTTTCGCGTGGATGACGTGCCGTTCACGATCACGACCATCGAGGCGGCTGAGAAGTGGCAGAAGGTGCTCAATGCGATCAATGCGGGTGAGATGCCGCCGGAGGATGAGAAACAGCCGGCCAAGGATGCGAAGGCTGATCTGCTTGAAGACCTTTCGCAGGTGATGGTGGCGGCGCGGCGCACTCTGAATGATTCGCAGGGCGTGATCACGATGCGGCGGCTGAACCGGCGCGAGTATGCCAATACGATCCGCGACTTGCTGGGAGTGGAGATCGATGTGCGCAGCCTGCCTGCTGACAGTGGCGCGGGCAATTTCGACACGGCGGGTGCTTCGCTCTTCATGTCGTCGGATCAGTTCCAGCTCTACCGCAGCCTGGGGGCCAAGGCATTGAGTGAAGCGTTCCATCTGGCCAGGACGCCGGTGACGGTGAAGACATTGCGGGTGGATCCGGAGACATCTGTCAACAAGGCCGTCGAGCGGGAGGTGGAGCGCCAGGTGAGCATCCGCAAGCGTTTCGGCCTTTGGACGAGGGCGGTGAATGCGGCAGCGGCACTCCCGGAAAATGCGAGGGTGGCGGCGGAGATTCGGCAGCGGACGAAGGACAATCCCCACAAGTTTCACCTGGAGTGGGAGAAGCTGAAGGATGCGCCATCGCCTGCTGGATTCGGTTTTCCCGATGCTGCGGACGCGGTGCATCACGAAGGGCAGTGGGAGAGGACAGTCCCCGAGATTGCGGACTATCTCACGCTGCCACTGGTGCGCAGCGGGGTCTATCTTGGCGGAGGCAGCCTCAGCAATCGTTCGGTGGCCATCAGCGTGCCGGGAGATTGGCCGCCGGGTGACTACCGGCTGCGGATACGCCTCGGCTGCACCGAGCCGGAGCGTGTGCTGCTTTCAAGCCGCACGG
>CAJCCF010000387.1 GCA_903960845.1 uncultured Verrucomicrobiota bacterium | reverse complement strand
GTTTTTGCGCCTGATCGGGTGATGGTTTTATCCGCCAGTGCATTGATCTCATTCGCACTGGCGGGTGAGTAATCTTTCTCGCTCACGGTGGTGTTTGGGTCCTCCAGATCATTCACGAGCTGAAAGACCGTGACTTCCGGCGATGCCCCGCGCATGGCAAAGGGGGTGCGGGCGATGAATCCGCCGCTCAGATCACCGTTCTGATCGCCGGCACTCGATTGGATGAAGGGGTTGGTCGGTGGTGGGCCGAGTGGTCCGCCGACGAGTTTGGAGGTCGTGATCAGCCGGTTTAAATCCACCTCCACCAGATCAGGCAGGCGTTTTTCAGCCGGATTGATCACCAGCATTTGACCAGCCTTGAGTGTCACGAACTCGCCTAACATGGATTGCAGAGACACCCGGATGCTGCCTTCGAGAACGGTGATCTTGATGTAGCTGCCGGGATGGTAGGCGATTAGCGCGGTGCCCTGCACATTGAAGCTGTAGCCGGGGGCGGTGACCTTCACGCTCTCGCGTTTTTTAGCACCATCACTGCCGACCATCATCACGCCTTCCTTGAGCTGGACTTGATCGCTTTTTCCGAGCTGCACCTGCGAGCTTGAACCGAGGCGGACAAAACCTTTGTTAAGCCGGAGCTGGCTCTGGCTGGCCTTTTTTGTGGCAAAGGTGGAGCCTGCTGTCAGGGACTGACGGGTGCGCGCGGAGGCGCCGCCGTTCACGGCTTCGACCGTCGCCGCATGACCCGGGCCAAAGCAGCCGAGCATGAAAAGGAAAAGAGCGGTCAGGCGCGTTTTCATGAGCGTTTAGAATTCCCAGTGAAGGGTGACACCGGCACCGGTGATGAGGTTCTGATAATCAAAGGCACGGCCTGACGAGTGGTTCACCGAGTAACTCCCGGTCAGGCTCAGTCGCAGCCAGTCTTTCACATCATAGTTGGCCGCAGCCACCGTCACCTGGTTCCAGTCATTGCGCTGACCGGTGCGGTATTGATAGTAGGCTCCGCGGTAGCTGAGCTGCACATTGAGCGCTTCCGTCAGGCGCAGTTTCCAGCCGGTGAAAAAGCTGTACTCATGACGTCCCGCCGCCCATGGTTGCGGGGCTGTGCTCCAGTCGCCATAGAGTCCGGCAAAGATCTGCTGGCCGCGTGAAATCTTCCAAAGTTTCTGCACACCAAGGCTGGCGATGTGGTCCTGGTAAAGCGGTGCACCGAGCTCAACACCCATGAGACGGTAATAGCTGTAGCGCGTGACGATGAACGTGTCCCTGAGCTTTGGCAGCATGTACATGAAACCCAGATCCATGCGCACCAAATCAAAGTCAAAGACCCTGAACTGATCATGCCTGAGGGTGTGATAATCCAGACCTGCGTTAAAGAACAGATTGCCGGCCACGCGGTTCGAATAACCGCCGCGCAATCCTGAGCGCAGGTAGCTGTCCGACTGCGGCAACTGACTCGAAAGTGCCGCGTTGTCCGTGTAGAATGCCGCCGTGTCCACCTCGAAGCTCCACGGCGCCCAGCTGGCGCGGCGCAGAAGGACGCGCTGCTCGCCGTATTCCTCATCGCCTGTCATCTTTGGTGCGGCCAGGACGGAGCCTTCGGTGGACTCGCCGTCCTTCTTCACATTGCTGCCCCAACCACCCTGCGCCAGCGTCTGCTGGCGGGCCACATCCGCTGCGGGAGCCGATTGCGCATTCAGGTTGTCTGCGAACAGCAAGGCAAGCCAGCAGACGCAGCAAATGCGGGCGAAACCTGTGAACGGGACGACTGAACCTGAAGGGAACATAAAAGTGAAATGGAACGACCAGAGAAGCTGGAAACGCCTGCTCCTGTCAATCATCTCTACCGGTTACTGGATAAATTGTTACAACTTTAATTAGGCTGGATGCGGGGCTGTTTCAGAGGCTTTAAAACCAGCTGTGATTTGCGTGAATTTCTATAGCCACTGAGATGGATCGGTCGAGTGGGCGCAGAATGGGCTGGGTAGGGTGGGACCACTCCATGAGTTTTCAGTGATTCCCCGGTTGGGGGTTCATAAATAGATTTTGCAACCGCCGCGCAGCGGCTTATCAAGCGGGCCAGCCTCTTTTTTATCATGATCAAACTCACCGGAATTGCCGACGAAGCAGGCGCGTCTCTTGACGTGCAAATCAAAGCCCACCAGGAACTTGGATGGGACAGCATCGAGTCACGTGGCGTCGAACTCGACGGCGTGAAAGGCAATCTGCATGAGATCCCGGACGCCACTTTTGACCGGGTCTGCGAGAAGCTGGCTGAGGCCAACATGAAGGTCAGTGGATTTGGATCGCTGATCGGCAATTGGGCGAAGAAGATCAGCGATGATTTCAGCATCACCGAGGCGGAAATCAGCCGCGCGATCCCGCGCATGCAGAGACTCGGAGCCAAGCTGATTCGCGTGATGAGCTACGCGGTGTGCAAGGATGCCGATGGCAAGGATCTGGAAGAGCAGTTTGCCCCGGAACGCATCCGCCGGATGAATGAGATCAACAAGCGCTTTGCCGATGCAGGCCTGACCGTGGTGCATGAAAACTGCATGAACTGGGGCGGCATGAGCCCGACCTATGTGCGCCGCATGGCGGAGGCGGTGCCGGGCATGAAGTGGGTTTTTGACACGGGCAATCCGGTCTTCATCGATGATCGCGACCGTCCCGGCCAGAAGCAGGACGCCTGGGAAATGTATCAGGCGGTGAAGCCTTTCATGGCTCATGTGCACGTGAAGGATGGGATCTGGGACAAGGTCAAGAATGACGCGGTTTACACTTTCCCCGGTGAGGGCGAAGGCCAGACTGAGCGCATCATGAAGGATCTCGTTGATACCGGTTACACGGGCTACATCAGCATCGAGCCGCATGTGGCCGTCGTCTTCCACGGTGCCGGTGCTGCCGACGATCTTTCGCCAGAGCAGAAGGCGAGGGAGCAATACGACAGCTACATCAAGTACGGTCGCATGCTGGAATCCATGCTCAACAAGCTCGGAGCCAAGCTGGGTTAACTCAGCCTGATTCCAATCATGGCCGAGATCACCGCCATCAATAAATACCTCTGCCCCGCCTGCGGTGCGCAGGCGGTGTGGACGCCGGCAAAGAAGGCTCTGGTCTGCCCCTACTGCAGCACGGTGTCCCCGGCCGAGTTGCAGGGGGATGGCTCGCTGGTTGGGGAAGGGGATCTGGCGGCGACTCTGCGTGCTCTGCCCGATGATCAGCGCGGCTGGGCGGCAGAGCGCAAGACGGTGAAGTGCCAGAGCTGCCAGGCGATCTCAGTTTTTGACGAGAAGCGGGTGGCTCAGGCCTGTGATTTTTGCGGATCTCCGGCACTCATCAGTGTCGATGACCTCCATTCGCCGATCCGCCCCGGCAGTCAGCTGCCGTTTCAGATTTCCGAGACTCAGGTGCGTGAAAGCATTCGCCAATGGTATGGCAGTCACTTCTGGGCACGCAATGATGTGGGCGACAAGGCGCTGACGGACACGCTGCATGGTTTGTACCTGCCCTACTGGACTTTTGATGCTCATGCCGACTGCCCGTGGGAGGCGGAGGCAGGCTACCACTACTACACCACGGACAGCCAGGGTCGCCGCCAGCAGCACACGCGCTGGGAGTATGCCAGCGGCCAGATCAGCCGGTTCTTCGATGACTTGCTCGTGCCCGCGTCGAAAGGCGTGCATGCGGCCCTCCTCGACCAAATCGAGCCTTTTCCGACCACGTCCGCTCTTCTGCCCTATGATCCTGGCTATCTCACTGGCTGGGTGGTCGAGCAGTATCAGATCGACCTCATTCAGGCCGCTCAGGATTCGCGGGATCGCATGACAAATCTGCTGCGGGATGAGTGCTCGCGTGAGGTGCCCGGTGACACGCAGCGGAATCTGCGCATCTCCCCGACTTTCAGCGCGCAGACCTTCAAGCACACCCTGCTGCCGGTATGGTTGCTGACTTACACCTATGGCAGCAAAAACTATCAAGTCACCGTGAACGGAGCCACCGGCAAAATCGCCGGCGAGTACCCGCTGAGCTGGGTCAAGATCGCCATCGCGATCCTGATTGGACTGATCGTGCTGGCGATCATTTTGAGATACAGCGAATGAACTTGCTTTGGTCAGTGCCACCGCTCCGCCCCGCGGAGCGCGTGCACCGCGCAGCCTACCCGCCACGTTTTCGCTCTCATGCGGAGCGCGGACTTCAGTCCGCAGCATTCACCGGCCGCGCGCAGCCTCTTCACGCATCGCCATCCTGTTCAAAGAGCACTGAGCCTCACTCAGTCGCTCACCCACGGATTTAGAGTTGTTTGTTATTCGTTGGGCCCGGGCCCGCACTGTCATCATCGGGATCCTTGGTGTCTGATGAGAGATAGGGGCGGCTCCCTCTGTATAGTCTCAGCCTCGCCCCAGTCCGGGGACCGGGTTCCACTGACGACACTTCAGCTCATCATCACCAGGAATTGTTCATGAATCTCCCCAAGACTTCCCGCCGCCAATTTCTGCAAGCAGGTGCCATGGGTGCCCTCAATTTGGCCGTGCCTGGGCTGGTCATCGGCAAGGACAAGTTCGATGCCTCGGGCAAGGCGGTGGCCTCGAAGAAGTGCTGCATTTTTGTGCTCCTGTGCGGCGGCCCGAGCCACCTCGACACCTGGGATTTGAAGCCCGATGCCCCGTCCGAAATTCGCGGGCCGTACAAACCCATCCGCACGAAAGTGCCGGGCATGCACTTGAGCGAACTGCATCCGATGCTCGCGAAGGTGACGGATCAGTTCTGCCTCATCCGCTCGATGTCGCATCCCGGACCGATCAACAATCACTTCGACGCCATGCACAACCTGCTCAGCGGGCAGTTGATCGAGCGGGTGAAGGAAGGGCAGCCCGACGGCCTGCCATATATCGGTTCCGTGGTGGCCAAGCATCTGCCCAGCCCGAACAATCTGGTCTCCAACGCCTGGCTCATCAAATGCGTGGGGCCGCCGGTCTTCTGCGCGCCGAACATCGGCTCCGGTGGTTATCTCGGATCCGCTTACGCGCCGGTGTTCATTGGCTCCGCCGACAACCACCCCGCCATGCCCAATTTCAGGCCGCCGGAGATTTATGACATGGGTGATCCGGCCCGCTTGTGGGAGCGTCGCAAGCTCCTTAGTGACATGGAATCCAACCGCCTGGCGGACAACCCGCAGGCTAAGGATTGGAGCGACCTGCGGGAGAAAGCCTACGATGCCATGACCCGGCCGGAAGGACGTCAGGCCTTTGATTTGAGCCGTGAGCCATTGGCCGTCCGCGAGCGCTACGGCATGCATCCTCTCGGCCAGAATCTGCTCCTCGCGCGGCGGATGGTGGAGGCCGGCGTGCGCTTTGTGACTGTGAATGGATGGGTCGGTCCCGCACCCGGTGAAAAAGCCGGAGGACCACCCAGCTCCAGCTGGGACATGCATGGTGGCAACATGGGCATGGGCAACGCCTTCGGTGCCGGTTCCTATGGCATGAACTTCTGCCTGCCACGCCTTGATCAGTCTCTCTCCGCCCTCCTGACCGATCTCAAGGATCGCGGCATGTTGGATGACACGCTGGTCGTCGCGGTGGGTGAGTTCGGTCGCACGCCGATCATTCTGACGAAGGGTCCGCCTGGACGCCAGCATTGGCCCCAGTGCTTCTCCGCCATCGCCGCCGGCTGCGGGATTCGAGGCGGTGCCATTTACGGCGAGTCCGACAAAACAGGCTCCGCTCCGGTCAGTGATCCCGTCACCCCTCAGGACCTCCACGCCACCGTGCTCCATGCTCTGGGCGTGCCCCTGAATGAACTCGGCATGAACACCGGCATCACCCGCCCACCCTTCTCGACCGGCAAGCCGGTCATGGGGTTGTTTGGATGATGAAAGCTCTGCGGCTGGGTAGGGCGCCTGATCCCTCAGGCGCCGTTCTTTGAAAGGCATCTGGCCCGGCATTCTGCGCATGGGTAGGGCGCCTGGTCCCCCAGACGCCGTTCTTTGAAAGACGTCTTGCTCGGCATTCAGGTCAGGTCTGCCGCGAACCCATGGCCACCGAACTTGGCCTGCGCCGGTCAGCTCTGC
>CAJCCF010000386.1 GCA_903960845.1 uncultured Verrucomicrobiota bacterium | reverse complement strand
GCCGCTCACACACTTGCAGAGAGGCATTTACATAAACCTCAATGAATGAGATGTCGCGATCAGCACAGGCAGCGCGTATTTGCACTCGATCAGCCTCAAAAGGTGAAATGAGTGCGCCAATGATGATGAGGCCGGTCTCTGCCATGAGGCAGCAGACCTCACCAGCCCGTCGGATATTTTCGGTGCGGTCAGCATCGCTGAAGCTGAGATCCTTGCATAGTCCGTGACGTAAATTGTCGCCGTCAAGCACAAAACTGAATCGGCCGAGTTCATGAAGACGTGCATCAAGGCCGTTAGCGAGTGTGGATTTACCTGAACCTGAAAGCCCTGTGAACCAGACCACTGCACCTTGCTGCTTCATGACTCTCCAGCGCTCTGCCCGGGTCACTTGTGTCTGCGTCCAAGTGAGGTTACCACCACCATCTTTGGGCAAGCTACCGCCCTCGGTCGTGAGACCGTCGGCTGAGGTAAAAAATGTATCAGCGCCTCCCATTTAGGTGGTGCCTAGGGTTATCAGGCTTAAAAAAAATGCTCAATCAAGGTACTTGAAAGGATGTTGTCAAGTTTTTGATGTAGCGCTTTGGCTGCCCTCAGTCGCTTTCGTATTTCTCGGAGGTCCATTGATGCGATCTCCCCCGAAACAACTTGTTCCTCCGGTGCAGGACGGGCTTCCAATGAACGTTCGATTTGGGTGCCGGCTGATTTTATTTTTTTGCGTAATCCAGGCAATAGTCCTTTTTTTAGAATGATGCCGAAACGCGTTTCAGCCTCGTAAAAGTCACGGCGATCTCCTGGAACTGGGGTGCACCTCACGGCTTGCCACTCTTCAAGCTGGCGCACGGTAGTGCTTGCTCCCGCCTTGCTGATGTCGAGCTTATCTGCGATCTCTTCCAGACTCAGTGGATGCGGACTCAAGTAGAGTAATGCAAACATCCTTCCTATCAGGCGACCTAGGCCAAAGGCATGGGTTGTATTTCCTCCCGCTTCGATAAAGCGCAAAACCTCGCGATCCCAGTTTAGGGGGGCGCTCAATTTGGATGCTGCGTCACGGGCGGGCATTGTTCAGAAAATTCTGAACGAATCTAGCGCCAGCAAGTTTCTATGCAAGCTGTGGTTTGAACTGCTTATGCAAATTTAAAAGGGAACCTATTGGCACCAACGGCGAGACCAACGCAGGAGCGGGCGTTCCACCCAAAGCCAGAGCAATCCACAGACAGCCAACGAAAAAAAGGTTGATAGAATGGCAACTCCGTAGCCTGACCATTCGGCAGTTGGAATAAACTTCGTTCCGGCACTGATTCCTGCCATGAGTAGCATTGAGTGGCCCAAATAGATGGAGTATGAGGCATCGCCGAACCAACAAAGCCACTTCGGCCAAGTGATGGAGGTGGGTCCCTGTTCCCACAATCCGGCCATTAAAATGAGCAGCGCAAAGCCCGCACCGAGAAGAATGCGCACGGCCAGAGGTTGGTCCATCCCTCCAATGGGATTGTAAGTGTATGCTCCCAAAACCAGAACCGCTAGGGCTGAAATTCCTAACCATGCTGGGGAAATTTTCAGACGGTCTCTCGATCGAAACAATACACAGGCAATCACACCGAATACGAATTCCACATTGTGTGCGTCAAAGATCAGGCGCGGCATGCCATGAAGAGAAGCCCCGGCGGCATTGGTTAAAACGATCACCGCCATCCAACCTCCTAGAATCCAAGCAGATGCTCGGCGTCCCAATAGCAGCGCAATCAAGAAGAGTGCATAAAAGAGCGCCTCGTGCATTAAAGTCCATGCGGCGGTGATCACTGGCATCGCGCCATCGGGGGCAGGCAGGAGCAAGTAGGAAGAGATGATTCGAGAAAGATCGGGGGGCGCTCCGCCACGCATCCAAGCGACCAGTTCGAGCCCTAATTTCGCGCTCGTTAGGATAAATAGAAGGGGATACACACGAAAAAAGCGCCTGCATACATAGCGAGGTGCATGTTGAGGCATCCCTAACTCGCCTCCGTGAATGAAGGCGATTATGAAGCCACTTAGAACGAAGAAGAAGTCCACCCCCAATTCACCAAAGTGGTAATACCCACCCAAAAGAACACGGTTGCTTTGCCTCTCCGTGAACAAGCAGGCGTGGTAAACCACCACGCTCATCGCGGCAAGGCCACGAAAAACTTGGAGGCTTGAGAGATAGATGGGTTTGGGGCTTACTGCCATCACGCCAGCCCATAATCGAGTTTGCAAAATTAGCCAACATTCGTTGCTCTTAAAAGAGGTGTGGTGTGAAGGAGGATTGACTTTGCTGGATTGGCCTTTGAGGATGCGAGCAATGCCAGCCATCTCCAACCGGGATAAGCCATGCGAACACTCTGTTTTCCGGGTGTTGGCACTCCTTATTCTCTGCTTCGCCTTAGCTTTGATCTTTTCATTCTACACTGGGGCAATGGACTCCGATTTAGGGGGGGATCCGGATGAGGCCGCCCATGCTGTGACCTCACTGATGATGCGAGATTACTTTGCCAGCGGCTTTGGCCAGCACCCCATGAAGTTTGCGCGTGCCTATTATGATCACTTTCCGCGAGTGGCTCTGGGGCACTACCCGCCTTTCTATTATTTGATCTCGGGCGTTTTGCTCCTGCCTTTTCCCTCACCACAGGTGTTGATCATTTTCCAAGCTTTCTTGCTAGCTTCCATGGCTGCAGTTATTTTTAGTTTTGGCCGGCGGTTTCTACCGCAATGGTTGGCTGCGCTAGCTGCAGGACTGGGTTGCATGTTGCCGGTAGGATTGAAACTGGCACAGCATGTCATGTCAGATGTTCTGCTGGCGGTTTTGTGCCTGGGGGCAGTGGTGGTTTGGGCGGATTACTTGCGGGTTGCCACATGTAAAAAGGCGCTACTTTGGGGCTGCATCGCCGCTGCTGCTATTCTCACCAAGGGATCTGGAATGCTTTTGTGCCTACTGCCCCCCGTTGCGACTCTTCTGGCAGGCAGGTGGCGATTGATCCGCTCTATTTCCTGGTGGTGTGCAGCGTTGCCAGTTGTTGCCTTTGCTGGACCCTGGATGCTGTACTCAACCAGCATCTCCAAAGAGGGGATGACTCAACTCACTCCCGGTCAGTACTTCATCGAAGCCGTTCCGTATTATTTTCACTCCGTGCCGGCAGTGTTTGGTTGGGGTATTACGTTGCTGGCCATAGTGGGCGCTGGTTTCGGATTGCGTTTGGCATGGTCAAAACGAGTGATGAGCTGCGAGGGGGCCGCGATGACTGGGTTGCTTATCGGTGCTCTCGCGGTCTTGGTGCTGGTGCCTGTCGGGCTTAGCACCCGTTACATGCTGACGCTGGTGCCGGTCATCATGCTGGCGGCTGCTTATGGAATCCTTGGTATCATTAGCTACATGCCCATGCGCATTGGAGGGCCTTTAGGCGCTATTATGTTGATAGCTGCTTCCACGCTTGCTGTCAGTCTGCCGAAGAAAGAGGTGCATGGCTTTGCTGAGGCGGTTCGGTTTGTTGGAGTCCCCACTTTGACTGAGCCAAAAGAGAACTGGTTGATTAGTTCTGATCCACGCGGTGAAGGCGCTATCATTGCTGCCGCCACCTTTCAGATCACCTCTCGATCGCCATCGAATCTGCGAGTCTATCGTGGCAGCAAGGAACTGGCTTCAAGTGATTGGATGGGACGCGATTATAAGACAGCGGTTGATACTTCTGCTGACGTTTTAAAATTGCTTGATGCACGCCATATAACTTGGGTTTTTGTGGATCTTTCTTCCCGTGACGATCAGCGCAGGGCGCATGATCGACTATTGGCCGATTCGCTGCAATCGGCACCTCAAATGTGGAATCTGGTTAAGGAGCAATCGATCACCCGGCGGCCTGGTCAGAAAGGACGACTTTTGATTTATCAACGTGCCCAAATGCCAAGATAAAAGTCGACTCGGATCGTGGGTGAATTAGGGCTAGGCAGACTTTTTTAGCCATTGAATTAATAAGCACGCCGACACCTCCGATTCAGGGGGCGGCGGCGCAAATGTTCTCTAACTTGAGCGTTGGCTGGTGTTTCGCACGCGAGAAGAAATCGCCTGTAACGCATTCAGCCACCGGGTTTGACGAGCTCGATTCTGGATCTCACCTCCCGCTCACATCATAGCAGAAGAGCAGTTCCTGATCGCGCAGGTAAAGTTTGCCACCGCTGACAACGGGGTGGGTCCAGACCATACCTTTGGGATTTCTCTGAGTGGTCTGCGGACTGAGGGTGAAGCGGCCCTGCTCATCCCAGCCTTTTGAACTGGCTTTGATCAGGACCACGGTGCCAGTTTTTTCTTCCAAAAGGTAGAAACAACCATCGGCGTAATGGATGGCACCTTTACCCAGAGCCTTCTTTTCCGTCCATTTCACGGTGCCGGTTTTGAAGTCCATGCAGGTCCAGCCGGCCTTGTCATTGTAGCCGTATAGATAGCCATCCACGAGGATCACTCCGCCGTGATGATTCACCATGTCGGTGCTGGCGTAGAGTTCCTCGACAGCATTGCCCGAACCGATTTTCACCGACTTGCATCCGACACCGTAACCTGCGGCCACGAAGACCTGCCCGTCTTTGAAGATGGGGGTTGGGATGACGGCGGTCTTGCCGGGGAACTCGGTTTTCCAGAGAAGTTTGCCATCGGCGGCATTCACGCCGGCAATGCTCTGCATGGTCAATTGGATGAGCTGGCGGGCTCCGTTGTGAGTCGCCGCAATCATGCTGGAGTACTGAGCGGGATCTGACCACTCGGCGGACTGCCAGGCGGGTTTACCGGTGGTCTTATCAAAGGCTGCGAGAGTACCCTTGGCACCGCCGGGTGTGGCGATGACGAGTGCCCCATCGACCAGCGGGCTCTCGCAGTAGCCCCAGCCGGGGACCTTGCCGCCGAGATCGGTCATGCTGGTCTTCCAGACTTCTTTGCCATCCGCAGCATTCAGGCAGACGAGGTTCCCTTTGCCGCTCATGGCATAGACCTTGCCGGCATCCACGGTTGGTGTGGCGCGCGGGCCATCACCCCAGCCGTTGGTCAGAAGTGAACCGATTTCGGCGGACCATTTTTCTTTGCCCGTGGTGGCATCAATGGCGATCACGTACTCCGCT
The DNA here is from genome assembly GCA_903960845.1 of uncultured Verrucomicrobiota bacterium. Taxonomy (GTDB): domain Bacteria; phylum Verrucomicrobiota; class Verrucomicrobiia; order Verrucomicrobiales; family Verrucomicrobiaceae; genus Prosthecobacter. The sequence continues at coordinate 28,618 of CAJCCF010000386.1, read as the reverse complement.
GCATCGCGGGCTCCCATTGTATAGATTGTTCCATCGACAATGGCGCATCCTGAGTAGCCAAGTCCTGCATCCTTGTTTATCCAGACTTGCTTGGGTCCTGCGGAGGGCCATTTTTTGAGCAGACCGGTTTCAGTGGAGACGTCAGAGCGGTCGGTGCCGCGGAAGGTGGGCCAGTCAGCGGCCTGGGTGGAGACAGCGAGGAGCAGTAGTGGGAGGAGGTGGATCTTCATGGCGGTAAGCGAAACGCCATATTCACCTGCGAGTCATTGAAAAGGCGAGAAAAAACATTCGCTGGTAACAATTTGGCAACTCATAGCGCAGCATTCCTTTGCGTCCGGCCTGCTTTGCGTGAATTCCTCCCGCACATGTCCCAACTTACCCTTATCCTCGGCACTCGCGGCAGCGAGCTGGCTCTGACCCAAACTGAAACGGTTACCCGGGAACTGCTGCAAGCTCATCCGGGACTCCAGGTGGAGCGCAGGATCATTCATACCAGTGGTGACAAACGCCAGGACCTGCGTTTTTCCGAGTTCAGCGATGTGGCTCAGGTGGACAAGGGCATTTTTATCAAGGAGCTCGAGATCGCGTTGGAAAAGGGTGAGATTGATGCGGCTGTTCACAGTCTCAAAGACATGCCCTCCGACCTGGCCTCTGGCTTCCAGATCGCTGCTGTTTTGCCGCGCGCTCCTATCGAAGATGTTCTGATCACTCGCGAAGCCTATACGCTGGAGACCCTCCCCAAAGGAGCACGTGTCGGCACCAGCAGCGTTCGCCGGGCGGCGCAGCTCAAGTGGTTGCGTCCGGATGTTGAGATTGTGGAGATCCGGGGCAATGTGCCCACTCGAGTCAAGAAAGTGCTCGGTGAGCAAGCTCTGGACGCTGTCATGCTCGCTGCGGCAGGTTTGATCCGGCTTGGTCTGATGAGGGGCGATGTTATCGAGATTGACGGCTTCAGCCTGCACGCGCTGACGCTCGATCCCGTGAAATTTCTGCCCGCCGCAGGGCAGGGGGCCATCGCTATCGAATGTCGCATGGGCGATGAGGCGACCTATGCCAAACTTCGTGCGCTCAATCATGCCGGCACTGAAACACGCGTCACCGCTGAGCGCGAGTTTCTGCGTCTTCTTGGTGCCGGATGCCAGACGCCGGTGGGTGCCCACACCTGGATCAAGGACGACCAGCTTCACTTCGCCGTGCGGGTCTTCGATGAGGCTGATCTGTCCACAAAACCGAAGGAACTGGAGATGAGCGGCCCAGTCAGTGAGCCGAAGCAACTCGCCGCCAAGCTGGCTGATGCGACAGGAAGAGTATCTTGAGCCCCGGCATTTCCTCTCTTGCTATCACTGGCGTGACTTCCTAACCTCGCGGCCTTTATGAGCGAAAAAACATCTGTAAACTGGGCGCACCTCGAAGCGAAGCCTGAATTCCGCGCACTGCTGGCGCGTAAGAAACGTTTCATCGTTCCATCTCTCTTCTTCTTCATGATATACTATTTGGCTCTGCCCATTTTGGTTGGGTATTGCCCTGAGCTGATGAAAACAAAGGTCTGGGGTGAAGTGAATGTGGCTTACGTCTTCGCACTCTCACAGTTCATCATGGCGTGGGTTATGGCGTTCCTTTATGTGCGCGTTGCCGCCAAATGGGACAAAGCTGCTGCCGCCATCATCCATGGTCACGGCTGATCCTTGCCCGCCCTTCCAGCCTTTTTTGTTCTGATTTCCCCATCCCCACTCTTCCTATGTCTGTTCCTCTGATCATGTTTCTGGCCTTCGTCGGTCTTACGCTTCTCATCACCTTCTGGGCGGCGAAGCGCAACACCGGGGCTGCTGCCTACTTTGCCGCTGGCCGCAGCATCACTGGCTGGCAGAACGGTCTCGCCGTGGCTGGTGATTACATGAGTGCCGCCTCCTTTCTGGGTATTTCCGGCATGATTTGTTTTTATGGTTATGACGGTTTCATGTATTCCGTCGGTTTTCTCGTGGCCTACATCACAGTGCTGCTAGTGGTGGCCGAACCGCTGCGAAATGCCGGCAAATACACCATGGCCGACCTGCTGGCCTACCGTCTCAAACCACGGCCTGTGCGCGCCCTTGCTTCACTCAGCACGCTCACCGTTTCCACTTTCTACATGATTGCGCAGATGGTCGGTGCCGGTGTCATCATCAAGCGTCTCATCGGCCTCGATTTCGCGCCGGCGGTGATTGGTGTTGGTGTGCTGATGCTCGTTTATGTCGTCTTCGGTGGTATGCTGGCCACCACCTGGGTGCAGATCATCAAGGCACTGCTGCTCATCGCCGGGGCACTGCTCCTAAGTTATCTGGTGCTCCAGTTTCACCACTTCAGTTTCACTCAATTCTTTAACGCCGTCGCCCATGCTGACTACGGCGGCAGCGCAGCGCCCAAAAACCTGATGGAGCCCGGTCTCAAATTCGGAGTTGCTGTCGCCGGGCCGTGGGGACCGCTGGACCTCATTTCCTTATGCCTCGGTCTGGTGTTGGGCACTGCTGGTCTGCCGCACATCCTGGTGCGCTTCTATACGGTGCCGGATGCCAAAACGGCACGCTCCAGCGTGGTCTGGGCCATGGCCATCATCGGGCTCTTCTACATCATGACCACCTTCTTTGGTTTCGGTGCCGCCACCATCCTGAAGAAAGCGCTCATTCTCACCGCCGACGGCAAACCGGACACCAACATGGTTGCGCCGATCCTGGCGCAGCAGCTTGGAGGTGAGTTCTTCTTTGCCTTCATCAGCGCCGTTGCCTTTGCCACGATCCTTGCCGTTGTGGCCGGCCTAACCATGAGTGCCAGCGCCTCCTTCGCGCACGACTTTTACTCGAACGTCCTCCATCATGGCAAAGAAAACCGTCCTGGGCAGGAAGTGAAGGTTGCCCGCATCACTGCTTTCTGTGTCGGAGCTGTCAGCATCGGCATCGCCATCTATCTCGGCCCAAGCGTGAATGCCGCATTCCTCGTCGGCCTTGCCTTTTCCGTCGCCGCCTCCGCAAACTTGCCGGTCATCGTGCTCAGTGTTTTCTGGAAGCGTTTCAACACCAGCGGAGCTGTCGCGGGTCTCGCCGTCGGTCTCATTGCTTCCATCCTGCTCATCCTGCTCAGCCCGAACGGCATCTATGGCAAAGCCGGCGCGCCTTTCCCACTCGAAAACCCGGGCATCGTCAGCATCCCGCTCGGCTTCCTTGCTGCCTGGCTGGGCACCATTCTCACCGCCCGTGACCCTGAAGCCGAAGCCAAGTTTGCCGAACTCAAAGTCCGTGCCCACACCGGCCTTGGCTCCGAGAAGGCGACGGCGCATTGATCCGTGGAATGCCCTGCCCATGATCAAGCTCCTGCTCTGCCTCACCCTGCCGCTTTACTTGCTCGACCAGTGGTCAAAGAGCTGGATCGTGGCGAACTTTGATCTTCATGGTCGCGAAGATGAAGTGATCAAGGGCACCTTCTGGCTGCATCACACGGCGAACACAGGCGTGGCTTTTGGCATGTTCAATGGCACGCAGTATGCCAACTATGCCTTCGGTGCCATCTCACTCCTGGCGCTGGGTTTCATCACCTGGATGTATCGCAGCGGTGCATTCCCGGGCAGGTTGAGCAAAACAGCGGTGGCTCTGCTGGTCTCAGGTATTTTCGGCAACCTCACCGACCGCATTTTCCGCGCCCACGACAACGGCATTCTCTTTGGCGGACGGCTCTTCGACGGCTATGTCGTGGACTTTCTGCGTTTTGACTTTGGATTCCCGCCCTTCAATCCCTGGCCATCCTTCAACGTCGCGGATTCCTGTGTCGTTATTGCCGCTATTTTGCTTGGCATCGCCTCCTTCGTGGAGCAGCCGCCAAAGAAGACCGTGGTGAAAAATTGAAGGGCTGTCATACACTCCGCTCGGCCGGGTCACTCACCGGAAAATGAATGGAGCGCGAAACTGCCGATCAACTCGAATCCCTGCACCCCGATGCGTTTGGCTGGGCGTTGCACTGCTGCGACGGCGATCATTCGCGGGCGGAGGACGTGCTGCAGAATGCCTACCTCAAGCTGGCATCCGGCCGCCTTGGATTTGCGGGTGCATCCAGTTTCAAAACTTGGTGGTTCGGCGTCATCCGGCTCACGGCACGCGAGGAGTTCAGGCGGCTGCGCTACCGCGAGTCGCTGCTGGGGCGGTTGCTCCAGCAACTCCGCGGGGACAGCCACGATCCGCGTCCGTCGCCATCGCGGCAGATCGAATTAGACGAACAAACGATGCAGTTGCGCGACTGCCTCTCGCAGTTGCCCGCCCGTCAGGCCGAGGTTCTGCATCTCGTCTTCTATCAGGACCTTTCGTTGAGCGAAGCCGCGGCCGTCATGAAGGTCGGCATTGGCTCCGTGCGCCAGCATTACGAACGCGGCAAAGCGCGAATGCGCAGCCTGCTGCAACCCGGCTCCAAGCATGAACCCTGAACCCGACCCTGAACTGCGTTCCCGTTTCGCCGCCCAGCGCCGCGCTGATCACGAGCATGCGCCGGCCTGGAATCCGCGCGTTCTCCAGCCGCAGTCAGCGCCTTCCGCCTTCCGCCGTCCGCGCTGGATTCCACTCACGGTCACTGCGGGCGTCTGCATGTTGCTGAGCCTCATGCTCATTCATCGCGCTGATCCACCTGATCTGGTGGAGGCGTTGCCGGTCCTGTTTGATGCAGCCTCTGAACCGCTTTTCACCAGCCTCAACAACCCATCAGCCAACCCCAGCGATTTTTTGCTGCCTAGTTACCTCACCATTCAACTGCCATGAAACTCATCATCACCTCACTGCTCGCTTTTACCATCATTGCCCATGCCGGACCTGAAGCCTGGTTTCAGCATGGCCTGATCATGCCGGAGACCATCGCCACGCTGAAATCCGAACTTGAACTCACGCCGGATCAGGAATCAAAAATGCAGGCTGTTGTCAGCGGGGCTCGGGCCTCGGCGGAATCACTGGAGCAGGCCGTGAAGGAGCAGCAAAAGGCATTCAATGAAGCGCTCAGGAATCGTGAAACCAGCGCCGATGCCGCGAGTGCCGCTCTCTCACGTCTCCTGGAAGCTGAGGCTCCGGTGAAGCAACTGCAATTGCGCACCCTCATCCAATTGCGGGATATCCTGACACCTGATCAGCAAAAGAAAGTCATGTCACTGGCTCCGGGAAAACTGGCCAAAAAAGGTGACCTTGAATCCATTGTGAAAGCCAAGGCAGAGAAGCTGCGCGCCGCGGTCGAATCGCTCGGCATCAAAGCCACCCAGGCCATGACCGAACGGGGAGGCGAGATTGAAGCCATGATTCGCGCGGGTGAGTGGGCTCAGGCTGACAAGGCTCTCGACAAGCTGACGCTTGAAAGCGGGGTCAATGAACCCGAATCCACTGAGGAACTGAACTTCAGCAATCAGGAGCCCGGCAATGTGGACCTCGAAGTACTGAAGCAACGCCTCGCTGATGTTCAAACCAGAGCTCAATCAATCATCTCGCTGCCGCTTATCCGCCAGTTCATCAAAGCCAAGCAGGCGCTTGAGGAAGCCAAGGCGGCCCAGAATGCCGAATTGGTCGGCCGCATTCTTACCTGGGGAGAGAGCAAGCTTGCCAAGCAGTAGGGCCATGCGCTTTCTCCCGCTGTTGCTATGTCTTGGGACGGCAGTTCATGCGGTCAGTCCTGCCGATGCTGAAGCCCGCCTGAGGATGGCTTTGCAAATCGCCCGTGAGCGCAATGACCGGGCACTTGTGAGTGAGGTCGAAACACTCGGGCGCCGTTTCAAAATGACCCTGCCGACGGATGCCGACGCACAGTTGAGTGAAATTGAGACCAAGGTTGGCATTGATGCCGGGGGCTGGGCCATGGCGGGGCAACCGCTGTTTCATCCCAGCCCCGAAATGGCCGTGAAATCCAAGATGTTAGGCGAGCAGCTTCACGAGGCCATGATATCCGGTGAGTCCGGCCGAGTTCGCGTGGTGACTGCCGAAATGCTAGAGACCCTTGGTGATCAGGCGGGTGTGCCAGATGGCCGGCGCATGGGAAGAAAACCGAAAGGCAGACATCTGACTGAGGCCGAGGCAACCAGACTCTTTCTCGATGCCCTCAAGACTCAGGGACGCGCCATGCGCGCGCTGATGGCTGGACAGCCGCTGCCCGATCAGATGCTGCGACTCTATGGCTATGTGCTCAGCGCATGTGCGGACATCCAGCCTTTTGTCGTGAGGCATGAACCCGATGCATTGCCGGAAATCGCAAAACTTGCCGAAGGATGCGCCAAAATTCTCACGGCCCTGCAACAGCCGGAGGGTCACTTTCCATTTCCTGATCTGCGTGGAAAGAACATTCGCTTCGGTGACATGATCAGCCGCCAGCTTGCTGCCGGGAAAGTCGAAATCAAAGATGGCTGGGTCACCACGGCTGATCCCGATGGGGGTTCACAATTCGACACAGGTGTCTGCGGCACTGCACTTCTGCGTGCGGGTGAAGTTTTCAAAAAACAATCATGGTTAGGCTCGGGAAGACGTGCCGCTGAATGGGCCGTGCAGCAGCGATGCTGCGCTAATTTTAACTACAATGCCTTTTCGGTTTCATTGCTGGCCAATGCCTTTCGGGTCACGGGCGAAAAGGCATTTCTTGATGCTGCCTGGCAAAAGTTTCGTGTCGGTATCGCTCCCGGGCAGGCTCCGAATGGCCGCTGGATGGACGCCCACAATGCGCGCACGGTTTATCACATCATCCTCCTCCGTGCGCTGGGCGATCTCGCAGCGGTGGTTGGTGCGGGGCGCGCTGAAGTGGACGTGGTTGCCAAACCGGCCATCAAGGCGCTGCTCGACGAGTTTGATGCCATGGGCATCACCGTCGAGGCACTGCCTGAGATGCTCATCATGGCCTCTTTGTATCCTGATGACGCGCGACTCAGGTCTGCGTTGTCAACGATGGCCAGTTCACTGATTGAGAAGTGTACCGATGGTCGGCAGGTGAAAATGGGCGCGCAGCCAAACCAGCTTGCTGTGGTGCCTCAAGTTTCAATTCCCTGACCGCCTGCCGACTTGCCACCTGCCCATCAGGGTTTAGCCTCGCGGCATGGATACTTACCTTGCCTTTGTCACGCCGGTACTCACGGTGCTGTGGGCGCTGATCTGCCTGCGCATTTACACGATGATTTCTGCTGAGAATACAGGGCAGCGTCGGCTGATCGCTGTTGCTGGCGCCGTGGGTGCAGCGTTGATCTATGTTCTGTCCACTTATGTCGTCGCCCTTCTCAAAGCTCCCTCCTCAAGCGATGTTCCGTCTCAAGGCGAGTCGCGTGTCCGGGTGCAGTCGAAACCGTGATTTCAGACCGACCTCGGCGGCGTGCCGCGCGGCGTGAACTTGATGACTCTGCCCGCCGGCACCTTGGCTCCGGTGGCGATCCATTCACGCAGGATCTTCGCATCTGACGGACGGACCGCGTGCCCTGTCGGCGGCATCGCTCCCGGGATTTCATCGGGGAAAATCACGACCTGATAAAAGCGGCTCAGGTCCGGCTTGCCTGGCGTGATCCATTTACCGGTTCCGATCAGCTTCTCAAGCGCGTGAGAATCATGAATCGACGGCATGGAAGAAAGACGATTGTCGCCATGGCAGTGCACGCAGTTGGTTTCCAGCACAGTCTGCACTTTGGCAAACACGGAATCTGCCGTTTCTGCCTGGTGGTTTGATGATGTGCAGCAGGAGAAGGCTAGGCAGGCTCCAACCCCGACCCATGCGCCGAACCAAAGACGTTTGTTCATGCGCCCATCGTCTCACTCCTGCCTTGATTGGCAAACGGGAATGCTTGCGCATCGCTTGTGCAGATGAACGTCTGTTTTGGTGCGGGATGGCGTGAGTCCTGTGAAAGCCTGCGCGCTGCGGGTTGTATGTATCACCGTGTTTCTTCCAGCTTCCAGATTACTGACTTTTTATGTGCTGCTATTTCTCGCAGCCGCCTTGGGCTTGCTTGCTGCCAAGGATGTTGGTCCCCGGCCTATGCCGTGGTCGTTTAGGCCCCTTCAGCGCGGCGAGGCTCCAGCGGTGAAAAACACGGCCTGGCCAAAAACGCGGATTGATCACTACATCCTGGCCAAAATGGAGGCGGCAGGGCTGCAGCCGGCTCCTGCTGCGGATGGTCGCACGTTGATTCGGCGCCTTGCCTTTGATCTCACGGGGCTGCCTCCGGCGGAGCGGAGTGTTAAGGCCTTCGGGTTCAGTGATCCGTCCTCTGAAAAACGAAACATTTCCTCCGGCTGGTCTCGTGCCGTCGAAGATGCCCTTGCTTCTTCCCATTACGGAGAGCGCTGGGCGCGGCATTGGCTCGATCTGGCGCGCTACACGGACATCACTCCCGATTGGCTGGACTCCACCAAGTATGCCTACCTTTACCGTGACTGGGTAGTGCAGGCGTTGAATGAGGATCTGCCGTATGACCGATTCGTCATCCGCCAGCTGGCCACGGATTATCTGCCGGAGTGTGGTCCGAAGGATCTTGTGTCGATGGGTTTTCTTGGACTCAGCCCCTCCTACTTCAAGGAGTTGCAGCTGCCGCCGGACATCATCCGAACCACCGTGGCTGATGAATGGGAAGAGCATGTGGATGCCATCGGACGCACTTTTCTTGGCCTGACGGTTGCCTGCGCACGCTGCCATGATCACAAATCGGACCCGATCACCGCGCACGATTACTACGCGCTCGCCGGCGTGTTCGCCTCGGTGAAAATGTCGGAGCGGCCCATGATGAGCGATGCCGTCTGGAAGCCGGTGGAGAAGGCACGCGCCGAGGTGGCCGGCCTGCAGAAGCAGATCGCCGAGTTGAAGAAAAAGAAACCCAAAGATCTCGCCGATCAAACCCGTGCGATCGAGGCGAAGATTACCGCCATCCAGACCGGCACGCCGCATTACAACATGCCAATGGCCAATGCGGTGGTTGATGCAGCCCTGCATGTGGTGGATGCGGATAACAAAAAGGGCACCAAGCTTGATTTCAGAATGGGTGTCGCGCGTGATCTGGAACTGCAGAAACGTGGAAATCCCAATGACACGGGCGAGATCGTGACCCGGCGTTTTCTGTCAGCCTTTCCATCCAAGACCGGGAGGCCGCGCAAATTCACCACGGGCAGCGGTCGCCTGGAACTGGCCCATGCCATCGTCGAAGATGCCGCACCACTGACATCCCGTGTCATCGTGAACCGGGTGTGGAAGCATCATTTTGGGCGCGGTCTGGTGGACACTCCGAGCGAGTTCGGCAATCTCGGTGAAGCACCCACGCATCCTGAATTGCTCGATGATCTGGCGGCGCGATTCATCGAGCATGGCTGGTCTCTCAAATGGCTGCACCGTGAGATTCTCAATTCCGCCACCTGGCAGCAGAGCAGTCTTGCTCCTGATTCCGAGCGGCGTGATCCCGAAAACAAACTTTATAGCCGGATGGTGCGTCGCCGGCTCGATTGGGAATCCTGGCGTGATGCCATTCTCACCGCGACCGGTGAGATCGATCTGCGCCAGGGCGGCCCGGCCGCCCCGATCAGCGATCTTAAAAACCTGCGCCGCTCCCTCTACGGTGCCTCAGATCGTCAGGACATGGACCCGATGCTGCGCATCCACGACGTACCCGATCCCGGCGCCCACAATCCCTGGCGCACCGAGACCATCACGCCACTCCAGGGCTTGTTCGCGCTCAATTCGCCTTTCATCCAGCAACATTCGGACGTGCTCGCTCAATGGGCCATGGGCCACAGCGTGGAGGAGGTTTACGCACGCCTTTTCCAGCGCAAACCGAGTGAGCACGAGATCGCTGTGGAACGCGCCTTTGTCAGTGGCCGCGAAAAGAACGCCGCCGTTTGGTCCCAATATGCGCAGGCGCTGCTGGCCGGGAATGAGATGCTGTTTGTGGACTGATGCCTAAGTGCGCAGGCAGAGGGCAAGCCCGGGGCGGCGGGACATCGGCCGTGCAGGACATGGTGCCATACTCGCGGTCCGCTCTCGGATGTGCTTTACAGAAGGTCATCCGTGACCATTCATGCCCGCCCTTTTTCAGATACCCGAAATGACCACCAAGCTCGATTCCAAATTTCTCGCCCTCCTCACTGACACGGCTCAGAAACTCCAAGGGCTCGAGATACAGCCCCATGTGCTGGCTGAATCCGCTCCAGCATTGAATGCCACCGCTGCTGAACTCGGCCGGCAGTTGCACGATTGCGCCGCGCAGCTTAGCGCCGCCATTCAGGCCAAAATTGCCGCAGACCTTGCTGCAAAAGCCGCCGCACTTCTCGCCAGAGAACAAGCCGCCGCTGAAAAGGAAGCAGCCAAGGCGCTGGCTCTGGCTGAAAAAGAAGCCGCGATGGCCGCTGCAGCCGAAGCCAGGGCCAAGGCCCTTGCCGACAAAGAGGCGGCACGCATCGCCAGGGAACAGGCGGATGCCGAAAAAGCTGCAGCCAAAGCTCAAGAGATCGCTGAGCGCGAAGCTGCCAAAGTGGCCGCCGCTGAAGCCAAGGCCAGGGCGCTGGCTGACAAAGAGGCGGCCCGCATCGCCAGGGAACAGGCGGATGCCGAAAAAGCTGCAGCCAAAGCTCAAGCACTTGCCGAACGTGAAGCTGCGAAGATTGCCGCGGCTGAAGCCCGGGCACAGATCCTCGCCGAAAAAGAAGCGGCCAAAGAGGCTGCTGCTGCCGTCAAAGCTCAGGCCTTGATTGAACTTGAAGCCATCAAAGTCGCCGCTGCCGCACTCAAGGCCAGGCAGTTGGCTGAAAAGGAAGCTGCCCGGATCGAAAAGGAAAAGCATGCCGCCGCACTCGCCGCAGCCAAAGCCATTCAGGACGCTGAACGCCAAAAGGCCAATCAGGTCGCCGAAGAGCTCAAGGCGCGCCGTGCGGCTTTGCGTGCCCAGGAACTGGCTGAACAGGAAGCCAAGCAGAAGGCCCGCATGGCCGCCTCCGTCGCCAGGCTCGCCGCTGAAAAGGCTGCACTTCTGGCCGAGCAGCAGAGGAAAGCGGCTGAAGCATCAGCGGTTTCGAATTGATCCGGAGTTTTCTGGCTTCGCGATACCTGCTGGAGGCATCATGAATCAAGCGAGGTGACCTCAACTCTTGCCATGATGAATGGAAGAGTTGGGCCTCTGAAAAAGTCGTCTGTGGCTAAGCTGGACGCTAGCAAGATCCTGAACGGCTCATTCGGTGCTGGTTCACTCCGGGCTGGAAGAGTTCGTCTTTGAGGCGGGTGCCGAGTCCCGTTCCGGTTGGGAGTTGCGCCTTGCCTTGAATAACGACGGGCAGGGTGTCGACGAGTTTGTGGTAGAAGGAGCGGATGTGGGCGCGCACGCTTTCCTGGAAGACAACATTTGTCGATGAGGCGGCGAGGTGCAGGCCGGAGAAGAGGGTGAGCGGGCCGGTGCAATCGTGGATGGTGGAAGGAATGTTGAATGCCTGGGCCATGTCGATCACCCGACGAGTCTCGCTGATGCCGCCGTTCCAGGTTGGATCGACCATGCAGTAGTCGCAGGCGCGCTGTTGCAGCACTTGCAGATACTCTTTGCGGCCAAGCAGCATCTCGCTGGCAGCGATGGGCAGGCCGGAGCGCTGACGGTAATCGGCCAGCGTGGCGACATTATCCACGCGCAGCACGTCCTCCAGCCACAGCGGTTTGATCTCGCGCAGCGCCTCGGCGATGCGTAGCGCGGCAGGCAGGTGGAAGAAGGCGTGACCCTCGATGGCGATGTCCATCTTCATGCCGACACGGTCGCGGATTTCACGCAGCGGTTTCATGGCTTCCTCGACATCGGCCCACGAGATGTGCAGGCCGCCGTTGCGGTGCGCGGCACGGTCAAACGGCCAAAGCTTCATCGCCGTGATGCCCTCGGCCAGCAGTTCTTCAGCGAGATCACCTGCGGCGAAATGAGAAGACCAGTTGTCCTGAAGCGGGCCGGCCTGGCCGATGTCGCCATAACCCGGCCAGCCCGGATGACGCGGGCTGTCATCGGCTCCCGCGACAGCACCGTAGCTGGGCCCGCCGCTGGTGTTGTAAATCGGGATGCTGTCGCGCACCGGGCCACCGAGCAGGCGATACACAGGCTGGCCGCAGGCCTGGCCGAGGATGTCCCAGAGGGCCAGATCCAAAGCCGAGAGGGCGCGCAGTTCCGCTCCCGGATGGCCAAAGGGCGTGCAGCGCTCATAGAGAAACCGCCAGTGTGACTCGATGGCGAGCGCATCCGCGCCGAGCAAGCGCTCAGCCATCCAGTCATGGATCAGCGCGGCAATCGCATGCGGCGTGTAGTAGGTCTCACCACAACCGATGATCCCGTCGTCCGTGTGAATGCGGACGAGCAGAAGGTTCGGCATGATGCTGGAAGGGATGCAGGTCTCGATGGCGGTGATGCGTGGCATGGCGGGAAAGGAAACGAGGTTTGAGGGCGCAAATCTTCAGCTTAAGTGAGATCATTTGCTGCCTTGGGCGCGCAAGGTGGAGCGGTATGGCTCCGTTTGTTTCCACGATGTCTTCCCTGCCTTTATTGTCCCGTCGTGAACTGCTGACCCGCATGGGTGGCGGCCTGGGGGCGCTTGGTTTGACCTCGGCGCTGCAAGGCGCCGGAGTCGGTGTCTCGACCCACTTCATGCCGAAGGCGAAACGGGTGATTCATCTGTTCATGAATGGCGGACCCTTCGGGCCGGACCTGGTGGATCCCAAGCCGATGCTGACGAAGTTCAACGGGCAGCGACCTGCTGGTGCGGATCTGCGGACGGAGCGCCCCACTGGTGGTTTGCTGGCATCTCCCTATGCGTATGCCAGGCACGGTCAAAGCGGGCTGGAGATCAGCGAGCTTCTGCCAAATCTGGCGGGTTATGCGGATGATCTGTGCGTGCTGCGCTCCTGCTACACGGACAATCCAAACCACGGTCCGGCGCTGCTCCTGATGAACAATGGCACCATGACGGAGCGGGTGCCGAGCATGGGTTCATGGATGAGCTACGGCCTTGGTAATGAGAATGCCAACCTGCCCTCCTATGTCGTGCTCTGTCCCGGCAGGCCGGTGCGCTTTTCGATTCTGTGGAGCAGCGCGTTTCTGCCTGCGCAGCATCAGGGCGTTTACATCAACCACTCGAATCTCGATCCGAAGCAGATGATTCCGTGGCTTAACAATGAGCGCGTGGCCAAGATGGATCAGCGCAGGCAACTCGATCTCATGCAGGAGTTGAATGCCGAGCATCTCGCGGCGCGCGGGGGTGCGGATGTTGCGCTCAATGGCCGGATTCAGGCAATGGAAACGGCTTTCAGAATGCAGTCTGCGGCGACGGATGCCTTTGATGTGAACCTGGAGCCGGAGCGTGTGCGTGAGATGTATGGCAAGAGCCATTTCTCCAATGGCTGCCTCATGGCCCGCCGTCTGGTGGAGCGCGGGGTGCGCTTTGTTCAGGTTTATTATGGCAACGGTCAGCCCTGGGACACGCACTCGAACCATGACGCGTCGACCCGCAAACTGGCGGCGGACATCGACCGGCCTATTGCTGCGCTGATCGGTGATTTGAAGCAGCGCGGCTTGCTTGATGACACACTGATTGTTTGGGGAGGCGAGTTTGGCCGCACGCCGGTGAGTGAGAATGGCAATGGTCGCGATCACAATCCGCACGGATTCTGCATGTTCTTCGCGGGCGGCGGCGCCAAGGGGGGGACGGCTTATGGTGAGAGTGATGATTTCGGCTTTAAGGCAGCCGTGGACAAGATGCATGTGCACGATGTTCACGCTTCCATTCTGCATCTGCTCGGCATGGATCATGAGCGCCTGACCTATCGCTACGCAGGCCGTGATTACCGGCTCACCGACGTGCATGGCCGGGTGCCTCGCGCGATTTTGGCATAGGCTGTCGGGTCTGTAGCCCCGGAAAGAACACAGCCTGGAAAGGCTATGCTACGAAGCCTGCCGCGCGAGCTCGTGGGAAACCATGGCCAGTGAGGCGATGGCGGCTGTTTCAGCGCGCAGGATGAGCGGACCGAGGGTGATCGGCTGAAATCCTTGTTGTTGGGCCAGCGCCTCCTCTTCAGGTGTAAAATCACCTTCAGGGCCGATGAGGATGAATACGGACTTTGTCTGAGTCAGCGGCAGTTCATAGAGCCGGCGCGTGTGCTCGCTGAGCGCGGGGATGATTTTCAAGGCATCGCCGGGAAGAGGGCTGATGGCCTCCGTCAAAGGGCGGGGCCTATCCAGACGCGGCAGCCAGGGCGTGTGGCATTGCTTGGCGGACTCGATCATGTGGCGCTGCCACTTGAGCATTTTTTTCTCCAGATGCTCGCCGGTTAAATGAACGATGGTGCGCGTGGTGATCACGGGTTGGACACTGGCGGCACCGAGTTCAACGGCTTTCTCCAGCATCCATTCAAAGGGCTCGGCTTTGATCATGGCCGGCAGCAGATGAATCTCATACCGGCGCGGCTCGTGCTGCTTCAGTGAGCAGACCCGTGCCGTGACGCTGGTCTTGGAGATCGCGGTGATCTCGGCGGTGGCCACGCGACCGCAGCCATCGAAGATTTCGATCCCGTCACCAATCTCCCGGCGCCGCACGCGCGCGCAGTGCGCGGCTTCGTCACCGACGAGTGTCAGTGTTTCAGGCTGCCATGCCGCGGCTGGGAGATGGAAGCGGCTGAGTGACATCAGGGGAATGACGAATGACGAATTTCAGAATGACGAATGAATGACGAAGCCCTAATGCCGAGACGACCAAGAACCGGCATCCCAACTTTTTCGAGATTCGGAATTCGGATTTCTTTCGTCATTAGGTTTTACTCATTGGTCATTGGCGACCTCTACGCGCCTCTGAGCTTCGACACGTCATAGAGGCTCATGATGGACTTCATGACTTCCTCCCGGCGGCCTTCCTTGAGCGCGGCAAAGGTGGTGTGATTGCCCTCCGTGAATTTGAAATGCCCGCTGCGCGTGCGGCGCAGATCGGTGAGATGCGCGCCACAGCCGAGTTTCTCGCCGATGTCGTGAGCATAAGTGCGGACGTAGAAGCCCTTGCTGCAGACGACCCGGAAATCGATGTCCGGCACGGCAATCCGGTTGATCTGGTAATCGTAGACGCGGACGAAGCGCGGTTCGCGTTCCACGACCTGGCCTTTGCGTGCCAGTTTGTAGAGCGGGACGCCATTGATTTTGATCGCGCTGACCATCGGCGGCATCTGGTAGAAGTCGCCTTTGTAAGCATCAAAGGCCGCCTTGATTTCTTCTTCGGTCAGGGCGGGGACGGGCCTCTCTTCCAGGATTTCACCTTCACGATCCTGCGTGGAGGTGGTGGCGCCGAGCTTCAGGCTGCCGGTGTATTCCTTGTCCTCGCTCATCAGGAGGTCCTGCAGTTTGGTGCCGCTGCCGAGCACAAGGATGAGCATGCCGGTGGCCATGGGATCGAGCGTGCCGCAGTGGCCGATCTTTTTCATGTTCAGGCAGCGGCGGGCCACTGCCACGACATCGTGGGATGTCATGTCGGGGCCTTTATCAACGAGTAGGACGCCGTTAAGCGATTCTTCTGACTTCATGTTCGAGTGCTTTCAAAAAGGTTTCTGCGGCTTCGGTGATCGGGCCTTTCATGCGTGCGCCTGCGGCCATCCGGTGCCCGCCGCCGCCAAACTGGCCACAGATGGCTGAGACATCCAGACGGCTGTCCTTGGAGCGGGCGGAGATGCGGATTTTGCCATCGGCCAGCTCTTCAAAAATCACCGCACTGACGACGGAGTCGATCATGCGCAGCGTGTCGATGAGACCTTCGGTGTCGCCGGACTCCATCTGAACTTTCTGCATGAGTGCCTGCGTCAGATTCCAGCTCACCACGCGGCCATCGGCGCGGAGTTCCATTTCATTGAGCATGGCGCGCATGAGCTCAAAGCGGCGTGCGGGTTGGGTTTGATACAGGAGCTGGGCCAGCCGTGCCGTATCGAGTCCGGCACGCATCATTTCAGCGGCGATTTCATGTGTGCGCGCCGTGGTGCAGGAAAACTGAAATGAACCGGTGTCCGTGCTGATGGCCGTGAAAAGATGCTGCATCACGCCATCCGTCATGGGGAGGTCGTTCTGATGCAGCAGTTCATAGATGATCTGACCCACGGCCGGCTGTGCGCCGTCGACGTGGTTGAGATGGCCGTAGGCGGGATTGGTGGGGTGGTGATCGATGTTGATCAGCAGAGGCGCGCGGCCCAGAGCGGTGACGGTGTTCGCTCCCACACGCTCATGCGTGGCTGTGTCGACTGCCACGGCGAGATCGATTTCAAAATCGGCGTAGGGCGGACTCAGGACGGTGGCTGTCTCAGGCAGGAAGGCCAGGTTTGAGGGCACCCCATCCTCCAGGAGCGCGTAAACCGTCTTGCCCATCGCACGGAGGCTGAGCGCCAGCGCGAGCACTGATCCCACGGCATCTCCGTCCGGCCGCACATGTGCGGCAATGGCGATGCGCTGCGCGGAACGCAAAGCGGTGGCGATCTCGGAAAGTGGGGTGAGTTGGGCGGACATTGGGATGGGGCGGGTGAGCACAAAGCACTCCCGGCCAAAGCTGCAAGAAGAAGATGCATCGCCGCACCGACTGTTCGATCTGCTCAAGAACCCTCCGATTGCGCTTGGGCAAAGTAGTCGCGGTCGGCTGAAAGGCTTTGTTCTGCGCTCGCGTTGAGGCCGCATCGCCATGCGCTTGCTGACCTCTCTCACCCTTCTCGTTTCCACATCATTCACCCTCGCCGACTGGCCGCAATGGCGCGGCCCCAACCGCGATGGCGTGTCCACGGACACCGGGCCCATTGCCGAAACTTTTCCTGAGTCGGGTCTGAAGAAGGTCTGGGAAAGTGACTTCATCCCGAGCGACCACTACGGCGGCCACGGCAGTCCGGTCATTGCCGGTGAGCAGGCGTTCATGTCCGTCGTCTGGCACGAGCGCGTGCCGTCGGAGAAGCGTGAAATCGACACCGAGGTCATGCAGCAGATGAACTATCGCGGCGTGTCACCGGAGCTGATGAAAAAGATGGAGGAGACGCGTCTCAATCTCCCCGTGATGCGCGGCTCGAAGTTTGATGAATGGATGATCGAATGGCGCAAAGCGAACCTCACCGCGAAAGAAGACGTGAGCCTCGGCAAGTGGGCTGAATCGCGTTTCAAGGCAGGCAAGACCGCACTGCCTTTGGAGGAGCTTTCCAGGGTGGCGAAGCGTGAAGGTAAACCGTTCGCCAGTGCCGATGAGTTCAAGAAATGGATCGAGGATGAAAAATTCTCCCAGCCTGTGAAGGACAAGCTGCTTGGCGCCGTGCCGAACACGATCCGGGTCGCCAAGGATGTCATTGTTTGTCTGGACATGAACACCGGCAGGCAGGTGTGGAAATTTGAGTCCGAAGGCAAACCCACAGGCCGCGGCTCAAGCAGCACGGCGGCTGTTGTGGACGGGCGGGTGTTTGCCGCGTGCAGCACGCATCTCTACTGCGTGAACCAAAAGGATGGCAAATTGCTGTGGAAGGCGGCGCTGGCGTCGCAGGGGCCGGCACCCTCACCGCTGATTGTGGGCGACACCCTCTACATGACCGCCGGAACCGCGCAGGCCTATGCGGTTGCCGATGGCAAGATGCTCTGGGAGCAGAAGAGCGCGCGCAGCAATGCCGGCAGTCCGACGTTGTGGACACCCGCCTCGGGAACGCCCGTGTTGCTGGTGGTCGGCAACAACAGCGTCTTCGGCCTCTCGCCCAAAGAGGGAAAAGTGCTCTGGGAAATCGAAGGCGGCGGCCAGTCGACACCGGTGACCCAGGGTGACTGGCTGGTCATTTACAGCGGCACCAAGGATGTGGGATTGCGTGCCTACCAATGGCAGAAAGAGGGGCCGCCAAAAACCATGTGGTCGAACTTCTGGGTGACGCTGCGCTACAGCGGCAGCCCGATCATTCATGAAGATCACGTGTATCTCATGTGCGGCGGCAAGCACCAGTGTGTGGAGCTGGCGACCGGCAAAGTGAGCTGGGTCGAGAATGAAGTGAACAGCACCATCACTTCGCCGATCATGGCTGATGGCAAGCTGATGGTTCTGGAGAATAACGGCACGCATCTGCGCGTCGTCAAAGCCGGCGCCGATGGCTACCAGCAACTCGCCCGTCCGAAGATCGAAGGCATGGGCTGCACCTCGCCCGCACTGAGCAATGGCCGCCTGGTGGTTCGCCAGAAGGACAAACTCACCTGCTTTGATCTGAGGCCGGAGAAGTGATCAGAACGTGTGGATGAATAATCCAGAGCGGAGCTTTGGCTCAAACCAGGTGCTCTTCGGCGGCATGATCTGAGTGGCATCCGAGATGGCCATGAGCTGATCGACGGTGACGGGGTACATGCTGAAGGCCACGGCGTGGTCGCCGGCATTGACGAGCTTTTCCAGCTCGGCTGTGCCACGGATGCCGCCGATGAAGTCGATGCGCTTGCTCGTGCGCGGGTCGTCGATGCCGAGAACGGGCTGCAACAGGCGATCCTGAAGGATGCTGACGTCGAGCTGATCGATCGGGCTGGCGTTGTCCGCCGCCTGCCAGGCGAGGTCATACCATTTGCCGCCGAGATACATGCTGGCGTGACCGGGCTGCGCGGGTGATTTCACGTCGGTCGGAGTCACGGTGAAGATGCTGCTGACTTCCGCGAGGAATGCCTCCGCCGTGCGGCCGTTGAGATCCTTCACGGCGCGGTTGTAAGGCAGAATGTTCAGCTCATTGCCGGGGAAGAGCACGCAGAGGAACCAGTTGTATTCCTCGCTGCCGTTGTGGCTGGGATTGCGCTCGCGGCGCAGCCTGCTGACGCGGAAGGCGCTGGCTGCACGGTGATGCCCGTCCGCGATGTAAGCGGCTGGCACCTGAGTGGCAAAGAGTTGCTCCAGCTGCGCGCAGGCTTCAGCCGGCAGACGCCAGGACTGATGACGCACGCCGTCGGCTGCGGTGAAGTCATGGTCAGCGGCCTGAGCCTGCATGTGGCCTTGAATGATGGCATCAATTGCGGGCTGGCCGCGATAGGTCAGGAAGATGGGCCCGGTATTCGCGCTCAGCGAATCCACGAGGCGCGTGCGGTCGTCCTCTTTGTCAGGGCGGGTCTTCTCATGTTTTTTGATGATGTCCTGCTCGTAATCTTCAGTGTGGCAGACGCCCACGAGGCCGGTTTGACTGTGGTTTCCCATCGTCTGGCGGTAGAGATAAAGGCTCGGTGCCGCCTCACGCACCAGCACCTTGTCCGCCTGGAGTTTGTCGAAGTTCTCCCTGGCCTTTGCATACACTTCGGGAGCATATGGATCGACCGAAAGCGGCAGGTCGATTTCCGCCCGGTCCACGTGCAGGAGGTTCAAAGGCTTGTCATGAGCGAGAGCATAAGACTCTTCGCGATTGACGACATCATAAGGCACGGCGGCAACAGCGGCGGCGTGCTGGGAAGTGGGGACAAGGCCCTGAAAGGAACGAAAGCGCATGGGGCGCGCATGGTTGACTGCGCGGGCAGGAAGTCAACGGCGGAGACATGATTGGGGCGACTCCAACCATCGAGCTTTGTTTCGCAAAGTTTCCGCTTGCGCGGATCACTTTATGCCACAAAGTGATCCGCATGAGTAGCCAGCAAGACGCCCTCGAAAACCTGCGTGTGATTCGTTCCCTGATGGAGAAAGCCCACATTTATCGGGCCATCTCGGCTCCTGCAGCGTTGGTGGGCGGGGTGCTGGCGGTGGGGGTTTCACTGTGGGGCATGGAGGCTTTCAAAAAGATCAACGATGCGCCGCACGACGTGTTCCTCTGGCAGTGGCTGGCTGTCCTCGCCGTCACTTCGATTCTGAACGTCGTTTTACTTTCCAGTGATGCGCGCCGTCGCGGCCAGCCATTTTTATCCGAAGGAATGCGGATGGCGTTGCGGGCCCTTTTGCCACCGATGCTGGTGGGCGGTGTCCTGGGCATCGGCCTGATCGTCTATCTGCATAATCTGACCATGGCGGCACTGATCTGGATTTTGTGCTACGGACTGGCCTTGCTGGCGACGTCGAGTTTTTCGCCGCGGTCTTTGGTGCGCCTAGGCTGGGTGTTTGTGGTCAGCGGGCTGGCACTGTTTCTGGCCTGGGCCGCCAATGCCGATATCCGCATGTTGCCGACCGATGAAGGTCCGGCTTTCCTTGCGATGGGCGCGACCTTTGGCCTGCTCCACATCGCCTATGCCATCGCCGTGTTTGTGAGCAGAAAACCGGAGGCCGCTGCCGCAGAATGATCGACTTCGACCAGCTCGACAAAACGATCCACGAGAAGGCGCGTCTCTCGATCATGACGCTGCTGGCCGGGCGTGGTGAATGGGCTTTTCAGGATCTGAAGGCGGAACTGGGCATGAGCGATGGCAATCTGATCAGCCACCTGCGCATTCTGAGCACCGCCGGATTTGTGAAGGAGGACCGTGATGAATCCGGCACCCGCCCGCGCACGACCTACAAGATCACCCCCGCCGGCCGCAAGGCCTTCAAGAGCTACCTGGACATTCTCGAAAGCATCGTGAAGGCCATGAAATCAGAAGGCTGAGACAGTTTTTTATCCAATCACTTTGTATCGCAAAGTTAATCCCCAACAACCACCCTAACAAACAAGCCTCCGGCAACCTCCCCATGAAACTCCATCTCGCTCAACATTACGGCATGTGCTTCGGCGTTCGCGACGCTCTACGTGCCACTCACGCAGCTGCCATGCGCGGACCGGTGACCACACTCGGTCAGCTTGTGCACAATCCGGTGGTGGAAGCGCATCTGAAGACGCTCGGCGTGCGCTCGGGGAATCTTGAGCAGTTGGACTCATCGAGCACCCGTCGCGTGGTGATCACCGCGCATGGGGCATCAGATCGGCATCGGGACGCCTGGCGCAGTTCGGGTCATGAGATCACCGACACGACCTGCCCTCTGGTGCGGAAGGCGCATGCGGCCCTTTCGATGCTGGTGGAGGAGGGTTACCACCCGGTGGTCATCGGGCAAAGGCAGCATGTGGAGGTTCGCGGACTGATTGGTGATTATCCTCAGGCGAGTGTTTTGCTCAGCGCCGGGGAGATTGGTTTGATTCCTGATCATGCCCGGCTTGGGATCATTTCCCAAACCACGCAGCCGCTGGATGCGGTGCTGCAGTTGATTGAGGCGATCAAACGGCATCATGCAGCCTCCGAAGTGCGGTTTGTGGACACCGTGTGCCATCCGACGAAGCAGCGCCAGTCGGCTCTGGAAGAGCTGTGCCGCTCCTGTGAGGTAGTGATCATCATTGGCGGGCGGAACAGTAACAACACGCGGCAACTTACGGACAAGGCGCGGGAACTTGGAGTCCGGACGCATCAGGTCGAGACGGCGGAGGAGTTGGAGCCGGCGTGGTTCGCAGACGTCCGTGATGTCGGGGTCACTGCCGGCACCTCAACGATGGATGAAACGATCCGTGCAGTGATGGACCGGCTGCAATGCATGGCTGCGTGATCCGCGAACTTTTACAAACACTTCAAACGACGAACTGAAACTTAAAACACCCATGAATACACAAGCCTGGATCCATCATTTCGAAATCAACACACGTCTCAATGACCATCTGGAATTGCCCGATGTGCCATGTGCCCTGCCGGAGTCTGTGCGCGGGCCTTTGGCGGCATCCATCGCCACTTTTCAGCTCGGTGAATCAGGGACGGGTTCGCGATTGAGACGCTATGCCCGCGAGGTTGCTCCACTGGAGAATTTTCGCGGCTATCAGCGGGCGATTGATCTTTTTATCGCTGAAGAGCAGAGCCATTCGCAACTGCTGGCCCGGGTGGTCGGGCATCTTGGCGGCACGCTGCTGACAAAGCAGTGGACGAACTCAGTCTTCCGCCGCTTGCGCTTCCTGGTGAATCTTGAATTCGCCGTCCAGGTGCTGCTGACCGCGGAGCTGATCGCCGAGGTGTATTACGGGACGTTGTATCTGCGGGCCGATGATCCGGTGGTACATCGCATGTCGCAGAAAATCCTGCGTGATGAGATGAAGCATCTTGCCTTTCAACGTGAGTTCCTGAGTGAACGGGTGGCCACTTTCTCACCCATTGGTCGTTGGTTATGGCGCTGTCAGTTTCAGGCGATCCATGCCGTCACCGCGACAGTGGTTGCCTGGGATCACCGGTTGGCGCTGCGTGCGCTCGGGGTGAGCCCAGCGGATTTCCGGCGGCGCTGTCTTCATGCCTGGGAGCGGTTCCAGTCGAGGCTCGAGCAGTCCGTTGAAACCTGCGCATCAGGCCAAACGGCAATCGTGTCCGGAGTCGCCGGGGCAGGCCTGCAACGGATGGACAGATGAGCCATCCCGCGCGGTTGACTCGCAATAGGCACGGGCCATGCTAGAGGGCTTTTCCTCTCCACCTATGACTGCCTACCGTGCCTCAGGGCTCTACATCTCCGCTTTGTTCGCCGCTTTCAGTCTCGTCACGCATGCGGCGGACATGACACCGATGGATGTGATGGACTTTGCCTCGTTGCAAAAGCTGGCCGCGCAGATGGCGCTGAAACCTTATGTGGCGCCGGCGCAGAAGCTTGATCCCTTTTTCGAGGGGCTCAAATATGACGGCCATCGCAAGATCCGTTTCCTGCGTGACAAAGCACTCTTTGCAAACATCGGGGATGTGTACCGCGTCGAGTTCTTCCATCCCGGCTGGATGTTCAAGAAGCCGGTCGTCTTTCACAACATCCAGGGCATCCAGACCAAGGGCGTGCCTTTCAGTCAAAGCCTGTTCGATTATGACGACCTGAAGGTGCCGGAAAAAGTGATCAGCCCTGCAGGCTATGCCGGATTCCGTGTGCTGGCGCCGGATTCGATGATGAAGAAGCCCTTTGAGTTCATGGTGTTCATGGGTGCCAGTTACTTCCGCGCCGTGACCACGGAACTGGGATACGGCATCAGTGCGCGCGGCGTGGCGGTGAACACGATCGGAGGCAAACCGGAAGAGTTCCCCGACTTCACTCACTTCTGGTTTCAGGAGCCCAAGCTCGGTGATCAATACTTCCGCGTTTTCGCTTTGCTCAATGGCCCGAGCATCACTGGCGCGTATCAGTTTGACGTCAAACCCGGCAAGACCACGGAGACACTGGTGAAGGTCACACTGCATCTGCGGCAGCCCGTCGAAATGCTCGGCATCGCCCCCTTCTCCAGCATGTTTTGGTTCGGCGAAAACAGCCATCCGAAGCCCTACGACTTCCGCCCCGAGGTGCATGACAGTGACGGGTTGCAGATCGAGGTCGATGGCGGTCCGTCCATCTGGCGGCCTCTGGATGTGGGCCGTGACCTGCGCCTGAGTCTTTTTGAAATGGACAAGCTCAAGGGTTTCGGCCTCGCTGAGCGCGACCGTGACTTCAAGAACTTCCAGGATCTTGAGGCCGTCTATCACCGCCGGCCTGCGGTGTGGGTGGAGCCGACAAAGGGATTTGGCAAGGGAGCCGTCGTGCTTGTCGAATTGTCCACGGGTGAGGAGACCTGGGATAACATTGTGGCCATGTGGCGTCCCGCCGTTCTGCCTGCCACGCCACAGGAACCGCTCAGTTTTGAGTACCGGCTCGCCTGGCTTGATGAGCAGCTTCCAGGCCTGCTGTGCAAAGTCACCTCAACCCGCCGTGGTTTCGTCATGGACAGCGATGACCACCTTTACGTCGTTGATTTCACCAAAGGCGGCCTCAAGACCGACAAACCGCGCGACTGGGTACCTGACATTGATGTCATCCTCAGCAATGGCGAGGGCAAGGTTCTGGATAAGCGCGTCATGTTCAATCCCGAGACCGGTGGCTGGCGCGCCTTCTTCAAACTCGATGTTCCCGCCAAGACCAATCTTCTCGAAATGACCAGCGAACTGAAGGATGGCGACAAAGTCATCTCCGAGCGCTGGATGTATCAGTGGAGAAGGTAAGCAACCCTCAACGGATGCATCAAGCGGCATGTTCTGGGATTACAACGAAGCGCGGGAACGCAAAGACAAGCTCCAGCGGGAAATCGCGAAGCGGCAGAAGAAGGGCGAGCGTTTTGAGGTGCTGGCAGCACCTGCCGGCTCAAAGAAGCTGAGCACGACCTTCTGGGGGCAAGCCTGGTGCCGTCACCTTGAGTCCTATCAGCAGTATGAGTCCCGTCTTCCACGCGGACGCAGCTATTTGAGGCAGGGGAAGGTTTATAACCTGGAAATCACACCCGGGAATCTCAGTGCCATCGTCGCAGGGTCGGAGCTCTATGACACCCGCGTTCATATCCAACCACTGCCGAACAAACAATGGCAGGCGATCGTGAAATCCAGTGCTGGCCAGGTCGGTTCCATGCTCGACCTGCTCGCTGGAAAGTTGGGCGATGGCCTGATGCAGGTGCTGACCGACCCCGATCACGGTTTGTTCCCAAAGCCGAAAGAGATTCGTTTCGATTGCTCCTGCCCCGACTACGCAGACATGTGCAAGCATGTCTCCGCCGTGCTCTACGGCGTGGGAGTTCTCCTGGATACCAAGCCCGAATTGCTCTTCACCCTGCGCGGTGTCGATCAGGCAGAGCTTCTTTCCAGCGCCAGTTCCACGACGATGGCTGATCTTGGCAACGACAGCGAGCTGGCAGGCGCTGATCTGTCGGCGCTGTTTGGGATTGATATCGCGATGGATGCGGCATTGACTGACGGGCCGGAGCCCGCGGCGAAGAAACGTGTGACCAAGAAAAAGCCCGGACGGGCGGGCCGGGCTTCGTGAGGGTTTAAACACATCGTTGGTTTACCAGCAGGGGCGGTTGAAGCCTCCGCCGTAACCGCCGAAGGGCCTGCCTCCATAGCCGCCACCGAAACCGCTACCAAAAGAGACACTGCTGTAGCCTGTGGGGCGGCATCCGTAACCACCGCCATAGTAAGGACGGTTGTATCCCCCGTAATACGGGCGGCTGTAGCCATAGGATCGGCCGTAATTGCCGCCGTTGTAACCATAATACGGCTGGTTGGCGCTGAGGGCCGATCCAGCGAGGGTTCCGAGAAGGGCGCCGATGGCCGCACCCTCCAGCCCGCGACCGCTCTGATTGCCAATAATGCCGCCCACGGCACCACCGCCGATGGCTCCGGCCACGGCACCGTTTTGCGGGCCCGGCCCATAAGCTCCGTAATAGGGACTGACACAGGAGGAGATCGTGAGGGCGATGCCAAAAGCACCGACCGGGATGATTCGACGAAGTGATGTTTTCATGGCGTGGATGTGTTTGGGGCTGCGTTTCCAGGCAGGCGCATTCTTCGACGCGAGGATACGCCGATCATTCATTGTCGACAAAACAAAATCCGGCCGGTGGAAGAGGTAGGTCAGCAAGACTGCGTCGATTCTAGGCCTGTCGCTCAAAGTAGGGGATGCCGAGCCTCTTCGCCACACGCAGGGGACGGCGCATCGCCTCTTCCATGCGCCGGGCCTCATCGGCACCGCGCAGATCTTTGCAGTCGGGGTGCGGTTCGGGTGTGTCGATCAAACCGAGGCGGTGCAGCACATGCGCAGTGCTGTGCTTGTAGGGGGACGCGCTCATCCGCTCATCAAGCCGAAACACGAGATCTTCAAAGGATTGGAAAGCCTCGAAGAGCTTGTAAACATTCGTGTCGAAGCGGCCGGTGCCGGTTTTGAATTTCTTGTCCGCCACACTGTCGAGCAGCCACATGTCACGCGCCGCGGCAATGAGAGGACAGGCGCTGACACCTGCACCGATAAGCAGCGGCAATCCGAGCCGGATCGCGGTGGCGATGCCGTAATCATCGCCGCTGTGCGGGGCAAAAGGCAGCTTCAGATCCTTGCACATCGCCGCCCAGTAAAGGAAGTGCGGTTCATCAAGAGTACTGACCTTTCCGCCAACGTACTTTGGATGATTCGCGATCTGGTGCAGCAGCCATGGTTCATATGGCGTGGCCCAGGGCACAAAGGAAGGCTCCAGCGCGTGGGCGATGGCCGGATGGGTGACATGCTCGGCGATCTCAAAATAGGCATCGCGTCGCGCCTCGGGCTCCAGGATGTTCAGCAGGCGCGAGGTCATGATCATCACCTCGCAATGGTCATGGCTTTGGGCAATGTCGAGCAGTGGCCAGTAACGCTCGGCTTTAAATACCTCGTCCTTCTCTGCCCCGCGTGCCGTGATGCCGGCGATAAATTTTGTCGTCGGAAACGCAGCGCGAAAACGCTCCAGCACTTCCGCATACATTTCGTTGCTCAGATCAAAGATGTAACCCGTGTCTGCATTCAGCACGAAGACCATCTCCACTCCGTAATAGTCGCCGCATTGCTGCATCCAGCGCACACTTTTGATCAGGCCTTCCCAGTCGGGCTTTTTATCCTTGAATGGCAGCAATGTCGCCACGCAGAGGCGTGCCTTCGTCGTGTGATCCGCCAGTGCTTCCTCGGCGGTGTAGGCCCAGACAGTCTCCTGCCAGCGCGTGGTGGGTTGGAGATCGGCGGGGTTGGAAATGAGGTCGGTCATATATGATGCGTCCATTTAGAGCGGCTCCACCGTTCAGGCAAGCAGGATGGCGACCGGTGTGCGGGGTGCGCGCGGCAGCGAGTGGGCTGTCGCCTTTCATTGTTCCGGGGTATTTCAAGGTTCGCGGTGCCAAGCAAACTGCGCTCATTGAACAGCAACCAAGGAAGAGCGGCGAGTGCCGTCATGACAGAGGATCGCGGCCCCAACGACCCAACCAACCAAGACCCCCATGAAACGTTCCGAACCCATTTCCAAAATCATGAGCACAAACCTTGTCACCGTTCATCACGGCGACCCGGTATCCAAAGTGCGTCAACTCGCCACGCAGCATGGTGTGCATCACATCCCCGTGGTGAGTGGTGATCAACTCATGGGCATCATCAGCTGGTCGGACATGCTCCGGGTGAGCTTTGGCGACACCTTCAATGCCGATCAGCGCACGGTGGATGCGACGCTTGACCACACCTTCACCATTGAGCAACTCATGCAGAAGAATCCGGTGACTCTGGCTGATAACGCCAGTGTCCGGGATGCGGCCGAGATTTTGGCCAAAGGAGAGTTCCACTCCATTCCCGTGGTGCATGGAACAAAGCTTGTCGGACTGGTGACTTCGACCGATTTGATCAAGTACATGCTTGAGCAGGTTTAAGACCTGAACCGCGCTGAAATCCAGCACACAGCCTGAAGCCTGGACTGTTCACCCTCAGTCATTACCATCCACCGCCTGCGTCCATCACGCGGGTGAGTGGTTTGGCGGCGTCCACGTGCTCCGTTTGACGCAGTTGCTGCATTGCAGGTAAAAAAGGTTGAAAATACCGCAGGAAGACGCCCGATTAGCACTCCCCCCCTCTATTCAAGCCCCCATGAAAAAACTAGCTGCCATCTCCGCCCTCTCCGTGTTTGCCATGCTCGCCTCCGCCCAGGACGCCAGCGTCGCCGTTATCGAGCTAAAACCACACGCCTCCAACCCGCTCGGCTATGACAAGACCGACCTCAGCGTCAAGGCTGGTCAGAAAGTGAAGCTCACGCTGAACAACACGGGCAGCATCGCCCCGCAGCCGCACAACTTCATCCTCATCAAGCCCGGCAAGGAAATGGCCGTCGGTGCCCAGGCCAACGCCATGATGACCGATCCTCAGGCAATGGCGAAAAGCTATATCCCCGATGCCTCGAAGGATGACATCCTCGTTCACACCAAGCTAGTCATGCCGAACGCGAATGAAACCATCGAGTTCACCGCCCCTGCCGAAGCAGGTGACTATCCTTATATGTGTACCTTCCCCGGCCACTGGCTGCTGATGAAGGGCGTGATGCACGTCACTAAGTAACTTTGATTCTTGAAGGCGGACGCGAGTCCGCCTTCATCGTATTCACCCCGCACCAACCCTGATCATGAAACTCATCCTTAGCCTCCTCACCTTCGTCGCTCTCAGCGCCACCACATTTGCCGAAGAGGGCAAGCTTCCCGTCGCCGGTCTGAACTTCACCTATCCTGCCGCCTGGGCCTCCGTGCCACCCACCAGCCCGATGCGCGCAGGCACCCTGAACATCACCGTCGAAGGCGCTGAAAAGCCGCTCGAAGCCGTCTTCTACTACTTTGGCGCAGGCCAGGGCGGTGATTCGAAAGCCAATGTGGATCGCTGGCTCGGCCAGTTCGCCAGCCCGCCGGAGTCCAAGACCGAGGAACTCGATGCCAATGGCACCAAAGTCACCCTCGTCACCGCCACCGGCACTTACAACGATGGAGCCATGTTTGGCCCGAAGACCCCGAAGGAAAACTACACCCTGCTCGGTGCCATCGTTCCTGGAACTGACGCTCCCGTCTTCATCAAGCTCACCGGCCCCAAAGACGCCGTGGGCAAAGTCAGCGACGCCTTCAAGGCCATGATCAAGAGCCCCTTCCCGGCGAAGTAAGATCCAATCCATCTCCTTACACCAAAAAGCCAGAGGCTCACGCTTCTGGCTTTTTTCTTGAGTTGTTGAGTTGCCACAATTCTTTACGGCACCTCGACTTTAGTGACATCCAAGGCTGCAGTGAGTCAGCAGGGAGAAAGCAGGCGCAAGGCGAAAAGAAACGTTGAGTGGAGGAAGTCTCTTGGCTTTGATTGCTGGATCCAAGACCACTCTTTCCCCGCCCTCAACTTACCATGTCCCTCGGCCAACTCCTCCTCACCGGCGT